>NZ_JBFMHW010000010.1:0-214465 GCF_040754745.1 Pseudomonas sp. SB113
TGAAACGATGCATCGCCGATGGTAGTGTGGGGTTTCCCCATGTGAGAGTAGGTCATCGTCAAGATTAAATTCCGAAACCCCATTTGCGAAAGCAGGTGGGGTTTTGTTTTGCTCGGTCGAAAAGTGCAAACGCCTGGCCGAGTGAACTCTTGAATATCCCCAAGGGCAGTTGTGGTGTCACCGTACCCATCGACATGGAGCTCACTTCAGAGTGCCGTTGGGAGAATTCAATCCGAAGTGTTTCTGCATTTTTGGTATGGTGCAGCACATTTCCCAAGGACTGATCTTTCATCGCAGGATGCGGCGTCGACCTTCTTCAACGAGATGCTGTAGAAATGCCCGAACCTATACCGATTAAAGATCACGAAAAAGAGAATCGGCTGGTCAACAAGCGCCTGCTCGCTTGTGCGTTGTTGGTGATCGGCATTACGTGTGCCCTGGTGGGGCGCATGTATTTCCTTCAAGTCATACAGTTCGACTACCACTCCACGATTTCTGAAAACAACCGCGTCCACGTGCTGCCCATCACGCCGACGCGTGGCCTCATCTATGACCGTAATGGCGTGGTCCTGGCCGATAACCGGCCCAGCTACAACCTGACCATCACCCGCGAGCGCACCACCGACCTCAAGGGCGAGCTCGACGCCATCGTCAACTTGCTGCACCTGCCTGTTGAAGATCGCGCACTGTTCGACAAGGCCCTGAAGCAGGCACGCCACCCATTCGTCCCCGTAACGTTGTTTTACGAGTTGACCGAAGAGCAAATTGCATTGCTGGCGGTGAATGAGTTCCGTCTGCCAGGAGTAGATGTAGAACCGCAATTCGTCCGTCACTACCCACTGGGTGCGCATTTTGCCCACTCCATCGGCTATGTAGGACGGATCAATGAGAAAGAATCCAAAGCCCTCGACTCGGTGGAATACCGCGGCACGCAGTCCATCGGCAAAACCGGTATCGAGCGTTTCTACGAATCTGAACTGCATGGCCATGTCGGCTACGAAGAGGTCGAGACCAATGCCCAGGGCCGTGTGCTACGTGTACTCAAGCACACAGACCCGATCCCTGGCAAAAACATCGTCCTGAGCCTCGACGTGAAGCTCCAGGAAGCTGCGGAAGAGGCCCTGGGCGATCGCCGCGGTTCGGTGGTTGCCCTCGATCCGCAAACCGGCGAAGTGCTTGCCATGGTCAGCAAGCCGAGCTTTGACCCGAACCTCTTCGTCACTGGCATCAGTTTCAAGGAATATGCCGCGCTGCACGACTCCATCGACCGGCCGCTGTTCAACCGCGTACTGCGGGGACTCTACGCGCCAGGTTCGACCATCAAGCCGGAAGTGGCCATCGCCGGCCTCGATAGCGGTGTCGTCACCGCACAGACCCGGGTGTTCGACCCTGGTTACTACCAACTTCCCGACTTTGACCACAAATACCGCAATTGGAACCACAGCGGCGATGGCTGGGTAGACATGGATGCCGCCATCATGCGTTCCAATGACACTTACTTTTACGACCTTGCCCACAAGTTGGGCATCGACCGCCTGCACGACTACCTGACGGAGTTCGGCCTTGGCCAGAAAGTCTCCCTGGACATGTTCGAAGAGTCTGCTGGCTTGATGCCATCCCAGGCTTGGAAGCGCGCCACACGGCGCCAACCCTGGTTCCCGGGCGAAACCGTGATCCTCGGCATTGGCCAGGGTTATATGCAAGTCACACCGCTGCAATTGGCCCAGGCCACGGCGTTGATCGCCAACAAGGGCGTGTGGAATCGACCGCACTTGGCCAAGACCATCAATGGCGAGCCGCCGGTGGACGAGAACCCGATGCCCAACGTCGTCCTCAAGGATCCGCGTGATTGGGAACAGGTGAACCACGGTATGCAACTGGTGATGCATGACCCACGCGGTATCGCCCGGGCCGCCGCACAAGGGGCGCAATATCGTATTGCCGGCAAGAGCGGTACCGCGCAAGTGGTTGCGATCAAGCAGGGTGAGCGCTACAACCGTGAGAAGACCCTGGAGCGCCACCGTGACAATGCGTTGTTCGTTGGCTTCGCCCCGGCCGAACACCCGAAAATCGTGATTTCGGTGATGATCGAAAACGGTGAGGCCGGTGGTCGCGTCGCGGGTCCGGTGGTGCGGCAAATCATGGATGCCTGGCTACTTGACCAGGCAGGTCACCTGAAGCCGCAATATGCGACGCCGGCTAAAGCGCCAGGTGACCCGCACGTCTAAGTCATGCCTTCCACTCGTCCCATTGCTCTATGCCTTGATGGGCAAGCCAGGGCACATCATGGGCCGTCCAGATGTGCGAGGTGGGCCTGACGCCTGGATCATCGTCCAACGTCGCCACCCGCACGATCACATGGGGCTGATGTCCACGCTCTGCTATCAGATGTGAGCCACAGCGCGAGCAGAAATGCCTGAGCTTGGCCGGCGACGATTCAAAGGACGCCAGCAGTTCCTCCCCCTGCGTCCAGCGAAAATGTTCGCGCATTACTCCAGCAGTGGCGACAAACGGGGCCGCGTGTATTTTGCGGCAGCTCGCGCAGTGGCAATGGCTGATGGGCATGTCCAGTTGATCCACCTGATAGCGAACACCTTTGCAGAAGCAACTTCCATTCAATGGGTTAGTCATAAACATATTGCCGGTTCAAGGACGGGGTCATCATGATTGCTTACAACCTGAGGTTGCGCATTGTTTGATGTCGCCTACTGTCAACGGAGGAGGTGACTTATGCACGTATTAGATCGCATCGAGCGAAAAGTTCTACTGAACGCTTCACGCAAACAGGTCTGGGAAGCGCTCACCAATGCCGAGCAATTCGGTAACTGGTTTGGTATCGCCCTCATGGGCAAAGCCTTTATGGCAGGGGAAACCATAGAGGCACCGATTACCTACCCAGGTTACGAACACGTGATCTGGAAAGCCAAAATCGAACGCATCCTGCCGCAGACGCTGTTCTCTTTCTGGTGGCACCCCTTTGCGGTGGAAGAGGGCGTCGACTACGACAAGGAAACCCCGACACTGGTGGAATTCACCATTGAGGATCGGGCGCCCGGCATTTTGCTACGGGTGGTTGAATCCGGTTTCGATACGGTGCCAGAGAAGCGTAGGCAAAAAGCCTTCAAGATGAACTCCCGTGGCTGGGACGAGCAGATGGGCAATATCGAAAACTATTTGAGCAAAGCCCGTCGGGCGTAAACCGGATAATGGGCATCATCACTGATGCCCGTCCTTGTCGTTCTCAGCTTCCATGAGTCGTGATGCAGGGCAACTGGCCTTGCGGCTAGAAGTCCACCGTCGCCGACAACTTGGCTACGCGAGGATCGCCCTGGCTCAAGAACCCACCGTTGATGCGCTGCTTTTGATAGACAAAATCACTCGATACGCGCAACGCATCGCCTCGGTAGTCCAGGCCGAGCGCAAACAGTTTCGAACGCTGGGTTTCCTCATCAATACCGGTAGTACCTTCGCGCTGGGACAGGTTTATCCGTGCACCAAAACGATTGTCTTCCAGCCGCTGGCCTATATCCAAATGCTCGCCTACGCGGCCATCGCCACCGATCCCCGAGCCTCCCGGGGGCACGCCGTTGATAAACGCGTTGCGCCCCTTAAACACTTCCACTCGCTCCAGCGCGTCGGTAGAGATGATCTGACGCGGCAGGATGCCGTACAAACCATGGTAGGAAATATCATCGCCGTTCAGCGGCAGGCCACGGGTCATGAAGGTCTGCGCCTGGTTCGCATACCCCCGACGCCTTGCAACAAATTTGTCAGATTGCGGCCCGCGTGCGCGTTTACCTGCCGCGTTTGGGCGGATGCCGCGTAGAATCAACGCCTGAAAGCTATTCCTGAGGTGCGGTACGGTGGATTTACAGCAGGGTTTTGTCCTGACCCGGCATTGGCGCGACACCCCGACGGGCACAGAGGTCAGTTTCTGGCTGGCCACAGACCATGGCCCACGGTTTATCCGCCTACCCGTGCAGACCTCGGTGATGTTCATCCCCGAGGCCCACCGTAAGCCGCTGGATTGGCTGCTCAAGGGCGAACGCGATATCGAATTGCGCCCGCTGCAACTCTGCGACTTCCATCACCGCCCGGTTTTGGGCCTGTACACCCGCCAGCACCGCCAGTTGATGGACGTGGAAAAACGCCTGCGCGCCGCCGGTGTCGACGTCTACGAAGCCGACGTACGCCCACCCGAACGCTACATGATGGAGCGTTTCATCACCGCGCCGGTGTGGTTCGGCGGTACACCCGATGCCAGTGGTGCCCTGTGCGACGCGCAGATGAAGCCCGCGCCCGACTACCGCCCGCCGCTCAAGCTGGTGTCCCTGGACATCGAGACCACCGCCCAGGGCGACCTCTATTCCATCGCCCTCGAAGGCTGCGGCGAACGCCAGGTGTACATGCTCGGCCCGCCCAACAAAACCGACGCGGTGGACTTCAAGCTCGACTACTGCGACACCCGCGCCCAATTGCTCGAATGCCTCAACCAATGGCTCGCCACCCATGACCCCGATGCAATCATCGGCTGGAATGTGGTGCAGTTCGACCTACGGGTCCTGCACGAACATGCCCAGCGCCTCAACGTGCCGCTGATGCTCGGTCGCGGCGATGAGCCCATGGCCTGGCGCGAGCACGGCAGCCGCAACCATTACTTCGCTGCAGCGGCGGGTCGCTTGATCATCGACGGTATCGAGGCCCTGCGTTCGGCCACCTGGAGCTTTGAATCCTTCAGCCTGGAAAACGTCGCGCAAACCCTGCTCGGCGAAGGCAAGGACATCTCCACGCCGTATCAGCGCATGGACGAAATCAACCGTATGTTCGCCGAGGACAAGCCTGCCCTGGCGCGCTACAACCTCAAGGACTGCGAGCTGGTCACGCGGATTTTCGCGAAAACCGAGCTGCTCAAGTTCTTGCTCGAACGTGCCAGCGTCACCGGGTTGCCAGCCGACCGCAACGGCGGCTCGGTGGCGGCGTTTACGCACCTGTACATGCCGCTGATGCACCGCCAGGGCTTCGTTGCGCCGAACCTGGGCGATAAACCGCCCCAGGCCAGTCCCGGCGGGTTTGTCATGGACTCGCGCCCTGGCCTCTACGAATCGGTGCTGGTACTCGATTACAAAAGTCTCTACCCGTCGATCATCCGCAGCTTCCTGATCGATCCGGTGGGTCTGATCGAAGGCCTCAAGCACCCCGACGACAGCGACTCTGTGGAAGGCTTTCGCGGCGCACGGTTTTCTCGCACCCGGCACTGCCTGCCCTCCATCGTCGCGCGCGTCTCCGAGGGCCGTGAAGAGGCCAAGCGTGAACACAACGCACCGCTTTCCCAGGCGCTGAAAATCATCATGAACGCCTTCTACGGCGTACTCGGTTCCAGCGGTTGCCGCTTCTTCGATACACGGCTGGCTTCCTCGATCACGATGCGCGGCCACCAAATCATGCGCCAAACCCGCGAGCTGGTTGAAGCCCAGGGTTATGAGGTGATCTACGGCGACACCGACTCCACCTTCGTGTGGCTCGGCAGCGCGCATTCCCAGGAAGACGCCAGCCGTATCGGCCAGGCGCTGGTCAAGCATGTCAACACGTGGTGGCGTGAGCACCTGCACAGCGCGTTCGGCCTGCAAAGCGCCTTGGAGCTGCAATACGAAACTCACTTCAGCCGCTTCCTGATGCCGACCATTCGCGGCGCGGAGGAGGGCAGCAAAAAACGCTACGCTGGCCTGGTCACCCGTGCCGACGGCAGCGAAGAGATGATCTACAAAGGCCTGGAGACCGTGCGCAGCGACTGGTCGCCCCTGGCCCGTCGGTTCCAGCAGGAACTCTACCAGCGCATCTTCCACCGCCAGCCCCATCAGGACTACATACGCGACTACGTGCGCCGCACCCTGAGCGGCGAATTCGATGAACTGCTGATCTACCGCAAGCGCCTGCGCCGCCAGCTGGACGACTACGAGCGTAACGTGCCGCCCCATGTGCGCGCTGCGCGGCTCGCCGATGAATACAACGACCGCCTGGGGCGCCCGCGCCAGTACCAGCGCGGCGGTTGGATCAGCTACGTGATCAGCGTCAACGGCCCCGAACCGCTGGAAGTCCGCCAGACGCCGATTGATTACGACCACTACGTCACCCGGCAATTGCAACCCGTCGCGGATGCCATCCTGCCGTTCGTGAATGACGATTTCAGCACCCTGGTCGGCGGGCAAATGGGCCTGTTCTAAAACGCTTGATTCACTCCGGTGAGAGCCTGCACTCTTGGCCTCTGATGATCACCAGACGGCGTAGCGCTCCATGACCCTGCTCACCCTGACCGGCACCGCGGTCGAACTCCAACCCCTGCAACGCGAACACGCGGCCGCCTTGCTTGATGCTGCTGCCGATGGCGAGCTGTGGAACCTCAAGGTCACCCACGTGCCGGGTCCGGACACCGTAGATCAATACATCGAAACCGCCCTGGCCGGGCGTGACGCCGGCACCATGATTCCGTTCACCCTCGTGCGTCGCGACACCGGCCTGGTGGTCGGCAGCACGCGGTTCTGGAAGGTCGACCGGGTCAACCGCAAGCTGGAGATCGGCCACACCTGGCTGGCGCAATCCACGCAAAACAGCGCCATCAACACCGAAGCCAAGCTTCTGCTGCTGACCTACGCGTTTGAAGTGCTGGACTGCGTGCGCGTGCAATTCACCACCGACGAACTCAATGAAAAATCCCGCGCTGCGATCCTGCGCCTGGGCGCCGTACAGGAAGGCATTGTGCGTCACGAACGCATCATGCGCGACGGGCGCAAGCGCAACTCGGTGCGTTTCAGCATCATCGATTCGGAATGGCCGCAGGTGAAGGCCAACTTGCTGGCGAAACTGCAACGATAGGAGGAAAGGCCCATGTACACGCTCTATGGCATCGACGAATCTGGCTCCTGCATGATCGAAATCGCGCTGCAGCGGTGCGCGGTGCCGTGGCGACGGGTGGACGCCGCCTCTTGGGCCGACGGCGAGGGTAGCGACGAGCTCGCCCGTATCAACCCGCTCAAACAGGTGCCCACCCTGGTCACTCCCGATGGCCAGGTGCTGACGGAAAGTGCCGCGATCCTGATCCATCTGGGCCTGGCGTTTCCCGACGCGTATCTGTTGAGCGGCGACCGCGCCCAGATCATTCGGGGCCTGGTGTACATCGCGGCCAATTGTTATTCGGCGATCGGCATCATCGACTACCCGCAACGCTGGCTGGGCAATGCCGATGAAGCGCTGCAGGCGCAATTGGCGGCGGGCACGCGCCGTTATCTGCATCAGGCCTGGGTGGTGTTTGCCGAACAATTTGCCGGCCAGTTGTTCGCGCCCAACGGCGAGCCGAATGCGCTCGGTATCATGGCGGCGGCGGTGTCGCGTTGGGATCAGGCACGCGAAGCGTTGAGCGCCCTGGCGCCAGGCTTTGCCCAGACCTTGGCGCAGGTGGATGTCGACCCCATCGTGGCACCCGTGTTTGCTCGGCATTGGCCGGACTGGGAGGTCTCGTAATGTTTCCGCAATCAAAGGAAACAATGCTGGATGTCGCCTCCAAACCCTTGCGGAGCGGGCATCCTGGCCTACGCTTTCTTAAAGTGGCGTAGGAATCATCCTTGAATTTGACTGTCGCAGACATGAAACTCAAGAACCCTGCATGGAATTCAAAGGAGGTGCGCATGCTCATCCGGTCGCTGACCCTGGCTACCTTGATGGCTTTTACGGGGCCGCTGTTGGCTGCTGATGATATCAACCCGCTCAAGCAGGACCTGGGCAAAGCCCGGCCACTGGTGGTGGTGGAGCTTGATTCCGGCAACGACACACTGGCGACGCTCAAGAAACAACTGGACGAGCCTGCTACCAAGCAGTCCTTTGAAGAGCGCAGCATGGTGTTCTACACCGTGAAATTCGGCAGCATCGGTGCCGAAGGGGAAAAGTTCGCCAAGGACCCCAAGGACAACAAGAAGCTCACGCCGCCTGAGACCAACGCGCTGATTCGCGCGCTCAAACTGGGTGCCGGCAGCGGCACCAAAGTGATCCTGGTGGGCAAGGATGGCGAGAAGAAAGTCGAGAAGACCGTGCCACCCGATACCCTCGATTTGAAAGAGTTTTTCAGCGCCATCGACCAGATGCCGATGGCTGAGAAAGAAACCGCCGCCGCACCGGAACCAGAACCCGCTGCACCGGCCCCGGCCAAGGGCGCCAAGCCTGCGAAACATGCCGGCAAGCCCGCTGCGCAACAACTGGATGACTGAACCCAATAGCCGGTAGGAGCACGCTCGCTCCTACCGTTATTTGGCCGCCTTGCGCAGCGGAAACGGAAAGTAGAAAAACCGCAGGAACGCCACCCGCTTGATCACTTCCCCGATCAACAACGGCACCACCACCGCCACGACAAAACCGATACACGCCGCGACAAACGCATGCAGCCCAAGACGCTCCATCAAATCAAACGTCTTGTGCTGGATCTCCCCATGGAAAATCAGCAGGATCAGGGTCGACTGGCCGATGTAGGTCATGGCACGGGTGATCAACGCCGAGGCCATCAGCACCCGCGCCAGCGCCCAGCACAGGTACACCCCAATCACCGCCAGCAGGCTGGTCCATAGCCAGTGGTCGTAGCGACGCTGCGCCAGGTCCATAGTGTCGTGGCTATAGATGAACACTGCCGCGAACAGCACCACCGAAACCAGCAAAGTCAGCAGTGACCCCGCATGGGTACGCAGCCAGTTCCGCAGCAGGTAGCCGTAGACGAAACACGCGCTGCTGATCAGGGTGATGTCCAGGCTGAACGGCAAGCCGGGCAGCACCCAGGTTTGCCCGCCGAGGGTCACCGGCAATTGCCAGAACCAGGGCAGCATCCAGATGCCGAGCAGCAGCGGTACCAGCATCACTGTGCAACTCACCGCCAGCGGCAGGCGCTGGATCAGCCGCAGTACCACCCAACTGAACAGGATCGCCACCCAGAAGTGCGGCAAAAACCACAGCGCCTGCCACGGGATGGTGTCCACCGAGGCGTACAGCACGCCGCCTATGTCCGGCAGCAGCGGTTGGCCGCGCAGTACATCACGCACGATCACATACACCAGCAGGGTGAAGAAAAACGGCTTGAGCAGGCCATCCGCCTTGCGCACCGCCATCTCGACAAACGGCTGCTCAGGCTTGAAAAACACCCCCGACAAAAAGAAGAACAACGGCAACACGAACGACGCCAGGATCGGGTACATCAAGTCCAGGGACGTGGCGACAAACCAGCTGTGGGCATACACGATCACCAGGATGCCGATGCCTTTGGCGATGTCCATTTGAATCCAGCGATTTTTCACCTGAGTGCTCCCGATCGATCATTCATGCCTTGCGCCACGGCTTGAGCCACAGCCCCATGCCGAGCAACACCACGGCGCCCGCCAGGGTGCTCAGCCCCAGTTGCAGCCACACGCCTTCAATGCGAAACAACGCCAGCGCAGCCAACCCCATCAGCAGCGCACTGAGCCACCAGTGCCGGGCCCAGGGCAGGGCGCCGAGCAAGGCCTGGCGCTGCATCAGCAACAGCGCGGTGCAGATCACGCCGGCCAGGGCGGCCAAGGGGATGCCGGCCAGGCCGAACACAAAGGGCAGGGCGGCCAACAGCAGCACGTTGACCAGGCTGCCGAGCAACTCGCAGCGCAGCGGCTGGCGCGTATCGCCGGCGGCGTAGGCATAGCGCGCGAGCAAGGCGTTCCAGGCGCCGAACACCAACGGCACGGCAAACCAGGCCAGCAGCAGCGGCAACGGCGAATCCGCCGATTGCTTGGGCAGCAGCACTGCCACCAGGCTCGGGGCTGCCGCCACCAGGCCGACGCCGGCGGGCAGGGTCAGCACGCTGGCGGTTTCCAGGCCGCGCTTGAGCAGGGCCAGGCGCTCATCGCCCTGGCGGCGACTCATCATGCCCAGCAGCACCTGGTTGAGGCTCATCAGCGCAATCAGCGGCAGGTTCATCAGCTTGCGCGCCAGGTTGACCCAGGTCACCGCACCTTCGCCCAGCAGCGACGCCACCAGCCGTTCGATCAGCGCCAAGCCTTGGCTGGCGCCATTGCTCAACAACAGTGGGCCGATACGCTGGGCCAGCTCCCGCAAGGGCGCGACGGTCAGTTGCCAGCGCCATGGCCGCCAGCCTTGGCGCCACACCGAGGGCAACAGCGCCAGCGGCATCAACAGGCTGCCGGCCAGGCAGGCCAGGGCCAGCGAGTGCGGTTGGCTGGCGGTGCCCGCGAGGGCGAGGTACGTCACTGGCGGCAGGTTGAACAGCAACGAGCCCAGCCCCGCGAGGACAAAACGTTCGCTGGCTTGCAAGGGAACGCTGAACAGCGCATGCAGCATCAAGCCCGGCACACACCAGGCGACGATCTGCAGGTTGCGGCTGGCCAATGCCGTGGCGGTGGCGGTCAACCCCGGGCCGAGCACTTGCACCAGCCACGGCGCCAACAGTGTCAGCAGCAGGCTGGTGACCAACGCGATCAGCAGCAACGTCGGGAACAACACCGCCAGCCAGTCCAGGCGCTCGCCGTCCTTGCGCTGCTGGTACAGCGGCAGCGCGGCGGCGCTCAGCACACCGCCGGCCAATGACATGCGCAGCGCTTCCGGCAAAAACAGCGCGATCAGGAAGGCGTCACTGCGTTCTCCGGCGCCCCAGGCCGCCACCAGCAACCATTCGCGAGCAAACCCCAGGCACAGGCCCAACAGGGTCGCCAGGGTCAGCCAGGCGGCAGAGCCGAGCATCAGGGACGTGCCTCATCAAGCAAGGGTTTGCGGTAGGCCACGGACTTCACCTGCGGCAGCCGCGCCGGAAACAACCGCCGCGCCTCCAGCACATTGATGCCCACCATCAGCCAGAACAACGCCACCATCACCACCGCAAAGCTGAAGTAGTGGTCGAACAGGCCGCTGACCAGCGCCGACAGAATCCCGCCGGTGGTGCCCAGCCACAGGGCATTGTCCTTGGTCAGGCGGATGGGGCCTTTTTCCGGGCGCGCTTCACGCCACCAGCGCACGGTCACCGCCACAAAGAACAGCATGCCGACCATGCCGGTCTTGTAGATGAAGTTCAGCCACAGGTTGGAGATACCCAGCAGGTGGGTGCCCGGCACCGGTGGGTCAACCTTGAAACCGATGCCGAACGGATAAGACACCACGGCCTGCGAAAACATGCGGTACTCGTCGAACCGCACTTCGGTACTGGCGTTGTCCGACGAGAAAATCGTCGCCAGGCGTTCCTGCAACGGTGGGTAGGCAATCACCAGCGCCACGGTCAACGCTGCGCCGATCATCAACAGGCGCCCGGTGTAGGGCACGCGGCGCGTGGCCATCCACAGCAGCACCAACGCCAGGCTGACCATCGCGCCGCGGCTGCTGGCCAGCAGCAACGCCGCCGCGCCCAGGCAGGCGACGCCCAGGCCCAGCGCGCGTTTCCAGCCTTGCTCGGTCACGCCGAAGCAGAAAGCCAGGGGCAGCAGCAATGCCATGATCCCGCCGATGGCATTCGGGTGCATCCACGGCGAGCCCATGCGCGAAGACATGGCCTCCAGGCCGAATTTCAACATGTCGAAGTTGCCGTAGTTGAACAGCGCCAGAATCGGCGCAATGCCGGCCCCGGAGCGTGTGCGCACGAACACCGCAATCGACAGCGCCAGCATCGCCAGGCTACCCAGCAACAGGGCGATCACCACGAATTCGCGCTGCTTGCGGTCCACCAGCAATTTGGCGCAGAGGAACACCGCCGACAGGCTCAGCAGCCAGCGTAGCCAGTTGGCCACGCCGCTGGTGTCGGCGTGGATGGTGACTTGGCCGACGAGGAACGGGAACACGCTGAACAGCATCAGCCACAACAGCATCTGGTCGGTGGGGCGACGGGTGAGGCTGGGCGTGTCGGGCAGGCGCGCCAGGAAGTTGTGCCACAGCACCGCGCCCCAGGTCAGGGCCAGGATCGCCTCGCTCACGGTACTGCGAATTCCCAGGTTGATGGTCGAGTACGGCATGAACGTGGCGATCATGGCGAACAACAATAGCCCCCACAACGGGAAGCGCAGGATGGTCACCGCCCCCGCCAGGCCGATCACGGCGAGGAACGCCTTGGCCGGCGACAGCAACAGGGCGAGGGCGCCGAACAGCAGGCCGAAGAGGATCGCGACGAGGCTTGCCAGGTTCACTCTCACTTGAGTTCCTCGATCAGTTCGGCCAGGCGCCGGCGATAAGCGTGATGATTAAAGCGTTGCGCCCACAGCCGCCGTTGCTCGGCGGACCCTTCATCCGGGTGCATGCCCAGGCTGAGCATCAATTGCACCAGCGTCGGGCCATCGGTGGGGGAAAAGCGCGGTGCCGACGGCGGGGTGATTTCATCCAGTGACGTGCCGCTGGCCACCGCCACCGGCGTGCCGACGCTCAGGGCCTCGATCACCGGCAGGCCGAAGCCTTCGGCATAGGACGGCTGCCACAGGCGTGACGCCTGGCGGTACAGCGTATGCAGCTCGGCGTCCGACACGCCACTCAGCGCGCGAATCCCCGGCAATGTGCGCTGGGCTTCGGGCAAATGATCAAGGCTGCCCACCAGCACCAACTCCGGCACGCTGGGGGATTGGCGCCGCGCCTGCTGCCAGGCGCCCACCAGGAACGGCACGTTCTTGCGCAGCTCGCGGGTGCCCACCAGCAGCCAGTAGCGCTGCGGCAGTTGACGTGCGGACAGGTCTGCCGCCCGTTCGGCAAAGCCGTCGACTTGGTTGGGCAACACGCGAATCTTGCCCGCCGCCTTGGGAAACAGCCGCGCGGTTTCATCGGCGCTGTACTGCGACGGGGTCCACACACGGTCGGCGCTGTGCACTGCGTAGGCAATCGACAGGCGATCGCTGGTCTTGTAGATCAGCGCCTTCAAGCGGTTGGCGTGGTAGTTGTTCAGAGTGATCTGGAACAGGTCATGCAGCAGCACCACGGTGCGCAATCCCGTCGGCTTGGGTGGCAGCGGCAGGCCCATATTGAAGGTGCTGATGTACAGGTCGATGTGCTGCTCACGCAAAGCGCGTGGCAGGAAGCCGGCCTCGAAACGCAGGCGATGGTGCGGCTGGTGCATGGCGGTCTTGGCACAGCCCCACGCCGGGCAATGGGCCTGCAAGCGGGTCTCATCGTCCAGCGGCGCCACGGTAAACCGCTCAAGCTCGATGCCCGGCAAGGCGTGCAGAGCGCTTTCCAGTGCGTACACCTGGCGGCTGATGCCCGATTGCGGCGAGGTGCCGACGGTGCGGTAATCCAGGCCTACACGCATGCGGCTTCCCTCTGGCTCAGCGGCACGAGGGTGGCGTACACCTGCTCCAGTTGGCTGGCGGCGACGCTCCAGTCATGGGCGCGGCGCACATAGGCACGGCCGGCCTCGCCCATGGGCGCAGCGGCTTCCGGACATTGCAGCAGGCGTACCACGGCATCGGCCAAGTCGTCGGCGCTTTGCCCGCCGAGGTAGTCCAGGCCTTCCACCAGGTCCAGCCCCGACACGCCTTGTTCGGTGCTGGCCAGCGGCAGGCCGGCGGCCAGGGCTTCGAGCACCTTGAGCTTGGAGCCGCCGCCATGGCGCAACGGCGCCAGGAACACTGAACAGCTCGATTGCAGGTCGAGCAGGTTGGGTACGAAGCCTTGCCACTCGATACGCGGGTCTTTCCAACGCTCGCGCCAGCTGCCGGGCATGCCGAAGCCGCACACGCTCATGCGCGCCTCCGCACAGCGCGCCCAGACCTTCGGCAGGATTTCATCCAGGGCCCATTCGATGGCGTCGACGTTCGGCGCGTATTCATAGTTGCCGAGGAACAGCACGCGGCGTGTCGACGGGTCGGGATGGGCCGCAGCGAAGTGATCGCAGTCCACGCCATTGACCACCACCGGCACGGGTTTGCCGGCGATCTTTTCCAGGATGTGCGCATCGCCTTGAGTGACCGCCACCACCTGCGTGGCCTGGCGCATCACCCGGCGTTCCCAGCGGGTATAGCGCCATTGGTCGTAGCGAATGAACGGCAGCGACCAACGCGGCAAACGGTCGTAGGTGGCCGCGCCCAGGGCCGACTCCACATTGTGTTCGGTCAGCACAAATGGCTGGGATTTACGCGCCAGCGCATCTTCGTAAGGCTGGAAACTGTAGCTGTGCTCGATCTGCACCACGTCCCAATGTTCACCCAACAACCCCGTGAAGGTGTCCTGCAATCCAGCCGACAGGCCATTCACACTGGCCAGCAGCGGGTAGGGGGCAAACAGCCCTGCCACCAGGGTCTTGAGGCTGCGCAAGGGGCGGCGCGGCAGGATGATCAACTGTTCGACAAACGCCTCCAGCACCTGGCGGTCGGCGAGGGATACCGGGTGCTTGTCATGCAGCAGCAGGGTGATCCGATGCCCGCGCGCGGCCAGGCTGCGCAGCAGGTGGAACTGGCGCGTCTTGCCGCCGCTGGTGGCGGGCCAGGGCGAGTAGGGCAGGATCCATAAAATGCGCATGGCGGGCCTCAGTCCCATAACAGGATTTGCAAGTTCGTTTTGACCGGCACGGTCAGGCCGTCGGTACCGGTTACCGGGGTTTGCGTACCGCGCAGCGGGTCATACAGGGTGGCGCTGGCCAGGTTGGGCAAGTGTGCGTTGCCGCCCTCGGCCGACCAGAAGAACCATAGCTTGCGCCCGTCGGCGCGGGTCCAGCCGATGCTGAACAGGCCGTCGGGCAATTGGTCGGCGCTGGGCGGGTCGCCGGGGGTGAGCGTCGGACCGCTGACCTCGAGGAAATTTTTCAGCGCGGTGTAGACCGGCTTGGGATTGGCGTCGATGTCGAGCAAGCCGTAAGACTGGTCCCGCACACTGGCGCGCTGGTCCAGGTCGCTGAGGGTGAACAGGAAGACCCTGTCGTAATCCAGTGCACTCATCAGCGCCAGGCGGCGCACCACGTAATCGGCCTGGGCCTGTGGGGTGATGATGTCCTGGGCGTCTTTGGGACCGGTGTAGGTCGACCAGCCCCACTCGGTGCTCCACAGGGTCTGCACGCCGCCGTTGCGCAGGGCCTGGTTGAGCGCGGTGGCCCTGGCGATAAAGTCCAGGTTGGCCGGGTCGTTGCCTTCGGGCAATTGGGTATAGGGGTGGTACGAGACGATGGTATTCAGGCTGGCCACGCCCAGGGCGCCGAGGGCATCGAACATGCTCTGGCCGTTGGGCATTTCGCTGAAGAACGCCATGCCGGCGGCTACCACCGGTTTGCTCGGGCTCATGGCGCGCAACGCGGCGGCGCTGGCAGTCAGCAACGCGGCGTAGCCGGCCGGGTCGGCCACCGGGCGCCAGAAGCCCAGCAGGTTCGGTTCGTTCCACACCTGCCAGGCGTCGACACTGGGGTAGCGCTGGGCCAACAGCGCCATGCGGTTGGCGAACACGTTCGGGTCTTTCGGCGGGTACTGGTCCTGATAGGGCGCACCCACCGCCGCCGTGGTGGCGAACGGGGCCGACCCCACCAGGTAGAACACCGACTTGAGCTGGTTGTCCTGCAGTTTGCTCACCAACTGATCCAGCGTCGCCACCTGGTACTGCCCTTCGACCGGCTCCAGTTGGTCCCAATGCAAATCCAGGCGTACCCACTCCAGGCCCAGCGCCTTGAGACGGTCTATCTGCTTTTGATAGCGCTCTGGGGCGAACCACAGGAACTGCGCGTTCACCCCGAGGAAATCCTTCCACGCCAGGGTTTTGTTGCCCTTGAGCACATGGCTTTCGGCATCGGCCTGGCGCCCCCACAAAAACGCGCTCAGGCCCAGGGCGGCGACCACCACCAGGGTAGCGACGTAGGTGCGTTTACGTGGCATGGCGGCTGTCCTCGATGACGTGTTCAAACAGCGCCTTGAACGTCTGCGCGGTCAACGGCCACAAGCGCTCGCGGCCGATTTCGCCGGCGCGTTCGGCCCAGTCCCTGGCCAGCAGCGGCGTGCGTGCCAGGCGCAGCAGTTGCGCGCTGAGCGCGTCAACATCGCCTTCGGGGTAGATGGCGCCATTGCCGCTGGCGACTTCCTCGGCAAACGCGCGAGCGTCGGACGTGATCGCGCCGCGCCCGCACGCGGCGGCCCAGGACAGCGCGCCACTGGTGCCGCGCTGGCGCCCGAGCAGGCCGAGTTTTTTCGATTCGCGATAGGGCAGCACCATCACATGGTGGGCCTGGATGGTCTGGGCAATCTCTTCAGCCGGCAGGTTCAGCCGCCAGTCGATGGCATCCGTCAGCCCGAGCTCGGCGATTTGCTTGTTCAACTGTTCCAGGTAATTACCGCCTGCGCCGAACGCCATTTCGGCGGCGGTGCCACCGGCCAGCGTCAGGCGCACACGCTCACGCAATTGGGGGGCTTGCTTGAAAACAGCGGCCAGGGCCTGCAACAGGTCTTCAATGCCTTTGCCCCGGTAGATAAAACCGAAGTACAGCAGGTGCAGCGTATCCAGGGGCGGTAACGGCGCCGACGGAATCGCCAGGTTGGCATGGTGGATCACTGCCACTTTACCCGCCGGCAGTTGCATGCGTTGGCCCAGGCACTCGGCGCCCAGGCGGGTGAGGGTGATCAAGCGCGTCACACCGGCGGCGACCTGGCGCTCTTCACGCAAGGTCAGCGGATCGGCCAGCACCACCGCCGCCTGTGGCATTGGGCTGGGCAAGCGCTCCAGCAGGTTCAGCGGGAATGGCAACCGCTCGCGGCGCCAGACGATGCGTTCCGGATCATGCACCGTGGCGGTCAAGGGCAGTGCCGGGTAGGCCCTGCGCAACTCGCGCAGGGTCAGGAATTCCCCCAGCCGTCCGCCGCCCAGCTCGGCGTGGACGAGGTCTACGCTGTGCCAGTCGAACCCGCCGATGGCCTGTTTGATCGCCTGGTTATTGCCTGCCACACCGGCCAACGGCGTCAGCACCGTCACGCCGAGTTGTTCCAGGGCCGTGCGGAAATGGTTCGCGTAGTCGGCGATGCCGTTTTTCTCCGGCGGCAAAGGGGCGAGCAAGGCGATACGCATCAAAACGCCCCCCGGTACTTGGCGATGGTTTTAAGCACCTTGGCCGGCACCTCGAACTTGCGTCGGTTGATGATGATGCCATCCACTTTGCCGAACGCCGTGTTGAGGATCGACAGCGCGTGTTCAACCACCGGCACCGTGCTTTTGCGGGCTTCCACCACCAGGGCGATCAGATCGGCACGACGCAGGTTGATAAACGCATCGCGGTTATCCAGCAGCGCCGAGGCGTCCAGCAGCACCACTTCGCCCGGCGCTGCGGGTGCGACCCCGCCGACGCGCACCGTGATGCCGTTTTCCTGCAGCAACTGGCGCAGTTGTTCCACCACGAAGGTCACGCCCTCACCATGGCGCGCCGAGGTCAGGCCAAGGGTCAGGCCCTGTTCGGCGATGCGGTCCAACTGCAGCAAACCGTACAGGCGGTAGATGCTCGCGTTGAATGCGTTGGTGCCCTGGGCGGTGCTGGTGTCCAGCTCCGGCAGGGTGGTCCACAGCGGCAAGCCGAACTTGCGTTCTGCCAGGCCGCCGTCGTGGATGCGCTGGTCGAGCAGGTAGCACAAGTAGATCACCAGCAGGCCGACAACGAGCGCAAACGGGAGCGCCAGCACCAGCATCACCAGGGTTTTCGGGAAGATGCGGCCGGGGTTAAGGGTGGCTTCTTCGATCACCGCGATGTTGCTGATCTGGCTGTTATCCAGTTCACGGTCGATGCGCGATTTTTCCAGGTTGTCCACGTACAGCGCGTAGTTGCGTTCGGTGGCGCTCAACTCGCGGGCAAGGCGGGTCAGCTCCGGTTCAATCTCCAGGGCCTGCTTGCGCTGGGCTTCAAGGTTGGCCAGTTGTTTTTGCTGTTGAGTCAGCTGGGTACGCAGCGCCAGGTTGTTGCTCGACTCATCCAGCAGCACCCGCTGCAAGTGGATTTCGAGGGTGTTGGGGGCACGGTTTTCCGAGCTTTGCACGGTGTTGCTTTCATTGGCGACCTGGGCCTGCATCGCGCGGATCGATGCGTCCAGGGCTTTGACTGGCGGCGCGTTGTCCGTGTAGGTGCGCATCATGTCGGCCTTTTCCAGCAGCTTCTGGTTCAGCAGGCGACGCAGATCCTGCTGCTGCGGGTTCAGTGCGATCTGGCGCACCGTGGTCACTTCCTTGGGCTGGCTCTTGAGCTGGGTGCGGGTGCTCTGGATGGCACTGTCGGAGGAAGCGATCAGGCGCGTGGTATTGAACGTTTCGCCACGCAGCACGTTGATGCGCTCGGACAAGTCTTCCAGGCGATCAGTGATGCTCGCCGCGCCGATCTGGTTCAGGTGCGTGAGGATCTGCTCTTTATAACTCTTGATTTCAGTAGCGCTGTTCGATACCTGCCCTTCATAGAAGGCATACAGGCTTTTGCGGCCCAGGGCTTGAGTCCGTTCGTTGATATAGGTTTCAACCCAGTCCTTGACCACCGCCTGGGCAATCTTCGGGTCGCCCCACGTGAAGCTGATGTCCATCACCGTGGAGCCGGCGGCGTGGCTCACCTCGAAGCTCTTCTCCAGGCCCGCTGCCAGGCGTTCGACCGGCGTGGTTTTTTCAATCACGCCGAGGGTTTCCAGCACCGCGCGAATGCCTTCGAACACCGCGCCGACGCCACTCTTCACATAAAACTTGGTGCGCTTCCAGAAGCCTTCCGGCGGCGGTGCGTTGTTGATCACTTCCAGGTAGTGCTCCGCCACCGCGCGTACAATCGGGCGCCCGGTCAGCAGGCGCTCTTCATCGACAATCGGGTCGCGCTGGGTGCTGGGCATCACCAGCGCCTGGCGGTTGCCGATCTCGATGGGCAGCGTCGAATCACGCCCCGGCTTGACCAGCAGGCGCGCGGTAGATTCGTACTTGGCAGGCAGCAAAAAGGCCCCCAGCAGCATGATCACCAGCGCAGCAATAGCGGCCAGTTTGAATTCGTGCCGGAAGATAAAAAACAGGCGTAGCAGATCACGAAAAGAACGGATCTCGATCATGGGATGTCGCTCCTTTAGTTACTGCCGCCGCTGGTGCGCGTGTAGTTGTAGCCGACCCCGATGGACTTGGTGAACGGGATCAGTTGGTTCATGTAGGTATCCACGCCCTGGATGCGCTCGCCCACGTTGGATTTGGGCACGAACACCACATCGCCGCGTTGCAGGTGCACCGGTTTGCGTCCGTTGGCGCCGGTCTTGATGAGCTGGCTGAAGTCGAGGAAGTAGGCACGATAGGCGCCCTGGCCATCTTCGCGCAGCAGCGCGACCATGCTTGCATTGCCCGCCGGGCTGACCCCTCCGGCGCCGAGAATCGCCTGTTCCAGGGTGTTGGCCGTGGCAATCTGCACCGCCGTCGGGTTATTCACCGCGCCGCCGACGATCACCGAGTTGCCCGGCGCCTGGTTGATGTTCACCGTCACCCGGGGTTCGCGGTAGGTCGCCGCGAGCGCGTGGGTCAACTGTGTGGCCAGCTCCGATGGCTGGCGCCCGGCAACCGGGATCGGTCCCAGGAACGGGTAGTTGATCTTGCCGTCGGTCTGCACCGTGTACAGCGTCAGCTCGTAGATCGTGCTGACGTTGAACGCCGACAGTGTCGGCATCTCGCCGGCATCGCGGACGATGCGCAACTGGTCGCCGATACGGATGCGTTCCACAGCAGGAGGCAGCTGGGCCAATTGGTCGAGGGCGCGCTTGCCGTCCTCGACGGTGTTGCTGTCCGGCGGCTCGATGCGCGCCGGGGTATTGCAGGCGGCCAGGGCCAGCATGGCCAGGACGAGCACGCTTCGCTGCATCAAGGGGGGCTTCCTGTGGGTCATGCTGCTCACCTCCAATAACCGGGAAACATGCTGATGCGCCGCTTGAGGGCCAGGGGCAGGCGGCGCTCAAGATGGCCCAGGCGGTAGCCGAGCCATTTGAACGCACTGCGCACCAGCACTTCGGGCACGCGGTGCAAGGCGCCGGCTTTGCGCAGGGCCGTGAGTTCGGCCAGCACATAGCGTTTGCCTTCGCCCCCCGCGTCGCCAAAGGCCTGCTTGATCCATGGCTCGCGGCCGTAGAACACGCCAATGTCGAAGTAGCGGTGAAACTCGTCCATGAGTTTGTAATCGTGGGAGTGGTGTACCCGCGCGGTGGCGGCGTAGCGCACCTTGTAGCCCTCGAGCAGCATGCGTGCGGCCACAAAGGCGTCTTCGCTGCCGATCACGTCGGCAGGGAAACCACCCACTGCTTGCAACACGCTGCGCCGGTACACGGAAAACGAGTCGGAGCTGAAGCAGGTCTTGATCCCAAGCTCCGGTGCATCGGCCAGGCTTTTGCTGCGGCTGTGTTCCGGGTAGTTGAAGTACCGCGATTGCGCGCCCAGCACACCCGCGTCGGGGTGGGGCAATTGCCGTCCGTAGGCGACGCCGTTGAGTGGGTCCTGCTGCAATTCAGCGAGCAGGTTGGCAAAGGTCTCGGGGGTTGCCGGGATGGCGTCCTGGGTCATCACGATCAGCGCGTCGCCGCCCACCTGTTCGCTGGCCCAGCGCCGAGTGCCGCCGTGGTTGAAGTCATGGGCATCGATCACCTCGACCCGCGCACCGAACGCGCGAAAGCGCGCCACGGTGTCATCGCTGGAGGCGCTGTCCACCACCAGCATCTCGTCAGGTTGCAGGGTTTGCATCTTCAGCGCCGGCAGCAGGCGTGCCAGGTGGCTGGAGGCGTTACGGGTGGGGATGATCAGTGAAGTGCGCATGTCATTTTTTCACCTCGGCAGGCGCGCGGCCGTAGATGTCGTCGAAGCGCACGATGTCGTCTTCGCCCAGGTACTCGCCGCTCTGCACTTCGATCATCACCAGGTCGATGATGCCGGGGTTGGTCAGCCGGTGTTTGTGCCCGGCCGGAATGTAGGTGGACTCGTTGGCGTTGATCAGGAACTCGCGGTCGCCATTGGTGATCTGTGCCGCGCCGCTGACCACCACCCAGTGTTCGCTGCGGTGGTGGTGCATCTGCAACGACAGCGAGGCCAGGGGCTTGACCACGATGCGCTTGATCTTGAAGCGGGTGCTTTCCTCCAGCACGGTGTAGGTGCCCCACGGCCGCGTGACGGTGCGGTGCAGGCTGTACGCCGGATGGTTCTGGCGCTTGAGTTCGGCGACGATGTAGCGCACATCCTGGCTGCGGTGGGCGTCGGCGATCAGCAGCGCGTCGGGGGTGTCGACGATGATCAGGTCGCGCACCCCCACAGCGCCCAGCACGCGCTTGGGTGAGTCGATGTAGCAGTTGTGCACGTCATGCAAAATCGCTTCGCCGTTGACCTGGTTACCATGGGCGTCGCTGGGGGTGAGCTGGCGCAGCGCTTCCCAGGAACCGATGTCGCTCCAGCCAATGTCGCAAGGCACCACGGCCACTTGTCTGGACTTTTCCATCAGCGCCACGTCGATGGAAATATCCGGCGCGCTGCCGAACGCATCCGCATCCAGTTCACGTTGGCGCGACGTTGTGTTTTGCAGGCTCTGGCTGTGTTCCAGCGCAGCGCGCGCGGCTTCCAGCACGTCGGGTGCATGGGCGGCCAGTTCGTCCACCAGGGTGCTGGCCTTGAAGCAGAACATGCCGGCGTTCCACAGGTGTTTGCCGCCGTCCAGGTAGGCCTGGGCGGTGACCAGGTCGGGTTTCTCGACGAAGCGTTTGACCCGGTAGCCATGGCTCAGCGGCTCGCCTTGTTCGATATAGCCAAAACCGGTTTCCGGGTGGTCGGGCTGGATGCCGAACGTCACCAGGTAGCCGGCTTCGGCCAAGTCGCGGGCCTGGGTCACGGCCTCGGCGAACGCGACTTCATTGAGGATCAGATGGTCGGCGGGCATCACCAGCAACTGCGCGTCGCCGCCGAAATGCTCCTGCACATGCAGGGCCGCCACGGCGATGGCAGCCGCCGTGTTGCGCCCGAACGGTTCCAGCAGCAGGTCCAGGGGCAGGCGGGATTTGTTCACCCCGCGGTAGTCGTCGAGGGTACGAAACAACAGATCGCGGTTGGTCACCGTGAGCACGCTTTCCACGCCGGGCAGTTTGGCGGCGCGCAGGAAGGTTTTTTGCAGCAGGCTCTGGCCATCGCGCATGCGCATGAAGGGCTTGGGCATGTTCTGCCGGGACACCGGCCACAGTCGGGTGCCCGAACCACCGGAAACAATGCAGGGAATTAATCCGTTGAGGGTATTCATCAATAGACTTCCTTGGTGGAAAGGACGGCCGGGACCGTCATGAAAACGATGTACAGGTCAAACCACACCGACCACTTGGAGATGTACTCCAGGTCGTACTCGACACGTTTCTGGATCTTGAACAGGGTGTCGGTCTCACCCCGGTAACCGTTGATCTGCGCCCAGCCGGTAATCCCCGGCTTCACGCGGTGGCGCGAACTGTACTCGCTCACCGCCACTTCGAAGGGGATACCGGCGGCTTTGGTCGCCGTGGCATGGGGGCGCGGGCCGACCATGGACATGTTGCCCAGCAGCACGTTGAGCAACTGTGGCAGCTCGTCGATGCTGGTCTTGCGGATGATGCGCCCCACCCGGGTGATGCGCGGATCTGCGCGAGTGGTCTGGCGCTCGGCCGTGAAGTCGCTCTGGTCGGTGTACATCGAGCGGAACTTGAACACGCGGATTTCGTTGTCGTTGTAGCCAAAGCGGTTCTGGCGAAACAGTATCGGCCCTTTGGAGTCGAGCTTGATCGCAAGCGCCGTCGCGACCATCACCGGGGCCAGTGCCACCAGCGCCAGGCTGGCCAGCAGCAAATCCTCCAGGCGCTTGATTACCGGCGACCAGCCACGCAACGGCAATTGCGAGGTGTTGAACATCAGGATGCCGCCCACGTCGGTGATGCGGCTATGGCCGTAGCGCAGGGCGGCCATGTCGGGCACCAGCATCACGCTCACCGACATTTGCCGCAGGCGATTGACCAGCCCGTGGATGCGCTGCTCGGCGGCCCAGGGCAGGCAGATCATCACTTGGTTGACCTGCTCGGCGCGGATGAGTTTTTCCAGGTCGCGGGTGTTGCCCAGCAAGGGCAGGTTGCTCAATTCCTTGGGGATCCGCTCGGTGCGATCGTCGATGAAGCCGATCAGGCCGGAGCGGATGTCACCGTTGCGTTGCAGGTGGTCGGCGACGTGCGTCGCGGTGTCGGTAAAGCCCAGGATCACCGTGCGTTGCAGGTATTTACCGGCGCGCATCAACTTGCGGTACAGGCGCAGCATCAGCAGGCGTTCAAGGCAGAACAAGCCCAGGCTGGCGACGTACCAGGCCACCAGGTTGCGCGGGGTCAATTGCGGGAAAAACTGCAGGATCTGGTACATGAACAACAGGATGCAAAACGCCGCCGACCAGGCCTTGATCTTGGTTTTCAGGCGCAACCGGTTGCTGAACAGTTCTTCGGAATAGATGCCCAGGGCCTGGAACAGAATGATCGTCAGCACCGCGAAAAATACCAGCAGGCCGAGGAAATGACCGCGCAGCTCAGGGGCCATCGGGTCGATGAACATCACCAGGACCAGTGGGGGTAAAATGGCACTCAGGCCATGTATGAACTTGACGAAAACAACAAAGAATTCAACAAAACCGGCGCGCGTTAAAAACAGGCTGTCGACGGACGACTTTTCTCGCATAAAACATCCCTCATTGCACTCCAGAGGCAGTTGTACGGTGAGTGGTTCAATAAAGCAGCGGCGGCTTTAAAGGGCACTTCGAACTGCGGAAACTCTGGGTAATACGCAACTATCAATCCAAATGCATAATCCAGAATTGGCTATTCATTTGAATGGTCTTGCGGGGGTGGCGACTAAAGGCGTGTTCCCTTTATGTGTTAGTCAATTAATTGACCGTGCTGCGGAGCAGGCATTCCAGACAGGTTTATCAGTGATTTTAGCGGCATTTTATTGACATTCCTTGTCGAAGGATTCGGTGAGCGGGGTGTGTTTTTGAGTGTAGAAATAAATGTGGGATTTTTCCTGTTTAATGGAAAAACCTTTTCGGAAGGCAGTAGGAAAGGGGCACAAGGAGAGGCTGGCAGGGCGCACTAAGTGCCCTGCCAGCGGGACTTTCGCGGGATTAGAAGTTGCCTTTCAAACTCACCGTAAAATTACGCGGCTCGCCATAAAAGTTGCCCCAGGAGGCTGTGCCGACAGTGTTGTAGTAGGTTTTGTCAAACAGGTTGTTGCCATTGAGCGCCACGGTCCAGGTGTCATCCACGCGGTAGGCCAGGCGTGCATTCCACGTCGCGTAACCGGCCTGTTCGAGCTTGATGGTCTGCACGCGATAATTGCTGCTCTGGGCATTGACCCCGGCGCCCACGCTCCATTTCGACAGTGCGCCGTCGAGTGGGTAGTCGCCCCACATGCGCAGCATGTGTCGAGGTACGTAGGTGTTGGACGTGCCGCCCTCCACGGCGCTGTCGATGTTCTTCAGTGACTCGGTCTGGGTGTACGTGTAGCCGCCGAACAGTTGCAGGCGCTCGAGGACTTCACCGCTGATTTCCACCTCCACGCCCTGGGCGCGCACCTTGCCGGTGTCGGTGTAGCAATAGCCGTCGGCGGAGGTCGGGCACTGTGCGATGTAGTCGGATTCGGCCGCGTTTTTCTCGATGGCGCGGAACAGAGCCAGGGAACTGTTGAGGCGCCCGTCGAACCATTCGCCCTTGATACCCAGCTCGTAGTTGTCGCCGATCTTGGGCTTGAGCGCGGCGCCGTCGACGGTGGCGTAGGAGCTTTGCGGCTGGAAAATATCCGCGTAGCTGGCGTACACCGACAGGTGCTCGTTGAGGTCGTAGATCAGCGCGGCAAACGGTGTCACTTCACCGGTTTCCCGGGTGCGAGCGTCCTGCAAGGCCCATTCGCCCCACGCCAGGTTGTTGGACTGGCGACGGTTCTCGTACCAGCTTACGCGGCTGCCCACGATAAACATCAACGGCTCGGCCAGGCGCAGGCGCAGGGTGGTGTAGGCGCCATACTGGGTGGCGGTTTCTTTGACCGTGCCGCCGCGATACATATTTGGCCAGAAGGTGCTGTTGGCCGGTTCCGGGAAGTGGTGGTCGGGTTGGTAGATGCCCTGGCGTTTGGGCAGGTTCTGGATCGCGTACACATCGTCCTGGGTACCACGGCTGCCATTCGCACCGAGGATCAGTTCGTGTTCCAGGCCGAAGGCTTCGAACTTGCCGTCTACATAGGCATCGAGGCCGAAGTCCTTGTGGTCGTAGTCCATCAATGCCGCGTAGGAGTTGGCCGTAGGCGTTGGGTTGTCGTAGGCGATGGTGCCTTCGCTGGCGGCGTATTTGGTGTCTTGCAGGTTGCGGCTGTGCACCGCTGCGACCTTGAGTTTCCAGTCATCGTTGAAGTGGTGGGTGAGGTCGGCGAAGAAGGTCGTGCGCCGGCTTTGCCAGTCGTTCCAGGACTGACCCAGGCAGGTGGAGCGGCTGAGGTTGGCGCTTTTGCCGTCGGCGTAGCGCGGCAGGCCGCCCCAGCATGGGCTGGCGTCGACGTCTTCATAGCTGGCGCCGAAACCCAGGGTGGTATCGGCGCTGAGATCGACATCCAGGGCACCGTAGAACGCCTGGTCCTGGCGCTTGGAAATGTCCATGTAGGAACCGCGATTCTGTTGGCTGATCGCCGCGCGGCCGCGCACCGTACCGCTGTCATTCAGCGGGCCGCCGGTGTCGACGTCGGCGCGGTAGTTGTCCCAGGTGCCGGCGGACAGCGACAGGCTGGTGGTGGGCTTGGCCTGGGGCCGCTTGCGCACGAAGTTCACCGCACCGCTGGCAGTGCCGGCGCCCTTGAGCATGCCGGCGGCTCCCTTGAGCACTTCCACGCGGTCGTAGATCGCCATGTTTGCGCTGAAGCTGTCGGCCTGGACGTAGTCCTTGCCCATGTCCAGGGGCACGCCGTCGTACTGGTACTGGCCGAGCATCTTGAAGCCACGGGAATAGAAATACTTGCCGCCCATGGGCGATTCGTAGGTGGTGATCCCGGGGGTGCGTTCCATTACGTCATCGATGGTGGTGAGGTTTTGGTCATCCATCAATTGGCGGGTTAATACGCTTACCGATTGCGGCGTTTCCCGCAGGCTGTGTTCGCCTTTGCCGATGGTCACCGCACCCGTGGTGTAGGAACCGGTGCCATCGGTGGTGGCGCCCAACCGCTCACCGGTAACCGTGGTGGCGCCCAGGTTCAGCGCGCCGCTGTCGGCCACTTGCGGCAACAGCAGCCAGGTGCTGTCGCCCTGGCGCTGGGCTTGCAGGCCCTGGCCACGCAGCAACTGGCCGAGCGCCTGCTCGCGGTCCAGGCGACCACTCAGGCCCGGACTGGTCTTGCCGGCGACGCTGGTGGCGTCGTACGACAGGCTGATGCCGGCCTGGCGGGCGAACTGGTCCAGTGCCGTGGTCAGGGTGCTGGCGGCGATGTTCCAGTCGCGGGCCTGGGTGTCGCTGGCCGGCGTTTCGGCCCATGCGAACAGCGGCGCGGCTGCGCAGTTCAGGCAGGCGCCGAGCAAGGCTGCGTGCACCGCGTGCTTGAGGGGTGAACGTTGGGAGGGGAACGCTTGCATGACCGCGGGATGCTCCTGAAGGAAGTGGACAGAACCGGCCTGTTGATCGGCCTTTCCTTACAGGTCGAGCGGCAATGAGAATTCACCTCATTTATTTTTGAGAAATCACACGCGCGGTGAAACGGTCACCCAATAGCGGCTGCGGTAAGTGACGTCGAGCTTGAGTGATTGCGCGACCAGGCCCAGCACTTGATCGGTGTCGTCCAACTGATAAGTGCCTGACACCCGCAACCCGGCCACTGCTTCGCTGCAGCGCAACAGGCCGTTGCGGTAGCGGCCCAGCTCAGCGAGGAAAGCGTCAAGGCGCATGTTGTGGGCGCTGATCACGCCGTCGCTCCAGGCCCAAGGGTCGAGGCCATTGGCGACGGGGGAATGAATGCCACTGCGGTCGAACAGCACCTGTTCGCCCGGGTGAATCACTTGGCGCGCGCTGGCGGCGTGGTTGTCGGCAAACACCGCCACCGTGCCTTGTTGCACAGCGAGCATTGTGCCTTGGGCGTCTTCGCGCACCAGCAAGCGCGTGCCGAGCGCGCGCAGGTAACCGTCGCGGGTCTGTACCCAGAAGGGCCGGTTGTCGGCACCGGTATTGACCAGTATTTCACCCTGGCGCAACTGCACCAGGCGCCGCTCCTGATTGAACGCCGTATCGAATGCGCTGGCGCTGTTAAGTTGGATCCGGCTGCCATCGTTCAACGCCACCCAACGCCGTTCGCCGGTGGCAGTGCGGTAGTCGGCCATCAAGGCGGGCAGCGGGGTGTAGTCGCGGCCGAGCCAGGTCAGGCCGGCCGCACCGGCCACCAGGCCGAGCAATTTCAACCCTTCGCGACGGCTGATACGTTGTCGCGCCCCGCGCAGGGCGTGGCGGCCAACCTGCGCGGGCAGCTGGTTGAAATCATCATTCATCGTCGCCACCCGCTGCCAGACCTGCTGGTGTTCGGCGCTGGTGTGCAACCAGCGCTCGAACGCAGCGGTGCTGGCGTCGTCGGCCACATTGAAGCGCAGCGTGATCATCCACTGGATGGCCTGGTCTATCAGGCGCGGGTCAGAGGTCGGCATAGCGCAACCGATAGCAGGCGTGGAGCGCCTTGGACAGGTCGCGCTCCACCGTGGCTTTGGACACGCCCAGGCGCTGGGCGATTTGCGCACAGGTCAGGCCGTCCAGTTGCGCCAGCAGGAAGGCTTCTCGCACTCGCGGCTTGAGCTGGTCGAGCAGACGGTCGATGCGTTCCAGGCTGTCGAGAATCAGCAGTCGGGTTTCTTCCGACGGCACTTCGGCTTGGGGGAAATGCGCAAGGCTTTCGAGGTAGGCGCGCTCCAGTTCGCGGCGCCGGTATTGGTCGATCATCAAGCTGCGGGCGATGCTGCTCAGGTACGCGCGTGGCTGCTGCACGGCCTGCTGTTTGCGTGCGTTGAGCAGGCGCACAAAGGTTTCCTGCGCCAGGTCGGCGGCATGTTCACGGCAACCGGTGCGTCGGCTCAACCAGCCGCGCAGCCAGGAGTGATGGGCGTGGTAAAGCTGGCCGATGGCGGCATGGTCCAGTGGGTGATCGCTCGACATGGGCATCCTGGCGCAGCAGTCTTAATTGATAATGTTTCGCATTCTAGACGCTGATCGTAGCCATTCGCAATTACCGGGGAGCAATGTATCCAGCACAATTTTTTGTTCACCCCAGGCGCAAGCACTAATCTCCAGGCTTTTCCCGGTGGAAGGCGCGAACATGATCGATCTTGCGACCCTGGCGATTTTTTCAGGTGCGGTGCTGTTGCTGCTGTTATCCCCGGGGCCGAACATGGCCTTTGTGATCAGCCATGGCGTCACCCATGGCTGGCGCGGGGGCGTGGCCTCGGCCTTGGGTATCGGTGTGGCCGACGTGCTGCTCACCGCATTGACCGCTACCGGGGTGACGGCATTGGTCGCCAGTTGGCCGCCATCCTTTGACGTGATCCGCTATGCGGGGGTGGTTTACCTGCTGTGGCTGGTGTTCAAAACAGTGCAGAAAAAACCTGGGCTGGACACTGCACACCTGCACCGCATGCCCCTTGGCCGGGTGTTTGTGCAGGCGATGCTTAACAGCCTGCTCAACCCCAAGGCGTTGCTGTTTTTTGTGGTGTTTTTGCCGCAGTTCGTACGGCCGGAAGCGGGCTCCATCGCCGTGCAGTTGATGCTGTTGGGGGGCGTGCTTACCCTGATCGCGGGGGTGTTTCACGCACTCCTGGGGATTTTTGGTGGTGCGCTGAGCCGCTTCTTCGCCAGTCGCTCAAAAGGCGCCTGGCTACAGAAATGGGGCTTGGCGACGGTGCTGACCGTGCTGGCGGTGCGCTTGGCGGTGATGTCTCGCCCGGCGTGATCCCTCAATGGGATGAGCTTTATGTGGCGAGCAGGCTCGCTCGCCACAGGTATAGGGTCAGCCCAGTCGTGCAGCCGCGCGCGCCACTATCTCACCCCGCGTCTTGCGCGACTCGGCGGTGCGCTTTTGGGCTTCTTCCAGCACATGCGTAGGCGCTGTATCCGGGCTACCCGAATCGAACGGCGGCGCCGGCGCGTATTCAATCTGCAACTGCACCAGTTGCGCTGCCGCTTCGCTGTATAACTCCGCCGCCAGCACCAGCGCAAAGTCGATACCTGCGGTAATGCCGCCACCGGTAAACAGGTTGCCGTCACGCACCACTCGCTCCTGTACCGGGATGGCGGCGAGCGGGGCGAGCATGTCGTGGTAGGCCCAGTGCGTCGTCGCCTTGCGACCGCGCAGCAACCCCGCCGCGCCGAGCACCAGCGAGCCGGTGCACACCGACGTCACGTAGCGCGCGGTCTGCGCCTGGGCCTTGAGGAAGTCCAGGGTCTGCGGGTCTTCCATCAAGGCGCCCACGCCGGAACCGCCGGGCACGCAGATCACATCCAGATTCGGGCAGTCGGCATAGGTCATGGTCGGGGTGAACACCAGGCCCGTGCTGGAGGTGACCGGCGCCAGGTCCTTCCAGACCAGGTGCAGCTTCACATCCGGCAGCGACCCCAATACGTCATAGGGGCCAGTCAGGTCCAGTTGCTGAATGCCGGGGAACAACAGAAAGCCGATCTGCAAAGTCATGAATGAAGCTCCGATCAAGGGGTAGACGGCTTCACTCTAGAGGCCTAGGCTTTGGCGAATACGCCATTGAGCCCACGAATCACGCCAATATGCCCAGAATTGTCCACGTACTCGCTTTCGATAATGCCCAGGTGCTCGACGTCACCGGGCCGTTGCAGGTGTTTGCATCGGCCAATGACCTGGCACGCCAGCGCGGCTTGCCGTTGCCTTACGCCGTCACGGTGATCGCCGACCAGTCCGGACCGGTGATGACCTCCGCCGGCCTGGCGCTGGTGGCCGAGCCGCTGCCCGCGATCGACCAACCCTGCGACACGTTGGTGATCGCAGGTGGCTGGGGCGTGTACGGCGCCGCCGAAGGCCCGGCGCTGGTGGACTGGGTGCGCGAAAAAGCCCGGCATACCCGACGCATGGCCTCGGTGTGCACAGGCGCGTTTTTGCTGGCGGCCAGTGGCTTGCTCGATGGTTGCCGTGTCGCGACCCACTGGACCCGTTGCGAAGAACTGGCGCGCAAGTTTCCTGCGTTGACCGTGGAGTCCAACCCGATCTTTATCCAACAAGGTGCCGTGTGGACCTCTGCTGGCGTGACCGCCGGTATCGACCTGTGCCTGGCGCTGGTCGAACAAGACCTGGGTCGCGCGGTGGCCCTGGAAGTGGCGCGGCACCTGGTGGTGTTCCTGAAACGCCCTGGCGGCCAGTCGCAATTCAGCGTGACCCTGTCCCTGCAAAAGGGCGGCAGCCGTTTCACCGAACTGCATGCGTGGATGGCCGAGCATCTGAGCCTCGACCTGAATATCCCGACCCTGGCCGCCCAGGCCGGTATGAGCGAGCGCAGTTTCGTGCGCCACTACCGCGCCGAAACCGGGCAGACGCCCGCGCGTGCCGTCGAACTGATCCGCGTTGAAACCGCGCGCCGGCAATTGGCCGACAGCACGGCGTCGATCAAGCGCATTGCCGTGCAGTGTGGTTTTGGCTGCGAAGAAACCTTGCGCCGCAGCTTTATGCGAGTCTTGTCGGTGACGCCCCAGGCCTACCGCGAGCGGTTCTCGCCGGTGGCCTAGGCGAGCAATTCAAACAAGGCGGCGAGTGTGGCTTGCGGCGCTTCCTGGGGAATATTGTGGCCCACGCCGGGCAACACCTGGCGCCGGTAAAAAGCGCTGAAATGCCCCACATCGTCATCCTCTTCCGGCGGTGGGCCCACGCCGTCATCGGCACCGCACAGCGAAATGCTCGGCACCGCAATCGCCGGTTGCCGCGCCAGGGCCTGCTCGATGGCTTCCAGCGCCGGATCGCCAGGTGCATACATGAAACGGTGGCGATAGGAGTGAATCACCACCTCGACAAAATCCGGGTTATCGAACGACGGTGCGGTCTGCCCATACAGCCCCGGCCCCTCGGCCCAGGATGGCGACCACAGCGACCACAGCAGCTCACAGAGTTCGCGGCGATTGGCCGTCAGCCCATCCACACCGCGCTGGGTGTGAAAGTAGAACTGGTACCACAACCGATGCTCCGTCGCTGGCGCCCGTGGCGAGAGCGACCTGGCAATGTCCTGGATGTTATAGCCATCGCCGGTCACCAGCCCGCGCACCCGTTCGGGCCACAGCGCCGCGACGATACACGCAGCACGTCCACCCCAGTCATACCCCGCCAATGTGGCACGCGGGATCGACAGCGCATCCATGAAATCCAGCAGATCCTTGCCCAGCGCCGCCTGTTGGCCGGAACGCATCACCTGCGCGTCGATAAACCGCGTAGGGCCATAACCGCGCAGGTACGGCACCAGCACCCGGTAGCCGCGTTCGGCCAGCGCTGGCGCGATCTCGTCATAGCCGCGTGGGTCGTAAGGGAAGCCATGCAGCAGGATCACAGGCTCGCCGTCGGTGGGGCCGTGGGCTTCATAAGCCACGTCGAGCATGGAGGTGCGCACGTAGAGCAGGGAGGGAACGATGGTCATGATGGGCTCCTGTCAGGTGTTGAAACTCTAGTCGAAAGACGTGGCGGGATGCCCTGCCTTTGAAGACAGGGCGCTGACGTGTCCAGGGCAATGGACTGGATCTCAGGGCTGCCAGGTAGTCTTCTCCCCACTGAGCTTGCGGTCCAGGAAGGTCGCCGCGCTGATCAACGCCAGATGGCTCAACGCCTGGGGCGTATTGCCCAGGTGGCGGGCCTGGCTGTCGAACTCTTCGGCGTACAGACCCAGCGGGTTGGCGTAGCGCAGCAGTTGTTCGAATTCCAGGTGGGCCTTCTCGACTTGCCCGGCGCGGGCCAGGCATTCGACGTACCAGAACGAGCAGGCGGCAAACGCGCCTTCGGTGCCTGGCAGTCCGTCGATCGCGTTGTCGTCGTTGCGGTAGCGGTAGACCATGCCGTCGCGCACCAGGCTTTTCTGGATCGCCTCAAGCGTGCTCAGCCAGCGTGGGTCGGTGGCGGCGACAAAGCGTACCAGCGGCATCAGCAGCATCGAACCGTCCAGCGCGGTGCTGCCGGTATGCTGCACAAAATGCCCGCGTTCTTCGTTCCAGAAGTTGCTCCAGATGTCGGCGTAGATCGCCTGGCGTGTCTGGTCCCAGCGTGCAAACGGCGCCGGCAACGAGCGCTTGGAGGCCAGGCGGATCGCACGGTCCAGGGCCACCCAGCACATCAGTCGCGAATGCAGGAAGTGATGCTGCTCGCCGCGCATCTCCCAGATGCCCACGTCTTTCTGGTTCCAGATTTCGCAGACCTGGTCGGCGACTTCCACCGTGTGTTTCCAGCCCTCGTGGGAGATGGCTTCGCCGTACTTGTTGACCAGGTAGACCGCGTCCATCAACTCGCCATAAATATCCAGCTGGACTTGGTCGACCGCGCCATTGCCGACGCGCACCGGCTTGGCACCGCCGTGGCCGCCGAGGTGCTCCAGCTCGGTTTCCGGCAGCTCCTGGCGGCCGTCGATGCCGTACAGGATATTGATCTTGGTCGGCTGGCCACAGCAATCGCTGACCCGGCCCTTGAGCCAACGCATATAGGCGTTGGCCTCCTCGACAAAGCCCAGGCGCATAAAGGCGTAGACGGTAAACGAGGCGTCGCGGATCCAGGTGTAGCGGTAATCCCAGTTGCGTTCGCCCGCGGGCGTTTCCGGCAAGCCGAAGGTGGCGGCGGCGATGATTGCGCCGTGTTTGCGCGAGGTCAGCAGTTTGAGGGCCAGGGCCGAGCGGTTGACCATTTCGCGCCAGCGCCCGCGGTAGTTCGACTGCGCGATCCAGCCGCGCCAGAACGTCAAGGTGTGGGCCAGCGCCAGGTCGGTGCAGTCACTGTCGACACGTTCATCGTCCTGGCCGCCGAGTACGAACTCGGCACCTTCTTCCTGATCCAGGGTGAAGCAGGCCACGGCGGCGTTATCTTCGATCTGCAACGGCTGGCTGCCGGACAGGCGCAGGCCCGGCTGGCCGCTGGCGTTGAAGCACACCGTGCCGTCATCGATGCTCGCGTGGGTGGGCGCGCGTGCATAGTCATGGCGTACGGCGCAGCGCAGGTGAAGGGTGGCCTTGCCGCTGACCACGCGTACGCGGCGAATCAGCAAGGGCAGGTCATCGATTTCTTCGCTGATGGCCAGCAGGTCAGTGATTTCCACCACGGCTTCATCGCTGAGCCAGCGGGTTTGCAGCACATTGGTGTCGGGCAGGTAGATCTGTTCGCGGCGGGCGTTGGGCAAGTTCGGGGTGAGCTGGAAAATACCGGCATCGGGGGTGTCCAGCAGTGAGCAGAAGATCGACGGGCTGTCGAATTCCGGCCAGCAGAAGAAATCGATGCTGCCTTTATCGTTCACCAGCGCCGCGCTGCGCATGTCGCCGATGATGCCGTGGGCATCGATGGCGCTTTGGGGTTCGTTTTTCAAATCAACCATTGTCACGAAACTCCGGGTAAAGGCTCATGCCGCCATCAATGAACAGGGTGCTGCCGACTACGTAATCCGAGGCATCACTGGCCAGCCACACCACGGCGTTGGCCACGTCTTCCACGTCGCCGACCCGGCCATAAGGGATCAACTTGAGCAGCGCCTGTTCCGCCGCGCCTTCGGTGGCGGCACGGTTGATTGCCGTACGAATCGCCCCCGGCGCAATGCCGTTGATGCGAATGCGCTGTTCACTGACTTCCTGGGCGAGGGTGCGCATCAGCATGTCCACGCCGCCCTTGGACGCCGCGTAATTCACATGCCCGGCCCATGGGATCAACTGGTGCACCGAGCTCATGTGGATGATTTTGCCGGCCGCACGGGATACGCCTTCACGAATGCCCTGGCGCTTGAAGAGGCGCACGGCCGCACGGGCACAGAGGAACTGGCCCGTGAGGTTGACGCCGATCACGGCGTTCCAGTCGTCGAGGGTCATGTCGACCACGGCGGCGTCCTTCTGCATACCGGAGTTGGCCACCAAGATGTCCAAGTGGCCGAAGGCATCCAGGGTCTGGGCGAACAAGCGTTCTACATCAGCTTCTTTAGACACGTCGGCGCCGATGGCAATCGCTCGGCCACCCTCGGCGTTGATCTGCTCCGCCAAGGCCTCGGCGGGCGCGGCCTGGCTGTTGTAATTGAGCACCACCGCAGCGCCGGCTTGCGCCAGAGCCTTGGCCGCACCGGCGCCGATACCGGAACTGGCGCCCGTCACCAGCGCCACCTGTTGCTCCAATGAGATACGCATTGCCCACCCGGCCTTAAATTCGTGAGTTCAAGTAGCTGACTGACGGCGCGCAACGGAAGTTCAGCCAGGTGAAATTAGCGACTACAACCATGGTGGAAAATGGAATAACAGAATAATAAAAAATAACCATAAGATACTAAAAAACCGCTAAAAATCGTTTGACAGGTTTTTTTGCCCCGTGTCTTATAAGCACATCTCAACCCGTTCCGCTGGTAGTTCGTAAGTCATGCGGAGTCACCTATAAGAGATGCCTATGTGTTTATCGGCAGCTATAGGGGAACTACCAGAGCAGGGAGCTACGACGTTGCCTAAGTTAGTTATTTTCGATTGCGACGGTGTACTCGTCCAAAGCGAAGAGATCACCCTGTCTGTATTGATCGGCATGCTTAATGCTCACGTGCAGGACGGCAAGACACTTGATAGTGCGCATTTCATTGAGCACTTTCGCGGAAGAAAGATTGCCGATTGTCTGCGCGAGGCAGAGCAGTTATTGGGTATTTGTTTGCCCCGTGAGTTTGAACAGGACTTCCGAATTCGAGCGCTGCAAGCATTGACGCTTAATGTGAAAGCGACGGATGGAATACTTGACGTATTGGAAGTGCTGGAAATTCCCTATTGCGTAGCCTCGAGTGCGCCACGCAATAAGATCGAGCAGTGTCTGCGCCTGGTGGGGTTGTTGCCCTATTTCGAGGGGCGAATATTCAGTTGTTATGAGTTGGGGCGTTGGAAGCCCGATCCTCTGGTGTTTTTAACGGCGTGTGAAACTTACAACGTTGAGCCCTGTGATGCGCTGGTGATTGAAGACAGTGTCACCGGGATTCAAGCCGCTGTTGCAGCCACTATAAAAGTTTTGGGTTTTGGTCCGGTGTCTCGACATCGAATATTGGCCGAAGCCGGCGCGTTACCTTTTGCCGATATGCGTGAGTTACCGACCCTTATTGATAAAGTTACTCAAGGAGCAAGTGTTGTGGGCACACTGGGTTATATAGAGCGACTTAAACGCAATGATGCCGGTTCGGAAGTGTGGTGGGATTCGTCGCCCGTGGTGTACGCGCCGTATAAAAAACATTTGTTGGATAAGTACCCGGCAGCCGCCGCCCATATCGAACAGTTGATGCCGCAGAATTTCTCCCTGCCCTGGGGCTTCAGCAGTGTGACCACCAACCCCCGGCTGGTAACGGCGGCGATCCTCGATAAGAAAGAGTACTGGTCGTCGCGTTTTAATCTGGCGAGCCTGTCTCCCGGGGAATTGCGCAAGCAACTCTACAACGAAGTGATTGCAGAAGGCGCCTCGACGCTCAAGCCGCTGTGGGTCCAATCGGCTCAGGCCGACGGCTGGATCTGCGCCCAGGTCGACCCGTCGGATGTGCGGTGCAGCGAGCGCATGACCGCGCGAGGCGTGGAACTGCATCGCCTGGCGGCAAATGTGATGGTGAAAGTGCCGGGCAGCCTGGAGGGTTTCGCGACGATTGAGCACCTGGTGGCCCAAGGCGTTTCGATCAACATCACGTTCTGCTTCACCGTTTCGCAGTTCCAGGCCGGTATCCAGGCAATAGAGCGGGGCATTGCCAGCGCGCGCCGCAACGGTGTCGACACTTGCCGTTGCAAGTACGTGATCACCTTTATGATCGGGCGTTTTTCCTGCCAACCCGAGTTCGCCTTGCAGGCCGCCGAGCGTGGCCTGGCGCTGGGCCCGGAGGACATGCGTTGGGCCGAGCTGATGATTTACCAGCAGATACAGGCCCTGGTCGCGGCCTCGAAGGTCCCGGTCAAAACCCTGCTTTCCAGTATCAAGGTCGACGTTGACGAACGTGGCCACAAGCACTGCTGGCACCTGGAAAAAACCGGGCTGACCACCACGTGCTACACGCTGACGCCGGATGTGGTGGAGTTTCTGATCGAGCGTGAAAGCCACGGCAAACCGGTGGCACCCGCCTGTGAACCCCAGCAGGCGCCGGCTGAGACGTTCGCCCGGCTCATCCGCATTCCGTACTTCTGCGAAGCCTATTTCATCGACAGCATCGAGCCCTACGACTTTGGCAATCATGAGGCGTTTATCAACGCCTGCAACGAAGCCAACAGTGCGCATCGGCGCCTGACCGACTACTGCGTGCGCCTGTGCCCGGTGACGAAGCCTTTCGCACGCTCGCTCAACGCCATCCTGGCCGCTGAATACGGGGTGCTGGCATGAACAAGATGGTCGGGTTGTGGGCGCACCCGCGTTCCCGTTCCACGGTGTTGGAGCGTGTGTTTATCGAGCGAGGGGATTTTGAGGTTTTCCACGAGCCGTTTGCCCATATGGCATTTTCCGCAGATTCAATGATTCCTTCGGATGAATGGGACCACAGTTTGCCCACCACGTATCAAGGTATAAAAGAGCAACTGATCAACGCCCGGGAAAGTGCCAATGTCTTTCACAAAGACATGTGCTACCACTGCCTGGATAACTTGAAAGTTGACCGCGACTTCCTGGCGCAACAACACAATATTTTTATTATTCGCGAGCCCGCCAGCAGCATTGTTTCCCATCATCGGGTACATCCCGATATGCCCGTGCAGGCCATCGGGCATAAAGCCTTGTACGAGATTTTTTGTGTGGTGACCAAACTTATCGGAAAAGTGCCTTATGTGATTAATGCCGATGACCTTGCCGCTGAGCCGGAGCGTGTCATTCGTAAACTGTGTGACTACTTGCAGATTGAATTTTTGCCCCACGCCATGACATGGAAACGCGAATGCCCACCTCAGTGGAAAACCTGGAGGAGTTGGCATGTGGCGGCGCAGAACAGTGAATGCATTACTTCGCCGGATAAACCGCGTATCGATATGGAGGCTTTCGATCAGTCGCCGAAATTAAAAGCCTTTTACGAATACCATCGACCTTTCTACGCGCGCATGAATGAATTTTGCCAATAAGGATTGTTGTATGAAAAAGTTGATTATCACCGGCGCGGCCAATGGAATTGGTCGGGCTACCGTGGAAAAGGCTATCCAGGCAGGTTATTTCGTTATCGGTGCCGACAAGGACGCTGAAGGCATGCGTGCGTTGCAGCGTGATTACACGGCGGATGTATTGGAAGCGCATGTCGCGGACTTTTCGGATAATGCGGTGATCAAGGGCTTTATACCTGCACTGTACGAGCGCCACGCAACGATTCATGCGTTAGTGAATAACGCCGGCATTTACCACGGCAAAAGCGTCTACGCCTATTCCGATGCAGAAGTGGACGAAATCCTAACGGTGAACCTCAAGGCACTGGTTTATCTCTCCAAAGACTTCGCCGAACGGGAAATGCAACACGAGGCGCCGCGCAGCATCGTCAATATCGCTTCTGTGGCCGGCGAAGTGGGCAGCTGCGATGCCTTGTACGGCGCCACCAAGGCGGCGGTGATCGGCCTGACCAAAGCCAATGCCTGGAATTTCGCGCCGTTCGTGCGGGTTAACGCGGTGTCGCCGGCGCTGATCCATGACACCGCCATCTACGACACCATCCCTGAATACCGCCGCGCCGAGTACGCGCGCCAGGAAATCCTCAAGGATCCGATCCTGCCCGGCGGCGTTGCCGAGGTCATTTTGCTGGTGATCAGCGATGCCATGCGTCATATCACCGGTAAGGTCATTCCGGTGGACAACGGAGCCTACCCACGATGAGCCCGTCAGCCCGCAAAAAGAAACTGCTGCTGGTGGGCGCAGGCAACCTGTGCCTGCAGATCCTGAAGATTCTCGGGCCGAAAAATGCCTTTGAATTCGTGGTGCTGGGACGCAATGAAGACGCGACCTTGCGGCTGTGCAACCTGGTGGCACTGTCGTGTGCACAGTTGGGGCACGACATCGCGATCAAGCCGGTGATCGCCGACCTCACCGATATCGGCCGGGTGACCCAGGTGCTGCGTGCAGAGGCGCCGGACCTGGTGGTGAACTGCGCGTCGTTGCAGTCGTGGCGGGTGATCACCGGATTGCCCAAGCTCTCGTTCGAGCAGCTCGACCAGGCGCAGTTCGGCCCCTGGCTCCCCATGCACCTGACGCTGATGCATCACTTGATGCAGGCGGTAAAAGCTTCCGGCATCGTGACCCGGACGGTCAATGCGGCCTTTCCCGATGCGGTCAACCCGATCCTGGCCAGGGTCGGTCTGGCGCCGGATATTGGCGTTGGCAATGTGGCCAACCTGATCCCGGCGGTGCGTTTTTCCATTGCGCGGTTGCTGGAGTGTGCGCCTGCCGATGTGCAGGTGCGCCTGTATGCCCAGCACTATTTCAGCCACTACGTGCCGCGCGGCGGCTTGCCCCCGCGTGCCAGTTACCGCTTGTTGTATGAGATTCGTGACCGTCCGGCCGTGACCCGCCTGCCGGCCGAAGCGATTTTTTCCACGGTTAAATCCGAGTTCCGCCGCCTGGGCGGTGTCGATGGGCAGTTCCTCACGGCGTGCTCGGCCGTCACCGTGATCGAAGGGCTGTTTTCGCCCACGCCGGTGCGGGTGCACGCGCCCGGCCCGCTGGGGTTGCCGGGCGGGTATCCGGTGTGGTTGCAGGAGGGGCGGATCAACGTGCAGTTCAGCGCAGACTGCCCCCAGGACGAAGCGGTGCGCATCAATACCATCTGCCAGAGCCAGGATGGCATCGATGAAATTCATTGCGATGGCTCGGTCACCTACAACCCGCAATGCATGGCCGTGATGCAGGCGATGCTGGGGTACTCGAAGAAAACCATGTCGATCGAACAGTCCGCCGAGTTCGCGCACGAGCTGTCGAGCAAATACCTGTCTTTCAAACATTCAACCTGGTAGGTGTGTGATGAATCAGATGTCGGGGCACAAGCACAGCGAAGTCGCCAGTTACGCCACGCAATACTCAAAAAAATTCGTTGAACGCTGGGACGACTTAATCGATTGGGACAAAAGAAAGGCGGGGGAGAACGGGTTCTTTGAAAACCTGCTGAAGCAGCACGGCGTGAAGTCGGTGATCGACGTCTCCACGGGCAGTGGTTTTCATGCGGTCCAGCTTAAACAGGCGGGGTTCGATGTCGTCGCCACGGACGGCAGCAGCACGATGTTGACCAAGGCCCGGGAGAATTTTCGGCAACGCGGGTTGACGATCGAATCGCACTACAGGGACTGGCAGTCCCTCGATCCCGCCGAACTGGGGCGCTTCGATGCGGTGGTGTGCCTGGGCAGTTCGCTGTGCCATGTGTTTGCAGCCCATGAACGGTTGGAGGTGCTGGAGAAATTCAGGGCATTGCTCAATCCGGGCGGTTTGCTGATTGTGGATCAACGTAACTTCTTTGCCATTCGCGCAGGCAAGTTCAAATCCAGCGGTAATTACTATTACTGCGGTACGCACGCATCCGTCGGCTTGGGGCAGGTCGATGAACACGTGTGTGAGTTCATCTACTCGTTTGATAACGCCGAGCAGTACCGGTTGCAGGTCTATCCGCTGTTGCCGGGCGAGTTGAAGGGGGAGGTGCTCAAATCCGGATTTTCCACCCATGAGAGTTACGGTGATTTCCAGCGTGACTACGACATGATGAATTGTGATTTTGTCATCCACACGGCGCGTGCCGTTTAAGGAGTGCCTGATGAGCACACTGGTACAGAGTAGCGCCCGCCCGTTGGACAGCGTGGTGCTGGCGGTGGTGTTGACCGGGTTCGTGGCCAGTACCTATGGGTTTGGCGTCTACCTGTTCGCCAACCTGGTGGTGGACATGCGCCGCGACATCGGTTTCGACTACACCACGGTGGGCTTGATCACCGGCGGCGCGCAGATCGGCTTCCTACTGTTTTCATCGGTCACCAGTTATATCAGCCGTTTTTTCGAAGGCTGGAAAATCAGCCTGGTGTCGACGCTGATGACGTCCCTGGCGTTGCTGGGGCTGAGTGTCAGCAACAGTATCTGGTTGTCCGGGGCACTGTTGATTTTGCTCGGTGGCTGCTCGGCTTCGGTGTATATCCCGCTGGCAGAGATTGTCACCAAGGGCTTCAGTCCGGGTAATCGCTCGCGGGTCATGGGGTTGATTTCCAGTGGTACCAGCTACGGCGTGTTCATCAATGGCTTGCTGGTGTCGTTTCTCACCCTGCAGGGCGGCTGGCGCTCGATCTGGCTCACCGCGGGCCTGATCTCGGTGGCCCTGTGCGGGGTGGCCTGGTTTCTGCTGCGCAACATGGTGGCGGGCAAAGACGCCGGTTTTTCCGGGCAGCGTTCGACGGCCTTCGACAGCCACGCACCTTGGTTGAGTCGCTCGCTGTACCTGACCTGGGCGATTGCCTTTTTGAATGGGATGGCGCTGTTGCCGTTCCAGACGTACCTCGCACCCTTCCTGCGGGATGAGTTGGGGGTGTCGGTGCAAGACGCCGGGTTTGTCTGGACCACCATCGGTGCGGTGGGCATGGCCTCGGGCTTCCTGGTGGGGTGGATCGCCGACAAGGTGGGCGTCAGGACGTCACTGGCAATGTGCTTTCTGAGTGCGGGGCTGGCGGCCACCCTGGTGTTCAGTTTCAACAGCCTCCCGCTGTTCTACCTGGCCGCGTTTTTGTTTGCACTGGCGTTCTACCCCATCTTCGGGCTTGTCCCCAGCTACATCGGGCAAATCGTGCCGGTCAGCCGACTGACCCAGGCATTTGGTATTGCCAATGTGCTGATCGGCTTGGGGGGCGTATGCGGCAACTTCCTGGGCGGCTTTTCCAAGGACCTGACCGGCTCGTTCTCGACCGTCTATTGGGTGGTTGCGCTGTTGTTGTTCGTGCAATGCCTGATGGTGTTCCTGTTGGGTAAACCGCCAGTTTCGGTGACGGAGGGTCAGCGGCCATGAGTTATTTTCCGGAGCGTCCAGACCAGAACCTGCATGCGTTTGCGTTCAGCCATCTCAGCGCCGAACGCTCACGTATGCCGCAAAAGCCCTTGGTCATCTGGATGACGGGCATCTCGGCTTCCGGCAAGTCGACGATTGCCGATGCGCTGGATATGGCCTTGCAGGCCCGGGGGCGCCTGACCTGCATCATTGACGGCGACTCGGTGCGCAGCGGCCTGTGCCGCGACCTGGGTTTTACCGACAGTGACCGCGATGAGAATATCCGGCGGGTCGCGGAGGTCGCGCGCTTGATGCTGGACGCGGGGCTGGTGGTGATCGTGGCGCTGATCTCACCGTCGGCGGCCAGTCGACATTACGCACGCGCCATTATCGGCAATGAGCATTTTGTCGAAGTGCACGTGGATGCACCACTGGAAACCGCCGAAAAGCGTGACCCTAAAGGCTTGTATAAAAAAGCCCGCCTGGGGCTGATCAAACACTTCACCGGTATTGATTCGGACTACGACGTGCCGATCTTTCCGGAAGTGCACGTGGACACCCAGACGCTGTCTGTCGAGCAGTCTGTCGCGACTATTCTCGATTGGGTGGCCCGCAACGACGAGTGCACATAGCCGCTGGTCTTTGCGCCGCAGTGGCGGTGCCTGCACGTTCAGAAAACAAGGTAATCTGCGCCATCGCAGCCATACCGCGTTTTTTCAGGAGCAGGCATGACGCATTTCACCGGCACTGCAAAATCCATCCGCCTGATTGGCGGGGCCCAGGTGTTGGACTTCATCAATACCACCAACGGCCGCCGCCCTGGTTCGCCACTCAAGGTAATGGAAGAGCGGCTCACCAGTTTTCAGTTCTTCTTTGAATGGGCGCTGCACGCCTCGTTGATCTCTGCCCAGGAGTTCGCTGAATACAAGGCCATGGTGTTCGAGTCGCCTATTTCCTACCAACCGGACCTGGACGCCATCATTGCGTTTCGCGAATGCCTGTACGCGGTTTTTTACCCGTTGTCCTTGCGCCAGGTTGCGGCCGATGAAGCTTTGCAGCAGATCAACCTGAATTTCCAGCAAGGCGCCGCCTGGCGGGTGCTGCGCACGGTTGACGGGACGCCGGCCTGGGCGTGGAAAACCTGCACCAACGCCCAGGAATTGACCGCGATGCTGATCGGGCGCCTGGCGATCGAGGCCACGCAATTGCTGGTCTCCGGCGATCTTCGCGCGCTTAAGTGCTGCACGGCCACCGACTGTGATTGGATATTCCTGGATATTTCCAAGAACAAACTGCGCAAATGGTGCCAGATGAGCGTGTGCGGCAGCCGGGAGAAATTGAGCCGCCTTAAAACCCAGGAAACGCGCCGCGAGGTCCACAGCGACGGTTCTGACCTGTATCGGTTGGGAGACGTCACAACGCTGTAGGAGCTGCGATTTTTTTCCCCGTTTCTTACATCCTCGCAGCGCCTATTGCTGCTGATTCAGGAACCGTTTCCGACATAAGTGCCACTCATGGGGACGCTGATGGGCTTCGACGATACGTTGGAGCGGCAAGCTGAAGATCGCGCCCACCGTAATGGAGAAAATCATGTCGGTATCGATGTCCGATACACACGCCTCTGTCTCAACTTCTGGTCTTTCCCCGACCACTTCTGCACCTGAGGTCAACGCCGCCCGCCCGGAGCCGGCCCCCAACGGTCAAACGGCTACAAGCTTCAGCTTCCTGTCTCGGCACAGCCAGGGCGGGCCAGTGTTCGCTGATCAGCAGCCGTTGGGAACCCATCTGCATTCGGTCGATAACGAGGCGCAGCACTACAGTGTGCCTGCTTCGCGGGGCTTCATCGATTCGGCCAAACACTGGGTGGGACATTGGTTCGCGGGGCATCGCCCACCCCATCATCCGGGCTGCGGTCACGCACCACCAAGACCGAATCCTGGTTGCGGTCATCCGCCGCCACGCCCCGATCCGTGCATGGGTAAACCGTACCCGGCCCCGCCATGCCGGCCTCATCAGCAGTATTCGTTGAAAAACAACGAAGAGTTGGCCCAGCAGTTGCTCAATAACTTCGATGCCTTCAGGGACCGCAAAAATCCCGGATATGTCAGCGTTGACAGTATCCATGCGATGGCAAAAAAGGGCTGGTCTCCCAATCCCGTCACTAACGCCAACATTCGCCTGGCTAATGAGTTGTTGCGTCGTCCGGAGCTGATGAGTGCCCTGGACCGGCACACGTCTACCGGCGCGCTGGATGGCCTGATCGACCGGCAAAATGTGAGTTCGGTGATCAGGGGAGAAAACGACTTCAAATACAAGTCCGACAAGGAACTGGCCGGTGAAATGCTGGAACATTTCGACGATCTGAAAAGCAATCCCCACGCGCAGGAGCTGAGTTTCAATGACCTGCGCCGGTGGGCGGCCCAGAGGCCGAATGGGCACGCGTCCAGGAGTCATCTGATCCAGCTGGCCCAGGAAGTTCTCAAGCGCAGTGACATGTTGGCGAAAATGGACAATATCGCAGGTCGTGACAATGACGGCCGAATCAGTCGGCACGCGCTTCACTACCTTTCCCGCTGACCGAAGCCCAGGCACCGCAACTGAATGCCGGTGCCTGCCTCCCTTTTGTCTGGAACTGTTTAAGCCGATTGACCACCTAGGTCATATGCACCGGCCTTGATCAAACCGGTCGGCTTTCAGATTCAGAGTGGAGGGCTAGCCAATGACGTCAACCTCGTTTCACCCATCCCAGCCTGGCTATCGTGAGCTCTTTCTTAGTAACCGTGATGGCGATCCGAGCGTGTCCAGAGACGACATCACCACGTCAGAGCCCCTGGCCCCAGAGGATGTGCATGCTGTCGAAACCAGACGCATGAGGGCCTTCGCCGGTCAGCAAAAATTCCAGGCACCCGTCGAGGCAGACTTTACCAGTGGCATGCTCGCGACCGGACAGGTGCAGGGTGAGGACGCAAAGCCGCTCAAATACTTCAGGTTGATCAATAGCCTGACGAGCTGGTGGCGTCGGTAAAGCGGGGCCCATCGTCGCTTTTTTACATGCTGTCATCGGTCTCCATCGAACATCCGGAACTGTCGTGTTGGTCCAACCACACATGAGGTACTTGTCTGAGGGGAATCCATTCGTGATGTCGACCGTCACGGGGACGATTACCGGGCAGGTATGTATCGGAAGAGTGTTGGAGAAATCCCATGTCAATCGAGGGTGTACTACCCCACGGTCTGCCCTTGGCATCGGGCGAGCCGGTTCTACGACCCACAGCGCCAGAGCCGTTCCCCCACTCTGGAACCTGGGAGGAGGTTCGTCCTGCGCGCCCCGATGGGGTGCCGCGGGTGCCCCTGCTACTGCGCGGGACATTGTCGGCTCTGCATCACCGAGCGCTGCAGAACCTGCCTGTTAAGCGCGAGAGCCTTGCCCTGCCCGGTGTAATGTCCACCGACAGCCAACTGGCGCGAGCCCTGGAAAAAGACTTTGGCAGGCTGCACCCATTCCTGAACGAAGGGCGTTTGACCTGGACGTCATTGCAGCGCGTTGCCGCCGAACGTATGGGGGAAAGCGAGGAGTTGGACCGAACAATTCAGGTGGTCGGCGAAATTCTGAAGCGCCCGCGGTTGAATGATGCGATTTTGAGCCGCGACGGCGATGTCACACGTGACAGTCTTCGGGCTGCTGCCTACAGTTTGCAGGGGAACAGCTCTCCGAGTGTGTTCAGCCAGGACCCGTTCCATGCCCAGGGCAATGCCCAGGTGGTGCAGGCCCTGCAGGGCCAGTTCGAACAATTGAGAGACAGTGCGCAGGATCGGACGTATCTCTTTGAACAGTACCAGTACGTCGAAATCGCCACGCTCAAGGCCGTCATGCAGGATCCATATGCGGTTGATCAACGGGGTGCGCCTGTGTTGGATCTTTCCACTGGCATGCATCAGCCCAAGTACGACGAGCGCTGTGTCTATATCGCAAAGAACATTCTTGAGCGGCCAGGTTTGTTGCCTTCACTGGAACGTGCGAACCGCACGCGACTGTTTGGTCCGCCTCAAAAGGAAGGCTGGCTCAGCAACAAAAGCCTCGATGTTTGGCTGGAGGAGGATCAGGTTCGCAAAGCGCGCTGATGCCCTGGGTCATACCTTGAGGATCTTGCCACTGAGGGACACACCCGCCAGCAACAGTGCGATCAGCACAAAGGCGCTGCTCAGGTTGCTGCCATGAGCAATAAAACCGATCACCGCGGGGCCTGCAAGAATGCCGGCATACCCCAAGGTAGTGATGGCTGGCACGGCGATATGCTCCGGCATCACCGTTTGCTTGCCGACGGCGGTGTACAGCACCGGCACGATATTCGAACAACCGGCACCTACCAGCGCATACCCCAGCAACGCGGTTTCCCAGGCCGGAAACAACGTTGCCAGCAACATGCCGGCAGTGGCCAGTGCGCCACCGATCACGATCACACGGGTTGCGCCCAGGCGCCGCACAATGGCATCGCCGGTCAGGCGTCCGGCAGTCATGGTCAGGGCGAAGGCGGCGTAACCCAGGCCGGCGTAGGCTTCGTCCAGGCCGCGTTCGGCACTGAGGAACACGGCGCTCCAGTCAAGCACTGCGCCTTCGGCCAAAAACACGATAAAGCACAGGCAGCCGATAAACAGCACCACGCCGTGGGGAATCGCAAAGGCCGGGCCCGAACTTTCACTGCCGTAAGGCAACAAATGTGGCCCGGCCTTGAGCAGCGCTACCGCCATGATGACGATCACCACCAGGGTCGCTTGCAGAGGCGACAGACCTAACCCCAGTAACCCGGCAACCCCAGCGGCGCCGACGATCCCTCCCAGGCTGAACAAACCATGGAAGCCCGACATCATGGTTTTGCCACTGGCGCGCTCAACAATCACCGCTTGCAGGTTCACCGTGGAGTCCACCGTGCCGAGGCCCGCTCCAAACAGGAACAACCCGGCGATCAGCAACGGAATCGAGCTGACCGTGGCCAGCATGGGCAAGGCCAGGCAGATCATGATCGTGCCGGCGCTCAGCACGCGTCGGCAACCGTAGCGAGACGCCAACGCACCGGCGGCCGGCATGGCGATGATAGAACCCACCCCCAGGCACAACAGCAGCAGGCCCAGCGTGCCCTCACTCAGTTCTGCGCGCGCTTTGGCGTATGGCACCAATGGCGCCCAGGCAGCAATACCGAAGCCGGCGATAAAAAATGCGATGCGGGTCGACATTTGCTCCAGCCGCCCGGGAACCACGGGTGCTGGGGTGGGGATGGCAGTCATGAAAAATCCTTGGTTTTGCGTTCAACAAACGATGTCCAGCGCGACATCGTTGCACATCAGGCCTTGGGGGGCGAGTCGGGTGCCCTCGAGATAGGCGGCGATGAATTTAATTTTCAAAACCTGGAACGTTATGGCAGTTGGTAACCACACATGGATGGTCTTTGCGGGAGGCGTTCTGGACGGTGCGTCATCCATGTGTGAACTGGTGAACCCCGGGCTCTCGCGGTGGATTACCGTCTTCCAGAACGCCTCCCACAAACCCTGCATTGTGTAATACGCTGCTGGCCAATCCTGTAGGCAACCGAGCGGATGCACCGATGAAGACTGCAAGGCAAACGGCGCCATGACCCAGTTCTATGACGCACGGGGTAACATTTACGGGGTCGCCAGCCCGGCGTTTTTACGACAGCAGGGTATCGAGGTGCCCAGCAGCGCGGCGCAGGCCGCGGATACTCGTGAGGTCTGGGCTGCGTCGGCCATACGCTCCGAATGCGAGTGGGGCTCGACGCCGCGCTCGGTGGATGCCAAGGCCCACCGTTGTGACGGCTTGCTGATTGGCCCGTTCCAGGCCGAGCCGCCGTTTGACCTGTTGATCGTGAATACCGATGGCTCCCTGGCCGAGCGCAGCGGCAATGGGTTGACGATTTTTGCCCAAGCGCTTACTGACCAGGGCTTGATGACTGAGGCCTGTGATTTGCGCGTGCACCATGACAAGCCTGACGTGGTGTCGCCGGTGGTGACTCGCGTCGCGCCTGCCGTCCATGAGCACCGCTCTGGATTCTGGCTGGCATTGGGTTTGCCCGGCTTCGGGCCGTCGTCCGTGGGGGCGCAAGGGGTGGAGCAGGTGTTCCTGGACGGCGTTGAACTGAGCCATGTGAAGGCGTTGGCGGCGATCAACCCACAGTGGGCCTACAGTCAGTTTGTGCGTGTGGGCAATCCTCATTGTGTGACCTTGGTCGAACAGGTGTCAGCCTTGCCGGACAATCTGCAGATGCAGCAACCAGCGCTGTTCGAAGCGTTGCAGGCGATCGCCTTCGCCCCTCCGGCAGGAAGCGGCGAGCCCTGTTTGGCTGGCGTCAATTTGCAATGGGTCGCCAGGCAATCCCGCAACCGGGTGGTTGCCCGGGTGTTCGAACGGGGAGAAGGCCCCACGGCGTCCTCCGGGACCAGCGCCAGTGCCGTGGCCTGTGCGGCGTGGCGAGCGGGTTGGGTGGAGGGCGATGAAGTCGCGGTGGTGATGCCGGGCGGCACTGCGCCAGTACGCTTGCATACCCAGCTCGATACACTGCTGAGCGTCAGCCTCTTCGGAACTGCACGGCTCCAGGTATAAAGTCTTTTGGACGGCTGATGCCCTGAGTGGGTGTCAGCTGTTTCGCTATCAATTCATTTATTAGATGAAAGTTGGTGTAGGGCATTTCTGATGCTTAAGAAGTGGCACATTGGCTTGATTTATTATTTTGTAAAAGACATTTCAATTTCAGTCGTACGAAACTTCTTTTTTATTTTTCCGGAGCCGATTTTTTCCTGAGATCGCTAAGCTTTACGGCGTTCAGGCGCTTTTCCTCGGCAACTTATTCCATGTTTGGCGGGGGGAGTATTTCAGTTCGGTAATAACTATAGATATTGGCGGGTAACAACGGATGGTTAACGCGTTTGTTTCGTCACGTTTCAAATTAATCCTTCCAGGCATAAAGACTGACTTTCAAGTACTGGCGTTCAAAGGTCAGGAGGTTCTTGACCAGCCGTTTTTCATTCAGGTGCAGGTGGTCAGCGAAAACCCTTCACTGGATCTGGAGTCACTGCTCCACCAGCCTGCCTACCTGGCTTTCGGCGACGTCAATGAAGGCCTGCACGGGCAGGTTTACGCGATTGGCCGCGACGACCCCGGGCGGCGGCTCACCCGCTATCAACTGACGTTGGCGCCGCGTCTCGCCTACCTTGCCCATCGACGCGACCAGCGGATTTTCCAGCAGCGCAGCGTTCCGCAGATCATCGCGGCAGTCCTCGAACAGCACGGCATTCTGGCCGACCGCTATGCGTTTGAACTGGGACCGGTGGTCTACCCCCCGCGTACGTTCTGCGTGCAATACGCGGAAACCGATCTGCATTTCATCCAGCGGCTGTGTGAAGAGGAGGGCATTCATTACCACTTCCGTCATAGCGAGAGCCAACATGTGCTGGTGTTTGGCGACGACCAGACCGTATTTCGCCGCCTGCCCGCGCAGCGTTATTCACCTGCCGGCGGGCCGCAGGCCGAAATGCGGGTTATCCAGCGTTTCGACGTACGCCTGGCCACCCGCAGCCAGCAAACGGTGCGACGTGATCACGACTTCGAGCATCCGTCCTTGTGTCTGCAAGACGCCGCAGGTTCTGCCTCGGCACAACCTCTTGAGGACTACCGCTACCCGGCTGGTTTTACCGGCCATGCACGGGGCGCGCGCCTGGCTCGCAGAGGGTTGGAGCGTCTTCAAATCGGCCGATATCGGGCATTGGGCAGGAGCGACCAACCGGTGTTGCGCAGTGGGCATTTCCTTGAGCTACACGATCATCCGGATCCGGCCTGCAATAATTTATGGTTGATCACTTCGGTCCGTCACGAGGGTTATCAACCACAGGTGCTGGAGCAAGCGGCAGGAGAGGTGGGTGCATTCCAGGGGTATCGCAACCGTTTCACTGCGACACCCTGGAGTGCGCCGTATCGACCGCCCCTCAAACATCCCAAGCCGACCCTCCACGGCACCCAGACCGCAACGGTGACCGGGCCTGCCGGTGAGGAGGTGCATTGCGATGCATACGGTCGGGTGAAAGTACGGTTTCACTGGGACCGACTGGACAAGACCGATGACAAAAGCAGTTGTTGGGTACGGGTGGCCTCTGGTTGGGCGGGAGACGGGTTTGGCGCAATGATGATCCCGCGGGTGGGCATGGAAGTGCTGGTGACGTTCCTGGAGGGCGACCCGGACCAACCGTTGATCAACGGTTGCCTGCCCAATGCGTTGCACATGCCGGCCCATTCCTTGCCGCAGCACAAGACCCGCAGTGTCTTGCGCAGTCGCAGCACCCCGGGTGGTGGCGGCTCCAATGAATTGCACCTGGAGGACCTCCGTGGCAAGGAACTCATCTACCTTCGGGCTCAACGGGACCTGGAGCAACAGGTGGGGCATGACAGTCGCCTGGAAGTGGCCGGTGAGCGGCGTGAAATCATCCGAGGGTTAAGTACGGTTCACCTGGAAAGCGAGGAGCATCGTCACGTCAGCGGTGACCGCAAGGTTGTGCTCAAAGCCAGCGACCACCTGGACGTGCAAGGCAATAGCCAGACGTATGTCGGGCAGACCCTGGTGATTGAAGCCGGGCAACAGGTGCATCTCAAGGCGGGTGCCAGCCTGGTGATCGACGCGGGTGTACAACTGAGCTTCAAGGCCGGCGGAGAGCACCTGGTGATCCAGGCGGGTGGCATTTTCAGCAGTCGGCCCATCACCCTCGGCGGCACCCCGTCCGCGATCGGGGCGGCGAATGCCCTGTCGGTTGCGCAGAGCCCGAAAATCTCCGCCACACAGGGCGTCATCATGCACGTGGCCAGGCAACTGGATGCGGACTTCTGCCCGGTATGCGAGCGCTGTCGCGAAGGCCTCTGCACTGTCAGCGGGAGGGCAGCCTGATGGAAAACCTGCCAAACCAATGGATGACCCAACAGCTGCAGGCTGGGCACAGGCTGTGCCTGATGCTTGAGGGTAATAACGCAGCCTGCCAGCCAATGCTGGCGGTGCGCGGTTTCCCTGCGTACTGCCGCCTCTACGCACAAACCCCGCTGGCGGAAATGGCCACGGCTGGCCCCGTGATGCTGTTGCTGGACCAGGTGGGTGAGCCCGCGCTGCTCGATCTTCTCCAAGAACCTGAGATGAATTGGGGGTGGTTGGGCAGTTTGCCAAACGCGGACCTGACGGACATGTCCCGGCATTGGCGCGACCGGCTGCTGGTCGGGCCGGAGAATAACCGGACGCTGTACCGTCTTCACGACAATCGTACGTTGGCGCGCGCACTGAACCATCTGGGTCGTGAGCAATGGCCAGCATTCCTCGGGCCACTGATCAGTGTGTGCTACTGGCATGAAGGCCGTTGGCACTGTGCTGACAACCCTGCTCCCGGAGCCTATCCGATGCCCGAGCCAGCCCCTTGGCTGAACACGCCCAACCCGAATGCCAGCACCATCCTGCACGCCAATATCCTGCGTTACCTGCTGGCTGAGCACAGTGAAGACCTGGCGGCATTGGTTGAATTCCAAGACCCCAAGGCCTGGTTGACCCAGGTGCTGGAACAGGCTCGCACTTGGCGATGGAGCAGGCCGGAACAGTTGGAGTTTCTGGTCGTGCGACGGTTGGAAGAGGCCACTCGCATTAGTGTGATTCGGTGGCAGCCGATGGCGGGGGAGGTACCGGGTGATCACTTTGAACGGGTGCTGCAGCAGTGGCACATGTTGGAGAACAAGGATGAGTAAGCGTGTATGGGGCGTGCTGCTTGCGCTGGCGACAGCGGGACTTTCGGGGTGTGCGATGAAGCCGGTTGATCGCTTTACGTTGGAGATGGATTTACCGGCGGAATTTAAACTTAAAACAGCCGCCAACTACGGGCCCGCAACGGGTGAGACCTGCACCTTGCCAAGGCGCCGAGGCAAGAGGCCGGAGCGGAAGGTCTTTTTTACCGAGTACAAGCCGGTGGCGAGTCGGGCGAGTTATGAATTGCCGCTGAGTGAAACGGTACAGGGGTGTCCGTTGGTGCTGCGCAGTGTGGACTTTGATCTTTATGCGAAGTGGGGCGAGCGGGATTCTGATGTTGGCGGGGATATTGGGGGGATTTCCATTCGGGATCGCCTGGAGGGGGATAGGCCAGGAATGCTTGATTCTGGAGTTCAGGAGCTGTCTTGGCAATGTCAGTGGTTGTTTCGGACTGCGGGGCCGCAGCACGCAATCATAAAGGTCCTTAAATGCAGATATTCACGCGACAGTAGGGCGCCACCTAAAGCGAGTGCGAGAGGTGGTTTGCTGCGAGATGAACTGGGAGGACAAAAGGTACTGATAAAAGTAGGGCTCAATCCCGAAGAGCGACCTTACATGGGCGATAACTGGATTCGTGTTCCTAGTGGGTGGAAGCGCTGTCTAGGGAAGGATTTTGATGATCTGTATGCGTTCTGTAACGGGAATACTACCGACTTCAAGCCCATCAAGATGCCCGATGGGCGTATATGCGACATATATCCAACTTGTACTGAATAAGGATATCCAGGCATGACGATGGAACAATGGAAGCACCCTTTTTTTAATGAAAGTATGCCCGCTTGCGTATTGCATGGAGGTTGGCTGAGTTTTTGTCTAGTAGACGAATCAGGTGATGGAAAAGCCTATGGTGGGCTGAGATATGAGATTTTTGACAGCTCAGGGCAACGGCACAAAGGGCATTTGAATGGAGAAGGTTTTGCCCGCTTGCAGGGGCAGTGTCGCGGTCCTGTCGTGCTGGTTTTAGATGCTCCATATGAGGCGCAGAGGGGCTACTATTCAACGTTGTTGCAGCGAGACGGCTATCCATTGCCCATCACCGATCTTCAAGTCCGAGCTGAACAAACGCGCTTTTCAAGTTCCAACGGCCGGCGAACCGAAAGCAATCCTCGACGACAGAACGCAGATCGGTTTTACCAGGTTGAAGTGAGCGACTTGGTTCGACATATTGCGCATCTTCCCCCTGTGGAAAAAACGCCCCACCGCCCCCCAAGGCATGCATTGAAAATGATGGCTGACCTGGGGTTTGGCCCGCCCCAGCCCACCCTGTCGGGTATCGTGCTGTTCCCCGGCAACCATACCGTTCTCGAAGTTCGACCGCTGCGAGCCCTGCGTCCAATGCTCTGCACCGACGATAAGTTCTGTGCTTTGAACCTGTATCAGTTAGCCTTATTTGCAGCGTTGAGTTACTGCGATTTTGGACAGGAGCCCTCGGAGAAACCCGTTGATAAAGTCCATTTTCCGCTGGATCCCAGCGTTGGAAACCTGTTTGCCAAGCAACTGTCTGGATACCGTGAAGCCTGGCGAGTTGATCCCGAGCAAACTCAGCGCTTTTACCCTCTTTATGAAGATGTCCCTTACTCCAGACGCTTCGAAATCCTGCCCTTCGATCCTGAGTTGTACCTGCAAAATCGCCCGGAGTTGGGGGAGAAACAGGAGCACCCTGCAAGCTTGCACTTCTTTGATGATGAAAAAGACGGCACTGACACCCAGGCGTTCATCACCCACCACGATGAGGTGATCCTGATTTCCGTGCGCGGGACGTTCAGCACGGCCGACGCACTACGGGACGCAAACGCCCATCAGGTTGCATTCGCCGACGGTATCGGCAAGGCACACGAAGGTTTCTATCAGGCTTACCGGGCTATGCGTGACTTCGTACTGCGTTACCTCAGTCAATTTCACATAGGCCAACGAATAGTCATTTGCGGTCATAGCTTGGGCGGCGCAATTGCATTGTTACTGGCAGAAGGGTTGCGTCGTATTCCTGCGCGTAACTACAACATCCTCCTCTACACCTACGGCGCCCCCCGCGCCGCCGATGCAGCGTTCACTACCGGCGCCTCCACGTTGGTCCACCACCGCATCGTCAACCACAACGACCCGGTCCCCAGCGTCCCGGCTCCTTGGATGAACACCACCGCCAAACTCTGGATCCCCGGTGCCGTCACGCTATTCAGCGCCCCCACGACCGGTGGCCTGTTGTTCGCCGCCGGCCTGGTGCGTATCGGTGGCAACCCCTACCGACACCACGGCGATCAACAGCACTTCATGCCGATCGTACTGGCGGACGGTACGCATTCTTCTGTGCTGTGGAAGCCCGGCTGTGAATCCATTGAAGAGGCCGGCCGCAACCGAGCATGGCAAGCGCAGGGTGACATGCCTGATCGCGACGGCCTGATCAAACAGTTGGTGCAATACGAACAGCATTTCATGACCGCCAGCTACATCCCGGCCGCCTGGGCGACGTTGCGTCGCTGGCAACAAGCCGTGGATAGCAACGGTCCTCTGGTGACCCAAAGAGAGTTTGAACTGCTCGACCATGCCCTGGCGACCATGCGCAAACAACTGCAGGACAAGCGGCGTGAACTGACCCGACATCGCCCGGCCAACGACCGTGGCTATGAATACCATGAACCGCTGAACGCCGAGATCGACCGCTTGCACACCAGTCGCGAACGCCTGCAAACCCTGCGCTGGCGTCGTCTTGAAGCGCGTGATGTGTACGGCAGTCATAGCCACTCTTCCAACCTGCAACCCAGTCTCAAGCGTTGGTTCCGTCATCGCGAAAACCAGCAACTGCCTCAGGTCGCCAGTATCCCTCCCGCCACGCAGAGCGAGTTGGGGAGGGCGCAACCGCTGGATCTCGACTCAATCGTGTGACCGGCGTGCTTATACAAACTCCACCTGCGCCGGCTGGCGCTTCATCAACACCTTGCCGTTGCGAATCGAGTACAGCGGCAGCCCTTGGCTGCGGACCATTTCGTAGTCACTGTCTGCCGAGAGGATCAACAGGTTGGCTGGACGCCCGGCCTCAAGGCCATAACGGTCACCCAGGGCCATGGCCTTGGCGCTGTTGTCGGTCACCAGGTCGAGGGCGCTTTGCAGGTTGCGGTAGCCGAGCATATGGCAGATGTGCAAACCGGCTTCCAGCACGCGCAGGATGTTGCCGTTGCCCAGCGGGTACCAGGGATCGACGATGGAATCCTGGCCAAAGCACACGTTCATGCCGGCCTCCAGCAACTCGTTGACCCGGGTGACGCCGCGGCGTTTCGGGAAGCTGTCGAAGCGGCCCTGCAGGTGGATGCTTTCGGTGGGACAAGAGACGAAGCTGATCCCGGAGTGCCCCAGCAGGCGGAAGAGTTTGGCGCAGTAGGCATTGTCGTAGGAACCCATGGCCGTGGTGTGGCTGGCAGTGACGCGGGCGCCCATGTCGCGGCTGCGGGCTTCTTCGGCGAGTACTTCGAGGAAGCGTGAATGTGGGTCGTCGGTTTCGTCGCAGTGCACATCCACCAGGCAGCCGGTGCGTTCGGCCAGGTCCATCAGGAACTTGACTGAACTCACGCCTTGGTCGCGGGTGTATTCAAAGTGGGGGATGCCGCCGATCACATCGGCGCCCAGGCGAATGGCTTCTTCCATCAGCTCGCGGCCGTTGCGGTACGACTCGATGCCTTCCTGGGGAAAAGCGACGATTTGCAGGTCGATCAGGTGCGTGCTTTCTTCGCGCACTTGCAGCATGGCCTTGAGCGCCGTGAGGTCGGGGTCGGTCACATCGACATGGGTGCGTACATGCTGGATGCCGTGGGCGGCGAGGGCCTGGATGGTTTTTTTGGCGCGGGTCCTGGTGTCTTCCTCGGTGATGGTGGCCTTGCGTTCGCCCCAGCACTCGATGCCTTCGAACAGGGTGCCGCTCATGTTCCAGCGCGGTTCGCCGGCGGTGAGGGTGGCATCAAGGTGAATATGCGGTTCGACGAAGGGCGGTATCACCAGGTTGCCGGCCGCATCCAGGTCATCGGCCGCCATTACCGGCGCTGTTGTTTGTGGGGTGATACTGGCGATCCGGCCGTGTTCCAGGTGCAGATCATGCAGGCCTTCACGGTTGCGCAGGCGGGCGTTGATGATGTGCATGGGCAAGTTCCTCTTGGCTAAAAACAATCAGGCAGACAGCCGCCAGATCATCAGGGCGATACCGATGTCCAGGCGGTCATAGGCATTATCCAGCGTCAGCCCGCACAGGGCTTCGATGCGCTGGACACGGTGTGTCAGGGTATTGCGGTGTACGGCCAGGCGCTGGGCGGCGGCCACAAGGTTACCATTCTCGTGAAACCAGGCTTCCAGGGTCGGCATCAGGCTGGGCCCGTGGTGCAGGTCATGACGCAGCAGCGGGCCCAGGCGTTCATTGAGGAATTGGTCGAGCAGGGCGCGATCACGCACGCCGCTGAGCAGCTTGAGCACGCCCAGTTCGTCATACACGCACAGGCCGGCACGTTCGCTGAACCGTCGCGCGGCGGCCAATGCCTGGCGCGCTTCGTCCTGCGCCTGGGCCAGGCGTGCGGGTGGGTGTGCGGCGGCACTCAGGCCGATAAACAATTTCAGCGGCGCCAGGCGCAGGTTGAGCGGGTTCAGCCAGTTGGCCAATTGCTGGCGGTTGATCAAGGCCGTGACGGCATCCGGTGCCGGCAGCAGCAGGGTCCATTGCCCGGCGCGCCCCAGTACCGGCAATACTGTCGATAGTTGACGCAAGCGCCGGCTGATACCGTCGTGTTGCCGCGCCAACTGCGCCTCCACCTGTGCTGCGTCGCCTTGGGCAAACAGCAGTTCACTGCCTTCCAATTGCAATTGCACAACCTGCCAATGCCCGTTCAGCGGCATACCCAATTGCACGGCCCGATGCAGCAGCAAATCCAGGGATTGATAATCCCCGGTCAGCAAGCGCTCGAGCACGTCGTGCCGCGAGCGCCCCAACTGCTCGGACTGGATCAGCGCCGAACCAATCGCCTGGGTCACCAGCACCATTTTCAGCGAGTAGGGCTGCTCGATCAGCGGCATGCCAGCGGCTTCGGCGGCGTCGAGCAATCGCGGGGGGATCGCCTGGATGTACGTCGCTCCTGTCAGGATCACCAACCCGGCCACTTGGCGCTGGCAGGCTTCGTCCAGCAGTAGCAGGAGATTGGCCTCATCCCGTGGGTGGTTGATGCCGGTGACGAACACCAATTCACCGCCCAGCACCCACTCGGCGATCCCGCTGTTTTCCGCCACATACGGCCAACGCACGACGTTATCCAGGGCGGCTGCGCCGGCGCGCAGGCGCATGGATTCCAGGCCCGGCAACGCCAGTACATCCGCAATCGTCAGGCTCATGCCCGGGCATCAGCCAGAGGCACGCGCAGCACGGCGGTGAGTGCGATGTAGGTCAGCGACGCAGCAGCGATACCCACCAACGGCGCGACCCACGGCGAGTTGAACGCCAGCACGGTACCCACCGCGTACGCCACCAGCCCGGCCCAGTTGAAGGCCGGCAGGCGCGCATCCGCCAGGCGCGGGTAGTGGCCGCGCCAGCGGTAGAAGAAGTCCGCCATGATCACCCCGCCAATCGGCGGAATCACCGTGCCCAGCAGGATCAGGTACGGCACCAGCATGTCGTACATGCCCAGCAACGCCAGCAAGGTGCCGATCACCGCACCCGCCAAGGTCACGGTTTTGCGGCGCTGGGTGCGCAGCAGGTTGCAACCGGCCACGGCGAAGTTGTAGATGGTGTTGTCCTGGGTGCTCCAGATATTGAGCAGCAACATGGCCATTGCCGCCATGGCGAAGCCTTGCAGCAGCAACACTTCGACCACGTCGGGCTGCTGGTAGACGATGGCGCCATAGGCACCGATCAGCACCATCAAGCCATTGCCGATAAAGAACCCGATCAGGCTGGCCAGCACCGCGACCTTGGCCGAGCGGGAAAACCGTGTCCAGTTGGTGGCCTGGGTGGCGCCGCTGACAAAGGTGCCGAACACCAGGGTGATCGCCGTCGACAAGTCCAGCTCGCCGGTCGGCACCACTGCCAGCAGCCCGTCCAGCCCGCCGATTTTCGCCGTGGCGACCCACATCGACAGAAACAGCAACAGGCCCATGGCCGGTACCGCGATGTAGGATAGAATCTCCAGCCCGCGATAGCCCACGTAGGCCGTGGCGCAAAATACCAGGCCGAACAGCACCATCAACGCCAGCACGCTGCCCTGGCTCAGCTCGAAATACTTGCCGAGCACCACGGCGGCCGTGGCGGTGCCCCAGGCGTACCAGCCGATCTGGGTGAAACCGAGGATCAAGTCACTGAGCTTGCTGCCCACCTCGCCAAAGCAGAAGCGGCCCATCAACACCGAGTTCAGCCCGCTCTTGAACGCGATGTAACCCAGGCCTGCGGCGTAGATACCCAACAGCAGGTTACCCAAGGCCACCACGCCGAGCATCTGGGTGAAACTGAACGCCACCCCGAGCTTGCCGCCGGCAAACATGGTCGCGGTAAAAAAGGTGAAGCCCAACAGCACCATGGCGGTCGACGCCAGGCCTTTGCGCGCATGCATGGGGACTTCGCTTAAGGGGTAATCGTTGCCCGGTTCTTGCTGCGTCATGTCCGTGCTCCCTGAATGAGTGACGCAGGCCTATTGCACCGGGCGTGCCAAATCAGCGGCAGTGACAGGCGCACGGTCGACGCTGTGCATTGTGCACAGTATTTATAGCCAAACCGGGGGGGAACGTAGGCGGGAGTGTTCGCAGTGCCCAATCGGGCACGAAAGCGGTGCAGCAGTGATACAAATTGGATCAGTCGAACAGCGTCTGCGTGGTCTCGCCGCGATGAAAGGCAAACGCCGCCTCGAGATCACTTTCGATGGTGCGTCCCCGGGACAACTGCGGCAGGTCATCCAGGCTGAAAAAGCCTACCTCGGTGGTCTCGAACCCAGCCACCGGCGCCAGTTGATCCACCCGGTCACACAGGAAATACAACTTGTAGAAATCCCGCACATCCGGCCGGTACAACCCCTTGGCCTTGTGGGTGACGCTGTACAGTGCGCGCGCCGTGACGCTGAGCCCGGCTTCCTCGCGAATTTCCTTGATGATATTTTCCGCCGCCGACAGCCCGATATCGGCATAACCACCGGGCAGCGCCCAGCAACCGTCGGTGGCTTCGCGCACCAGCAGAATCCGCTCACCCTCGATCACCGCGCCACGCACGTCGATCATCGGCGTCGAATAGCGCTGGGCGAAATCCGAAACCAGCCCGGTGATGCGCTCCAACGGCACGTTGCCCAACTGCGCCAGCATGCTGTGGGCTATCTCGGCGATTTCCTCGAGGCGTTCGCGCTCGAAATCATCGGTGCAAAAGTGCAGCCCCGTGGAGGCCAATGCTTGCAAGCGTTTGGCTTGGGCCAGCCAGGTTGTTTCCATGGACATCTCCTCGGTTGCGAATAAAGGGAAGGGTGGAAGGTTGCTACGTGGGGCACAAAAAAACCACCGCAAGGGTGGTTTTTTAACATCGCCGGTTTACTCGCCGCGATAGATGCAGCCACTGGTGCAGGTCTCGTGGATGCGGATCGCACTGAGCTCCGGCAGCAGAGGTTTGAGTTCATTCCAGATCCACTTGGCCAGCACTTCGCTGGTGGGGTTTTCCAGGCCTGGGATGTCATTGAGGTAGTTGTGGTCGAGGCGTTCGTAGAGCGGCTTGAAAATCGCCTTGATCTCCGAGAAGTCGCGAATCCAGCCGGTATGGGGATCCAGATCGCCGCTCAGGTGGATCGCCACCTTGAACGAATGCCCATGCAGGCGCCCGCACTTGTGGCCTTCCGGTACATGGGGCAGGCGGTGGGCGGACTCGAAGGTAAACTCTTTGAAGATTTCCACAGTATTTTTCAGCTCGGTCAGGTATCTGGCAGGCGGCGAGTTTAACAGCTTGATCCCGTACCGCGCATACCGCTTGGTCAGAGCGCCTGCAAGCGCTCGCCCAAGCCACCGTTATCGGCCAGTTGCAGAAACTCATCCCCCAGCCGCCGGCTCTCGCTCATCGCGGTTTGCCAGTACTTGTTGCGGCTCGGGTCGTCGCCCATGAAACGCTTGAAGTCGCTGCGGTCCGGCAGTTTGCCGTGGGGCAGGCGGGCCAGGTAGTCCTTGGACGGTGCCAGCAGCAACACATCCTGCAAGCCTTGCTGGTTGCTGCGCCGCCATGGCAGGCCCTTGTCGAACCAGCCGGGGATGACCCGGTCGGTGAAGTGCGGGTACAGCACGATGTCGTCGCCGTGGTAGGGCAGGTCGAGGTGGTAGTCCAACAGGCCGCCGTCGCGGTAGGTGCCGGTGCCTGCTCCGGGCAGGTCGCGCACGCCTTGCATCACCATGGGGATCGAACCGGACGCCAGCAGCGCCTGGCGCAGGTTGCCGAGTTCCAGCTCAAGAAAGCGTGATGGAAAATCCTTCAACGGATGCACCGGCGGGGCCTGGCGCGGGTCGTGGATGATCAGCCGCTCGAAATGCCGCGCCAGCCGCGCACGGCCGCGCAGGTTGTCGGCAATCACCGATGACAGGGCCAAGCCCAGGCGCCCGCGGTGGTCATCGGCGAGCAGGCCGTGGCTCTTGACCACCATGATGTTCAGCCGGTAGTCGGGGTTGTCCAGCACCCGCGCATCGCGGCCGGCCAGCAGGTCGTCGAGCATGCGCTGGCAGCTGCGGCTGACTTCGGCCATGGTCACGCCTTTGGCAAAGCTTTGTTCGTTGTACAGGCGGCCGAGGTCCAGCAGGCCTTGCACCGGATCGGGCAGGCAGGCGCTGGCAAACCGCCAGGAACCGATCGATGCGCCGATCAACGCGCGTTCCCGTGGCGCGCGCGGCAGCCAATCGCCGAACAACGCCAGGTCCAGGCCCTGGATTCCCAGCGCCTTGGGGCCGCCGGCCGCACCGGGAAGGATGCCGACATCCGCAGGCGCAAGGCCTTGTTCACGAATGCGCGTAAAGGCGCGTTTACCGGCCTTGAGGGTCAGGGCGGGGAACTTGATGTGGATGGCTGTCATACCGATCTCTGTTCAAGCGAGGTGTAGGAGCAAGCGTGCTCGCGAAAAACGTTAACGATACCGCGTGAATCCTGAATAAACATCGTAGCCCGTCGTGCCTGCTGGAAATTGCCATGGTGGCAATTCAGTTTCAGTTAAGTTGCAGCAGATACCGTGGCCGATGTAGGAAAAATATCGGTAACGGAGACTCATCATGAAACGCCTTACTGCTCTGGTCGCCGCCTCTATCATCGTCTCCACGGCGACTCTGGCCGGAGCCGTGGACCCCGACAAACCACTGACCGTGCCCGCCACTGTTACAATTGTCGCTTTCGACCAGCTCGAAGCCACAGCCCAGGCTTTGCACCCCGGTTCAACGCTGCTGGACACCGACCTGGACGAGGCTTACGGCAAGTATGTCTATGAAGTCGAACTGCAAGATGCCGACGGCATTGAATGGGAGGTCGAATTGGACGCGCTCACCGGGCAGGTTCTCAAGAATCATCAGGATACGTAATGAAGGTTAATTTACGCGCCGGCAGTCGAGCGGCGCTGGTGCTGGTGGTGTTTTGCTCAGGCTTGCAGGCCCGCGACCTCAACCAGGATGAAGCCCTGGCGCTGCGCCAGCAGGGAGTGATCCTGCCCCTGGAGCAACTGTTGCAGCAAGCCATGGCGCGGTATCCCGGCTCACGCTTGCTGGAAGCCGAGCTTGAGAAAAAGCACGGCCAATATGCTTATGAAGTGGAATTGGTGACCACCGACGGTGTGGTGCGCGAGATCAAGCTCGACGCCACTAACGGTGTACTGATCAAAGACGAGGAAGACTGATGCGCCTGCTCCTGGTGGAAGACAACGTACCCCTGGCCGATGAACTGCTGGCCGGCCTGCAACGCCAGGGTTATGCCGTCGACTGGCTGGCCGATGGCCGTGACGCCGCGTACCAGGGCCGCAGCGAACCCTACGACCTGATCATCCTCGACCTCGGTCTGCCCGGTTTGCCTGGCCTTGAAGTGTTGGCGCAATGGCGTGCCGCCGCGTTGGCCACCCCGGTGTTGATCCTCACCGCCCGCGATTCCTGGGCCGAGCGCATCGAAGGGCTCAAGGCCGGTGCCGACGATTACCTGAGCAAACCCTTTCACCCCGAAGAGCTGCACCTGCGCATCCAGGCGCTGTTGCGCCGTTCCCACGGGCAGGCCAACCAACCTACCTTGCAAGCCGCTGGCCTGCATCTGGACGAAGGACGCCAATGCGTACTGCGCGACGGCGATGAGATCCAACTGACGGCCGCTGAATTTCGCCTGTTGCGCTACTTCATGTTGCACCCCGAACAGATCCTCTCGAAAAGCCACCTGGCCGAGCACCTATACGACGGCGAGACCGAGCGCGACTCCAACGTGCTGGAAGTGCACGTCAACCACCTGCGTCGCAAGCTCGGCCGCAGCGTGATCGAAACCCGGCGTGGCCAGGGTTACCGGTTCGGCGCCAGCCCTGCATGAAGTCGATTCAGCGCCGCCTGAGCCTGGGCCTGATCAGCGTGATGGTGATCGTCGGCGTGGTGCTGGCGCAAACCAGCCTGTGGTTGTTCGAGGCCGGTTTGCAACGCTACCTGGAAGCCGGGCTGCGCAACGATGCCGAGAACCTGCTGGTCGCCCTGGTACGCGGGCCAAACGGTGTACAGCTGGATGAACAGCGCCTGTCGCCGGCTTACCAGCGACCGTTTTCCGGGCATTACTTCCGTATTGATTTTGCCAACATTCACTGGCGCTCTCGTTCGCTGTGGGACCAGGAGTTACCCCAGCTGCCGGAGGCTGGGCTCAAGGGCAACCTGCAGTTGGGGCCGGAAGGCCAGCAATTGCTGGTACTGCGTTCGGACTACAAACGCTTCGGCCAATCGATTTCCATCAGCGTGGCGCAGGACTACACCCCGGTGCGGGAAAGCTTTCGCCTGATGCGTCGGATCGGCCTGGTGCTGGGGCTGGCGGCGTTGCTGCTGGTGTTGTTTTTGCAGCGAGTCACCGTACGTCGCGCCTTGCGCCCGCTGGAAACCGCGCGTAACCAGATCGCCCAGTTGCAACAAGGCCAACGCTCGCAACTCGACACCCACGTGCCGCTGGAGCTGGAACCACTGGTCGCCCAGATCAACCACCTGCTGGCTCACACCGAAGACAGTCTCAAACGTTCGCGCAACGCCCTCGGCAACCTCGGCCATGCACTGAAAACGCCACTGGCGGTGCTGTTGAGCGCAGCGTCGAGCGAGGCGCTCAAGGATCACCCCGAACTGAGCAAACTGTTGCGCGAGCAATTGGAGCAGGTGCAACAACGCCTCAACCGCGAACTCAATCGCGCCCGCCTGGCCGGTGAGACGTTGCCGGGTGCCTTGTTCGACTGCGAAAAAGAACTGCCCGGCCTGCTCGCCACCTTGAGCATGATCCACGGCGAACACCTGGACCTCACTTACCACGTCGCGCCGGGGCTGCAACTGCCCTGGGACCGCGAGGATTTGCTGGAGCTGCTCGGCAACCTGCTGGACAACGCCTGCAAATGGGCGGATGCCGAGGTGCGCTTGAGCGTCAACGAGACGCCGCACAGTTACCTGCTGGCGGTGGAAGATGACGGCCCCGGCATTCCCGAGGCCCAACGGGACCAGGTATTCAGCCGGGGGGCACGCCTGGACGAACAGATCGACGGCCATGGCCTGGGACTGGGGATCGTGCGCGATATTGTCGAGGTGTGGGGCGGGGTGTTGCAGTTGCAGGAGAGCGAGCTGGGCGGCTTGAAGGCGTTGATCGAATTGCCCAAACGCCATGGCTGACACACCGTAGATCAAACTGTTGGGGCGTCCTTAACCTAAAAACTCAGAGAGCCTTTGTATCGCCACTGCGGAGTTTTCTTTGTTCAATCGTTCAATTTAAACCTGAAAGCGGCGCCGTTTTTTGACATGCGGCCCGGCCTGCTGCAAAGTGCGCGCCCTCTAATAAGACCTCTTTCAAGCCTGCACGCTGGCTGCCACCCGATGGTTGCCTGGGCGCGGGCATGCCTGTTTTTATGTTTCTGCTTGAGGTAACCATGATTAACGCAGTCATCGCCGCGGTCGGCACCATGCTGGTGCTCAGTCTGTCCCGCGTGCACGTGGTCATCGCCATTATCGTCGGCGCCCTGGTGGGCGGCCTTACCGGTGGCCTGGGCATCGAAGCCACGCTCAAGGCGTTCAACGGCGGTTTGGGTGGTGGTGCGACCGTGGCCTTGTCCTACGCCTTGCTCGGCGCTTTCGCCGTGGCGATTGCCAAGTCCGGCCTGGCCCACGCCCTGGCGGACAAGGCCTTGCTGCTGGTCGACCGTCAGGAAGCCACCGGCGGCAACCATGTCAAATGGCTGCTGATCGGCCTGCTGTGGGTGGTCGCGATCGCGTCGCAGAACATCCTGCCGATCCATATCGCGTTTATCCCGTTGCTGGTGCCGCCGCTGCTGTATGTGCTGACCAAGTTGCAGCTGGACCGGCGCCTGATCGCCTGCGTGATGACCTTTGGCCTGATCACGCCGTACATGTTCCTGCCGGTGGGCTTCGGCAATATTTTCCTCAACCAGATCCTGCTGGCCAATGTGGCCAAGAGTGGCGTGGACATCAGCCAGGTCAACGTCACCCACGCCATGAGCCTGCCGGCGCTGGGCATGGTGGTCGGGCTGCTGGTGGCGGTGTTTGTCAGCTACCGCAAGAAGCGTGTGTATGACCTGGAGAAAATCGAGCGGGTCGAGCAGGTGGCGGTGCAGTACAACCCGCTGACCCTGCTGGTGGCCGGCCTGGCGATTGCCTCGGCGTTCATCATCCAGTTGTGGCTGGACTCGATGATCATCGGTGCCCTGGCCGGGTTCCTGATTTTCTCGGTCTCGGGCATCGTGCGCTGGCGCGACACCGACGACCTGTTCACCGAAGGCATGAAGATGATGGCGATGATCGGCTTCATCATGATCGCCTCGTCAGGCTTTGCCGAGGTGCTCAAGGCCACCGGCGACGTGCGCTCGCTGGTAGAGGCCTCGGCGGCGTTCATCGGTCATAGCCGTGGGGTGGGCGCGTTGTTGATGTTGCTGGTGGGGCTGCTGGTGACCATGGGCATCGGCTCGTCGTTTTCCACGGTGCCGATCCTCGCGGCGATTTTCGTGCCGCTGTGTGTGCAGTTGGGCTTCAGCCCGCTGGCCATCGTGTGCATCGTCGGCACTGCCGGGGCGTTGGGCGATGCCGGTTCGCCCGCCTCGGACTCCACCCTCGGCCCGACCTCCGGCCTGAATATCGACGGCCAGCATCACCATATCTGGGACACCGTGGTGCCGACGTTCCTGCACTACAACATCCCGTTGCTGGCGTTTGGCTGGTTTGCGGCGATGACACTCTGATCTACAGATTCACCGCCGCAGGCCGATAACCTCTCAAGTCGCCAAATAAGAGAGAAAAGCCATGCGTCTGAGTCTGAAGGCCAAAGTCCTGTCCCTCGCCGTTGTGCCGGTGTTGCTGTTCGCCGTGGTGATCAGCCTGACCACCGTGTGGATCCTCCAGGGGCAAGCGCGCAACGAGGTGGATGAAACCCGCCAGCGCTTGCTCAATAACGCCAAGGCCACCCTGCAAAGCTATGTGGAAGTGGCCATGACCACCATCAAGCCGCTCTACGACGCGGCCGCGCCCGGCGATACGGCGGCGCGGGCCGAGGTGGTCAAGCTGCTGTCCAACACCAGCTACGGCAAGGACGGTTACTTCTTTGGCTACGACTCCGAGACCATCCGTCTGTTCAAGGGCAACAGCCCCGACGGCGTGGGCAAGAGCTTCAAGGACAACCGTGATCCCAACGGTGTCTACGTCAACCGCGACCTGGTCAAGGTCGGCAAGGACGGCACCCACTACCTGCAATACAGCTCGACCCAGCCCGGCCAGACCGAGTTGGTGCCCAAGATGGGCTACACCGAATATCTGCCCAAGTGGGACATGGTCATCGGTACCTCGGTGAACCTGGATGGCATCGAAGCCCAAGTGGCGGTGGTTGAGGCCAAGGTCGAGAAGCGCATGGAAGGCGTGCTGCTGAGCATCCTCGGCGTGGCCGTGGTGGTGCTGTTGGTGATCGCCGCCGCCGGCATCTTGCTGGCCAACACCATCCTGCGCCCGCTGCATTTGATGAAAGCCAACCTCGACGACATTGCTGCCGGCGAAGGCGATTTGACTCGCCGCCTGGCCATCACCAGCCAGGACGAGCTGGGTGACCTGGCCGGTGCGTTCAACCGCTTTGTCGACAAAATCCACGGCCTGGTGCGCCAGATCACCGAGATGACTACCCAGCTCACCGGCCTGGTCAGCCAGGTGTCGGACCAGGCCCAGCGCTCGGAGCAGGCCATGGAGCGCCAGCGTCACGAGACCGACCAAGTCGCCACCGCCATCAACCAGATGTCCTCCGCTGCGCAAGAAGTGGCGCGCAGTGCCCAAGGCGCCTCCGTGGCCGCGCAACAGACCGACGCCGAAGGCCAGGCCGCCAAGCGCGTGGTGGACGGTAGCATCGCGCAGATCCACGCATTGGTGAATGACATCCGCAGCAGTGGCGTATCCCTCGACAGCCTAAAGCAGGATGTGTCGTCGATTGTCAGCGTGCTCGGCGTGATCCGCTCGATTGCCGAACAAACCAACCTGCTGGCGCTCAACGCAGCGATCGAGGCCGCGCGGGCAGGGGAGGCCGGGCGTGGTTTTGCCGTGGTCGCCGACGAGGTGCGCGCCCTGGCCAGCCGCACGCAAACCAGCACCCAGGAAATCCAGGGCATGATCGACCGCCTGCAAAAAGGCACCGAGGCTGCCATGGATGCGATGCGCCGCTCCAGCGATGCGGGCGATGGCACCTCGGCCAAGGCCAACGAAGCCGGGGCGTCCCTGGACACCATGGCCCAGTTGATCGGCACCATCAACTCGATGAACGCGCAGATTGCCAGCGCCGCCGAAGAACAGACCGCCGTCGCCGAAGAGATCAACCGCAGCGTGCATCAGATTGCCGTGGCGGTGGACAGCGTGGCCGATGAAACGCAGTTGGGCGCCCAGACCTCGCGCAGTCTGGCGGACCTTGGTCAGCGGCTGGGGCAATTGGTCGGTCAGTTCAGGATCTAGACGTCGCGCATCAACAGGCCAAAGCGCAAATCCATCTCGGCCGGCAGGGGCACATACACCGTGTGCCCATCCCCAGGCGCCACGTCGATGGCTTCGCCTTTGGTGTTGTGCAGGCTGGCCAGGTCAAAGTGGAAGTTGCCGGCGGGTGTCATCAGTTCCAGGTGATTGCCCACCGCAAAGCGGTTCTTCACCTTGACCTCGGCCAGCTCGCCACGGCGCTCACCGGTCAACTCGCCGACAAACTGCTGGCGCTCGGACACTGAGCTGCCGTTCTGGTAGTTCTGGTATTCGTCGTGAACATGGCGGCGCAGGAAACCTTCGGTGTAGCCGCGTTGGGCCAGGGATTCCAGGTTGGTCATCAGGTTGCGGTCAAACGCACGGCCGGCCACGGCATCATCGATTGCCTGGCGATACACCTGGGTCGTGCGTGCGCAGTAGAAATGCGATTTGGTGCGGCCTTCGATCTTCAGCGAATGCACACCCATGTGGGTCAGGCGCTCCACATGTTGCACGGCGCGCAGGTCCTTGGCATTCATGATGTAGGTGCCGTGTTCATCCTCGAAGGCGGGCATCTGCTCGTCGGGGCGGTTGGCTTCCTGCAGCAGGAAGACCTGGTCGGTAGGCGCGCCGATTCCCAGTGTGGGTTCCGGTTGATACACCTGGACAATATCGCCCGTGGCGTTTTCCACCGCCGGGGTAGCCTGGTATTTCCAGCGACAGGCATTGGTGCAGGTGCCCTGGTTGGCGTCACGCTTGTTCATGTAGCCGGAGAGCAGGCAGCGCCCGGAATAGGCCATGCACAAGGCGCCGTGCACAAACACTTCCAGCTCCATGGCCGGCACCTGCTGGCGAATCTCGCCGATTTCTTCCAGGGACAGCTCCCGCGACAGGATCACCCGGCAAATCCCTTGCTGCTGCCAGAACTCCACGCTGGCCCAGTTCACCGTATTGGCCTGCACCGACAGGTGGATCGGCATCATCGGGAAGTGCCGGCGCACCAGCATGATCAGGCCCGGGTCGGACATGATCAGCGCATCCGGGCCCATGGCGATCACCGGGGCGAGGTCCTTGAGGAACGTCTTGAGCTTGGCATTGTGCGGAGCGATGTTCACCACCACGTAGAACCGCTTGCCCAGCGCGTGGGCTTCCTGGATGCCGAGCGCCAGGTTGGCGTGGTCAAACTCGTTGTTGCGCACCCGCAGGCTGTAGCGCGGCTGGCCGGCGTAGACCGCGTCGGCGCCGTAGGCGAAGGCGTAGCGCATGTTTTTCAAGGTGCCGGCGGGGGCGAGCAGTTCGGGAGCAAGGACGAGAGGCATGGGGATCAGGTCGCAAAAGGCCGCGAGCGTAGCCGAACGTGTGCCGGGCTTTATTGATCTGGGTCTACGCTTACCGCAACAAAGATGGCACTCCCAGGATTTGCGGTGGACTAAGCAGCTGGACGCAAACGCGCGGCCTGCTTTTTTGACATGGATCGGACATGAATCAAACCAACCTGCAATTCAAGACCCTGCTGTTACTGCTGGCCCTGGTGACCGTCGCCTTTATCTGGATATTGCTGCCGTTCTACGGTGCGGTGTTCTGGGCGGTGATCCTCGGCATCATCTTTGCGCCGATGCAGCGCCGCCTGCAGCAGCGCTTCGGCTGGAACCGCAACCTGACGTCCCTGACCACCTTGATGGTGTGCCTGGTGATCGCGATTCTGCCGGTGATCATTACCAGCGCTCTGCTGGTGCAAGAGGGCGCCACACTCTATAAAAATGTCGAGAGCGGCAAACTGGATGTGGCCGGCTATATCGAGCAGTTCAAGAACTTCCTGCCGCCATACTTCCAGCACCTGCTGGACCGTTTCGGCATGGGCAATCTGGAAGGGCTGCGCGAGAAGATCGTCAAGAGCGCGATGCAGGGCAGCCAGTTCTTTGCCACCCAGGCGTTCAGCTTCGGCCAGGGCACATTTGATTTCCTGGTGAGTTTTTTCATCATGTTGTACCTGCTGTTCTTCCTGCTGCGCGACGGCCCGGAACTGGTGCGCAAGGTACGCACGGCGGTGCCGTTGGCCGAGCCGCAGAAGCGTCGGTTGCAGCTCAAGTTCAATCGGGTGGTGCGTGCGACGGTCAAGGGCAACGTGCTGGTGGCCGTGACCCAGGGCGCGCTGGGTGGTTTGATCTTCTGGTTTCTGGACATTCCCAGCGCGTTGCTCTGGGCGGTGTTGATGGCGTTTCTGTCACTGCTGCCGGCGGTAGGTGCGGGGATTGTGTGGGGGCCGGTGGCGGCCTACTTCCTGTTGAGCGGTTCGATCTGGCAGGGCGTGGTGTTGGGCCTGTTCGGCGTGTTTGTGATCGGTCTGGTGGACAACGTGCTGCGACCGATCCTGGTGGGCAAGGACACCAAGATGCCGGACTACCTGATTCTGATCTCGACCCTGGGCGGCCTGTCGGTATTCGGCCTCAACGGGTTTGTGATCGGGCCGCTGGTGGCGGCGCTGTTTATGTCCAGTTGGGCGCTGTTTGTCGAAAGCAAGCCGCGGGTCAAGCTGCCGTTGCCGTAGGGGGCAGCTTCAAGCTTCAAGCTTTAAGTTTGTAGCTTGTAGCTTGCAACTGCTTCTCTGCTGCTTCTTTAGTCGTCAGCGGGCCGCTGATGGCTTCGCCGTCGCGAACCAGGTACCAGCAGGCGAGCAAACCCAGCTCTCGGAGCGGGGCGGGGACGGCGCTGCCAATGACGGACATGATTTGAACAGTGGGCATAAGAACCTCCAATCGCTATGGAGGTCACCTTACGGGGCGCGGGCGCTCAGGAAAAATCATCTGGCTCGATAGTCGACATCAACGGAAGGCGTCAGTCGACCACTTGATCGAGCATGCTCACCACTTCCTGCTCATTAAGCAGGCCTTTGCGCACCAGGTTTTCCGCCAGCAGCGCGAGAAACTTGGCGCTGCGGTGGCCTTCCAGGTGCTTGAGCTCCGTGAGGGCGCTGTAGACCTTGCTGGACGTACAGAGGCCAGCGGTGCGATGCGGGTTTTGTGTGGGCATGGTCAGTCGTCCTTGTTGTTATTGAGTGGACAGGATTGATAGTGAGAGTGTGTCGTGACACAAACATGACAGCGTGAGCCCCGTTCGGGCAAGTAGACTTTCGACCTTAATAGTGTGGGATTGCAGTCTGGGCATTGTCCTCAGAGCGACCTTGGCAGGATAAATCCGGACGTTACCCACAAAAAAAGGCCCCGCGAGTGGGCGAGGCCTGTTTCATGTGTGACGGTTGAGACTTACCAGCCGCGGCGGTAGTAGCCGTGGGGAGGGCCATAGTAGCCGCGCGGTGGACCGTAATAGACCGGCGCCGGGCGGTAATAAACTTCCTGTTGCACGTACACCGGTGGCGGTGGTGCGTAGTAGACCGGCGGCGGCGCGGCATACACCGGCTGCGGTTGCACATAGACCGGCTGCTGCACATAGACCTCACGGGGTTGGCTGGCAACCACGGAGCCCACTACGGCGGCGCCGACCAGCGCACCCAAGACGGCTGGGCCACCCCATCCACCACCACCGTGGGCGGAGGCTTGGCCTGCCATAGCGAGTGCACCTACCAGCAAGGCGATCTTGGGGATTGTACGAATCATGGTCATTCCTCGGTTAGCCCCTGCGCTTGTGGTCTGCAATCAATAGACTCAAGTAATGTCGCGGGGATACTTTTAAGACAACGTATTTCTGAAAAACAGCACGGCCGATAGGTAAAGGTTGTGTAAGGTCTGTACCGATTTGCTTACTCAAAGGAGTTATCCATGCAGATGCACCCCAACAAGGACACCCAGTTGTGCATGTCACTGTCGGCGCGTCCCGGGAACTTTGGCCTGCGTTTTCATAACCACCTGTACGAACAGCTGGGTCTGAACTTTTACTATAAAGCCTTCAGCAGCCAGGATTTGCCCGGCGCGATAGGTGGTATCCGTGCATTGGGCGTGCGTGGTTGCGGGGTGTCGATGCCCTTCAAGGAAGCCGCCATTGCCTTGGTGGACGAACTGGACGATTCGGTTCAAGCCATCGACTCCCTCAACACCATCGTGAACACCGACGGGCACCTCAAGGCCTACAACACCGACTACATCGCCATCGAACAATTGCTCAAAAAGCATGCCGTGCCTAAAGACTCGACCTTTGCCCTGCGTGGCAGCGGCGGCATGGCCAAGGCCGTGGCCAGCGCCTTGCGCGACGGTGGCTATGCCAATGGCGTGATCGTGGCGCGCAACGAGGCAGCAGGGCGGGCATTGGCCCGGAACCTGGGGTACGAATGGCGGGCTGGGCTGGGTGAACTGCGCCCGCAGATGCTGATCAACGTGACGCCCATCGGCATGACGGGCGGGGCCGAGGCGGATGCCCTGGCGTTTGAGGCGGATGCCGTGGATGCAGCAGATACTGTCTTCGATGTGGTAGCGATCCCCGCCGAAACACCATTGATCGTGCGCGGTCGTGCCAAAGGCAAGCGGGTGATTACCGGGCTGGAGGTGATTGCGATCCAGGCGTTGGAGCAGTTTGTGCTTTATACCGGCGTGCGGCCTACGGATGAACAGTTCCAGGCGGCGGTAGCCTTCGCCCGCAACTGAAGGCCACTGCTGCTCTAATGTGGGAGGGGGCTTGCTCCCGATAGCGCTGGGTCAGTCAACACTTTCATTGCCTGATACACCGCTATCGGGAGCAAGCCCCCTCCCACATTTTTACCGCGTCAGGCCTGTTCCAGTTGCGCCAACCGCTCTTCCAGAGCTGCAATTCGCGCTTCAAGCTCTTCGATACGATCCAGCGAGACTGCGCCGGCAGAGCGTTCCACCGGGCTTCCCCGTGCGGCGATAATCACCTCGATGTCCGCCGGATCGCCCAGCGCATGGGTATAGCGATCTTCCCGCTGCCCCGCCTGGCGCGGCACCAGCAGCGCCAGCCCGCGGGCAATCAGGCGTTCCAACTGGTGCACCACCTGCTCGGCATCTTCGAAGTCATGCATGCGCCCGCTGCGGGTCAGCAGTTCGTTGACCGTCTGCGGCCCACGCAAGAACAGCAGCCCGGTCAGGATCACCTGGGCCGGTACCAGTTCCAGCGCCTTGTCCACGCGATGCTCCCAACGGTCGGCGCGGCTGCCCATCACCAGACGCGTGAAGCCTTGGCCTTCCAGTGCACGCAGACTCTGGCCAACCTGGCCCTGGCTCAGGTTCATCACCGGTTCGCGGCTGGTCTTCTGGTTGCAGGCCAGGACCAGGGCGTTGAGGGTCAGGGGGTAGGTTTCCGGGTTGGTCGCCTGTTTTTCGATCAGGCAACCCAGGACGCGAATTTCCGTGCTGTTCAGGCGCGGCTCAGGGGTGTCGGTGTCGTGCTCGGCGGTCATCGCGCTTTCCCTATGCTGTGAACGCACTAGCGTAAGCCGGAAAAAATAAAAGACAAGCGCCTGGCGTGTCTATAATCGCCGCTGGTTCCAACCCTGCCATTACCCATGAGACTGCCATGACTATTTCCCTGTACGCCGCTTCCATCCCGGTCTTCAAGCAAATGCTCACCGCCCTGAGCGATGTGCTGAACAAAGCCGAAGCCCACGTCACGGCCAAGAACATCGACCCTAACGCCTTGCTGCAAGCGCGGCTGTTCCCGGACATGTTCCAACTGGTACGCCAGGTGCAGATCGCTGTCGACTTCGCCAAGGGCGTTTCCGCGCGCCTGGCCGAGATCGAAGTGCCGAAATACGAAGACACCGAAGTGACCTTCGCCGACCTGCAAGCACTGATCGCCAAGGTGCTGGCGTTTGTCGACTCCATCAAGCCGGAACAGATCGACGGCAAGGAAGGCATCGAGATCATCACTCGCCCAGGCACGCCGAAAGAGAAGCGCTTCAGCGGCCAGTCCTACCTGTTGACCTACGGCTTGCCGCAGTTCTTCTTCCACGTCACCACCGCGTACGCCTTGTTGCGTCATAACGGTGTGGAAGTGGGCAAGCGTGACTACATGGGCGCTTTCTAAGCACCCAAAAAAAGCCCGGGGTGGTTCAAGCATGAACCGCCCCGGGCTTTTTTACGCCTGGCGTTTAAGCCGACTGCTCTTCCTTGCCCAGACAGGCGGCTGCTGTAAACAGCACATCGGTGGACGAATTGAGCGCGGTTTCCGCCGAATCCTGCAGCACACCGATGATGAAGCCTACGGCCACGACCTGCATGGCGATCTCGCTGGGAATACCGAACAGGCTGCACGCCAGGGGAATCAGCAGCAGCGAGCCACCGGCCACACCCGACGCGCCACAGGCACAGACCGCCGCGACCACGCTGAGCAGCACGGCGGTCGGCAGGTCCACGGCAATGCCGAGGGTGTGCACGGCCGCCAGGGTCAGCACGGTGATGGTGATCGCAGCACCGGCCATGTTGATCGTGGCACCCAGTGGAATCGACACCGAGTAGGTGTCTTCATGCAGGCCCAGGCGTTTGCTCAAGGCCAGGTTCACGGGGATATTCGCTGCCGAGCTACGGGTGAAAAACGCAGTGATGCCGCTTTCGCGCAGGCACATCAGCACCAGCGGGAAGGGGTTGCGACGCAGTTTCCAGAACACGATGGCCGGGTTGACCACCAGTGCCACGAACAGCATGCAGCCGATCAGCACCACCAGCAGGTGGGCGTAGCCGAGCAGGGCGCCGAAGCCCGAGGTGGCCAGTGTCGAAGCCACCAGGCCGAAGATACCCAGCGGGGCGAAGCGGATCACCACGCGCACGATCAAGGTCACACCGTTGGACAGGTCATCGAGCACCGTGCGGGTGGTTGCGCTGGCATGGCGAATGGCAATGCCCATGCCGATGGCCCAGGCCAGGATGCCGATGAAGTTGGCGTTCATCAACGCGCTGACGGGGTTGTCCACCACGCTCAACAGCAGGCTTTGCAGAACCTCGCCGATGCCGCCGGGGGCGCTCACGGTTGCGTCGTGGGTGGCAAGCACCAGCGATGAGGGAAACCACATGCTGGCAATCACCGCCACCACGGCAGCCGCAAAGGTACCCAGCAAATACAGGAACAGAATCGGCCGGATATGGGTTTCCTGGCCGTGTTTATGGTTGGCGATCGACGCCATCACCAGCACAAACACCAGGATCGGCGCCACGGCCTTGAGCGCGGTAACAAATACCTTGCCGATAAACCCGGTGGCCTTGGCCGCCTCGGGCAACAGCAAGGCCAGCAGGATGCCGGCGATCAAGCCGATGACGATTTGCGTGACCTGGCTGATACGAGCCAGTCGTTGGAAAAGAGAAGGGGCAGTAGTCATATAAAGGTTGTCTCTAGTTTTTTTAAGGGCGCAGCAATGCAGGCGGAAAGGGCTGTAGGAAGCAGGTCGCGAAGTCTAGCATGCTGCTGGACCTGTCCCGCCCGCTGCGGCATTGGGTCGCCGGGGCTTCGCAAAAGCCGGACATACTCTGTTAAGATTCATCCCTCTCACCTTTCCTATCCGTCAGCGGGCCCTTCGGGCTGTCGTTGATGTCGTCGTTTCTGGAGTTTTCATGTTGTTTCCCATCCTGCTGCTGTCGGCCGCCGGCTTTACCGTGCTGACCACAGAATTCGTTATCGTCGGCCTGTTGCCGTCCATCGCCCGGGACCTCAACGTCAGTGTGTCCCAGGCCGGCCTGCTGGTGACCTTGTTCGCGTTTACCGTGGCGGCCTTTGGTCCGTTTCTGACGGCGTACTGCGCCCGTTTCCCACGAAAGCGTCTGTTTATCAGCATCCTGATCCTGTTCGGCGTGGCCAATACCGTGGCCGCATTGGCGCCGAATATCTGGGTGATGGCGTTGGCGCGCTTGATCCCGGCCCTGGGCCTGCCAGTGTTCTGGGCCCTGGCGAGTGAAACGGCGGTGGATATTGTCGGCCCCGAATACGCCGGACGCGCCATCGAGAAGATCGGCTTCGGCATCGTCTGCGCCACGGTGTTCGGGATTCCGGTGGGCACGCTGATTTCCGATATGTTCGGCTGGCGTTCCGCGTTTGCGATCCTCGCCGTGGTCGCGCTGGCCAAGGCCTTGCTGCTGTTTATCTACCTGCCGGTGACCCAGCCGAAGAACGACCAGGTGTCGTTGCGCTCGCAATTCAAGATCCTGCGCAACCCGCTGATGCAGGGCCATATCCTGCTGTCGATCCTGGTGTTCAGCGGCATGTTCACGGCTTATACCTACCTGGCGGACATCCTTGAGCGCCTGGCCGGTTTCGACGGCACGCTGGTGGGTTGGTGCCTGATGGGCTTTGGCGCGGTCGGGCTGATTGGCAACTCCTTGGGCGGGCGTGCGGTGGACCGTCACCCGCTGATCGCCTCCATGGTGTTCTGCGGTTTCATGATCGCCGGCATGGTCGCGCTGGTACCGGCGATTCACTCCACGATCGGCCTGGCGGCGGCGATGGCGGTGTGGGGCGTGACCCAGGCGGCGATGTTCCTGGTCAGCCATGTGCGGTTGATGAAGGCCGCACCCCATGCGCCGGCGTTCGCGGCGTCGTTGAATATCGCCGGGGCCAACCTGGGGATCGGCCTGGGGGCGATGGTCGGCGGGCATGTGATCGACACCCTCGGCCTGGGCAGCCTGGGCTTTGCGGCTTCCGGGTTTATCCTGGTGTCGATCCTGCTGGCGCTGTGGCTGATGACCGCCAAGCAAGCGGTCGCGTCCAACGCCTGAACGCTCAGGGCAGGGCGGTAAACAACTCTCGCCGTGCACCTTCGGTAATCGCCACGATGCCGGGGTGCTTGACCTTGCGCTCCACTGAAATCGCGTAGAACGACTCGGTGACGGCATCGGTCTGGCCAATCAACGCCACGCCGTACTGGCGCACCACCTCATCGGCGATCACGCTGGGTGCGATGAAAATCCCGCTGCCGGATTGGCCAAACGCCTGCATCAAGGCGCTGTCATCGAACTCGCCGATGATCCTGGGTTGGATCTGCTGCTCGGCAAACCAACGCTGCAAGCGGCTGCGTACCACGGTTTCCGCGCCGGGAATCAATAGGGGGGCGCCATGCAGGCACTGTGGGAAATCACCGGCGTACCTGTCAGCCAATGCCTGGGTGGCGAAAAAACTGATGCCACATTCCCCCAGTTTCTGGCTGTAGCCCTTGATGTCCAGGTGAGAGGGCATGGGGCTGTCGGAGATCACCAGGTCCAGGCGCTGGATCGCCAGATCGGCCAATAAACGCTCCAGTTTATCTTCACGGCAGGTGATGCGCAGTGGCTCGCTCAATTCCATGGTCGGCGCGATCAACCGGTACACGATGGACTTGGGCACCACATCCGCCACCCCGACGCGGAACACAATCTGTTGCTCATTGGGCTGCGCGCGCAGCATTGCCTCCAGTTCATTGCCGGTCTGGAACATCTGTTCGGCATAGGGCAGGGCCTGGCGCCCGGCCTCGGTGAGTTCAAGCTGGCGGCCTACCCGTTGAAACAGCGCAATCCCATAGGTTTGCTCCAGCAGGCTGATCTGCCCGCTGATGGTCTGGGGCGTGAGGTTCAGCTGCTCGCAGGCGCGCACGATGCTGCCGGTCTTGGCCACCACCCAGAAGTAATGCAACTGTCGATAATTAAGCATGATGGCTATCACTTCGTAAAAACCGAAGTATATGCGAGAAAAATACGAATTTTCCTGAACTGTTTGCCTGCATAGAATGCCTCGCTATCGCGGGGCCACTATTTGGACCCAATGGTTCTAACGAGGAAGACATCATGAAACTCAATTCCCTGGGCGCGGCATCGTTGCTTGCGCTTTCATTGGTGATGATCAGCGGTTGCGATCAGGTCGAAAAAAGCGCGCAACAGGTCATGGGCAAGGCCACCGAGTCGGCCAAGCAAGCCATCGATGACACCCAGAAGGCTGCCGAGCAGGCATTGAGTGAAGCGACAAACGGCCTGATCAATCCACAAAAAAAGGACGATCAGGAAGAAAACGAGTCTGAATCGAACACCAAAGAAACCTAATCTCCCAGTACAACGTCAGGACTGACCTATGGATTACCTTTTACAACTGGCCGCCAGCCCCACCGCCTGGATCGCCCTGGCCACCTTGATCGTGATGGAAATCGTGCTGGGCATCGATAACCTGATCTTTATCTCGATCCTCACCAACAAATTGCCCGAGAAGCACCGGGCCAAGGCGCGGCGCATCGGTATCAGCATGGCGTTGGTGTTGCGCCTGGGCCTGTTGAGCACCATTGCGTTTATCGTGCAATTGACTACCCCGGTGTTCGAAGTGCTCGGCCAGGCATTCTCGTGGAAGGACATGATCCTGATCGCCGGTGGCCTGTTCCTGGTCTGGAAGGCCACCACCGAGATCCATCACAGCATGGACCCGGAGCCTGAAGAGAAGACCAGCACCGGTAATGTCGTGGCCATTGGCTTTGCTGCGGCCATCGGGCAGATCCTCTTGCTCGACCTGGTGTTCTCCATCGACAGCATCATTACGGCGGTGGGCATGACCGAGCACTTGCCGATCATGATCATTGCCGTGGTGACCTCGGTGATTGTGATGCTGGTGGCGGCCGAGCCGTTGGCCAAGTTCATCAACGACAACCCGACCGTGGTGATGCTGGCCCTGGGCTTCCTGATCATGATCGGTATGACGCTGATCGCCGAAGGCTTCGGTGCCCATGTGCCTAAAGGCTACGTCTACGCGGCCATGGCCTTCTCGGCGGCCATCGAGTGCCTGAACATCGCTCGGCGCAACCGCCACAAGCGTCTGCTCGCTGCCCGGCAGTAACGCTGCAACCCCAAAGGCCGGCTGTGCTCACAAGAGCCCAGCCGGCCTTTTGCTGTCTGCTAGAATCCGCCCACTTGATAGCTTGAGGTCCACCATGAACGAGCCGATTCGCCTTACTCAGTACAGCCATGGCGCGGGTTGTGGCTGCAAGATTTCGCCCCAGGTGCTGGAAGTGATCCTGGCTGGCAGCGGCGCGCAGAACCTCGACCCCAACTTGTGGGTGGGCAACGCCTCTCGCGATGACGCGGCGGTGTACGCCATCGACGACGAGCGCGGCGTGGTCTCCACCACTGACTTTTTCATGCCGATTGTCGATGACCCCTTCGACTTCGGCCGTATCGCCGCCACCAACGCAATCAGTGACATCTACGCCATGGGCGGCGACCCGTTGATGGCCATCGCCATTCTTGGCTGGCCGGTGAACGTGCTGGCGCCGGAGATCGCCCGTGAAGTGATCCGCGGCGGCCGCTCGGTGTGCGACGAAGCCGGCATTCCCCTGGCGGGTGGGCACTCCATCGACGCCCCCGAGCCGATCTTCGGCCTGGCCGTCACCGGCATCGTGCAAAAACGCCATATGAAGCGCAACGACACCGCCACCGTCGGCTGCCGCCTGTACCTGACCAAACCGTTGGGCATCGGCATCCTCACCACCGCCGAAAAGAAGGGTAAGTTGCGTGAAGCGGATATCGGCCTGGCCCGTGACTGGATGTGCACCCTGAACAAGCCCGGCAGCCGTTTCGGCAAGCTGGCCGGTGTGACGGCAATGACGGATGTCACCGGTTTCGGTCTGTTGGGCCACTTGGTGGAAATGGCGGACGGCAGCGCTGTGACCGCACGCATCGAATACGACAAAGTCCCACGCCTGCCGGGGATCGAGGACTACCTGGACCAGGGCTGCATGCCTGGCGGCACCTTGCGTAACTTCGACAGCTACTCAAGCAAACTCGGGCGCCTGCAGGAGCTGCACAAGCGCGTGCTGTGCGACCCGCAGACCAGTGGCGGCCTGCTGATCGCGGTCACCCCTGAAGGCGACGCCGAGTTCCACGCGACGGCGGCTGAATTGGGCTTGAGCCTTGAGCCGATCGGCCAATTGGTTGAGCGACAGACCCACGCGGTAGAGGTGTTTTGATGGCAACTGACATCACCGATTACCGCGACATTTTCCTCAACGACCGGCCGATGATGGATACCCGCGCGCCGGTCGAATTCGCCAAGGGCGCGTTCCCAGGCGTGATCAATCTGCCGCTGATGACCGATGACGAGCGGCAACGCGTCGGCACCTGCTACAAGCAGCAGGGCCAGGAAGCCGCCATTGTGCTGGGGCATGAGCTGGTGTCGGGGGCGATCAAGACCGACCGTATCGAACAATGGGCACGGTTTGCCCAGGTCAATCCTGACGGTTTCTTGTACTGCTTCCGTGGTGGGCTGCGCTCGCAGATCGTGCAGCAATGGTTGAAAACCGAAGCCGGTATCGAGTATCCACGGGTCGGCGGTGGCTACAAGGCCATGCGTACCTTCCTGCTGGATACCCTTGATCAGGCGGCAGCCCACTGTGATTTCGTGCTGTTGGGCGGCATGACCGGCACCGGCAAGACCGAGGTCCTGGGCCAGTTGCGCAACGCCCTGGACCTGGAAGGCCATGCCAACCACCGCGGTTCCAGCTTCGGCAAGCGCGCCACGGCGCAACCCTCCAACATCGATTTCGAAAACCGCCTGGCGGTGGACCTGCTGAGAAAACGCGCGGCTGGCATCGAGCAGTTCGTGGTCGAGGATGAAAGCCGCATGATCGGCAGCTGCGCGCTGCCGTTGCCGTTGCACAAGGGCATGCAGACCTTTCCGATGGTGTGGCTGGAAGACAGCGTCGAAGGCCGCGTCGAGCGCATCCTGCGCGACTACGTCGTTGACCTGTGCGCGGAGTTCATCGCGGTGTTTGGTGAGCAGGGCCAGGCGTTGTTTGCCGAGCGCCTGACCCAGAGCCTGGCCAATATCCACAAGCGCCTGGGCGGCGAGCGCTTCCAGCGGTTGCAGGCGATCATGCAGGATGCCCTGGCGGAACAGCTGCGCAGCGGCGCCGTGGACCTGCATCGCGCCTGGATTGAAGGGCTATTGCGCGAATATTACGACCCGATGTACGCCTTCCAGCGTGAAAGCAAAGGCGCACGGATCGAGTTTGCGGGAGAGCAGGGCGCCGTCACGGCCTATCTGCGCGAGCGCGCCCTTAGAGGATAAACGCGCCGATCAACCCACACACCACGCCTACCAGCATGGTCAGCCCGGCCACCGTCACCAGGACCCGCGCATCGAAATCCTTGCGCAGCATCAATAGCGACGGCAGGCTCACGCTGGGCAGGGTCATCAGCAGGGCCACTGCCGGGCCGGTGCCCATGCCCAGGGTCATCATGGTTTGTACGATGGGGATCTCTGCCGCTGTAGGAATCACAAACAGTGTGCCGACAATCGCCAGCGGCACCAGCCACACCAGGCTGTTGGTCATGGCGCCGTCCACATGGGGGAACAGCCAGACCCGCGCGGCGCCTAGCACCAGCACCGCCAGGATATAGATCGGTATCGTGCTCCAGAACAGCTGCCACAGGGTACGCAGCCACCGACCGAGGAAAGGTTGCGCGTCGACCTGGCTGGCCTCGGCCACCGCGTCCAGCGCGACTTCCGGCACCTGCTCCGGCCGCGCGATGCGCTGTGCCACCAGTGACACACCCACCACCAGCACAATGCCCGCCACCAGCCTCAACGCGGTAAAGCCCCAGCCCAGTACAAAGCCCATGAACACCAGCGTCGCCGGGTTCAGCACCGGGTTGGCAATCCAAAAGGCCAGCGCCGCGCCCACCGACACCTGCTGGCGGCGCATGCCCGCCGCGACGGGGGCCGCGCAGCAACTGCACATCATCCCCGGCAGGGCGAACAGCCCTCCGCGCAAGGTCGAGCCCAGGCCGGCGCGGCCAAACAGGCGCAGCAACCAGTCGCGGGGGATCAGCACTTGCAGCAACGAGCCGAGGATCACCGCCAGCACGGCGGCTTTCCAGATCGCCAGGAAATACACCTGGGCGTAGGCCAGCGCCGCTGCCAGGGGTGAGCTTTGTTGATCGTTGAGGATCGAGGCGCCGATGCTGTGGTTATCAGCGGCGACAAACGCCTTGAAGTAGTAGGGCGACCACTTCACGTAGTAGAGGCCTACGCAGGCTACCAATAGGAATAGTGCAGGTTTCCACCAGAACGACCAGCCCCGGACGGGCTGGGTGGAGGAGAGGTTAGGCATGGTGAGGATCCGCTGATGAGTCAATTGCGACGCATCATACGCTCTCAGCTGTCGGCACTCACCTGCGTCGGTTGCGGGCAGGATTCCTCGCCGTCGTTCAAGCCCTGCTTGTAGTTGCGGCTAAGCAGCGAGGCTTTGCCGTTATGCCAGGTCAGCGTCAGCACGTACAACGTGTCGTAGTCGCTGCCGGACCAGTCGTCGGTAATCGTGTGTTTTTCGCCGGAGGCTTCACTCGCCACCTTGTTGATCAGCTCCGGCAGGTAGCCGTGGGACCAGGCGGTGTAGATGGTGGCATTGTGGTACTTGTCTTCCACCAGCTCGTCGGCCAGGTCGCTGGTGTCATTGGCCGAGAACTTGATGTTCACCGGCAGGCCCAGCTTGATGGCGCTGGGGCTGATGGTCATTAACGGGCGAATATAACTGTAGGAGTTGTCCAGTTCGCCTTCCTCGACATTGCGCGTCGGGTTGGCGGCGAACACGAAGTTGGCCTTGCCGAATTTTTCCGGCAGCAGGGTGGCCAGGTTCATTGCGCGGTTCAAACCCTGGCAATTGAGCTGCCCCAGGCCGCCGGCAGGTTTTTCGGCGTGGCGCAGGAACACCAGGGTTTGCACGCCGTCCACCGGTTGGGCGCGGCTTTCACGGGCATCAAGGGCGGCAACCATGGCGCCGCTCACCAGCAGCAGTGGCAACATGATGTATGAGTAGCGTTTGAATCGTTGCACAAGGCGCAGAGGCTTGATCTTCATTATAGGTTCGAGTCTTCGTGCGTCACGTTAAGGCGGACAAGCCTGGCCCCAGTGACGCCTGGAGGCGTCCTGCGGTGTTCCGTGTCGGGTATAGCGAGGCGCCTCCATTCACCGTTTGAGCGCACTTAAGAGTGCGCGCGGGCGTATTGGTTCGCCCACGCGGGATAATAGCCCGCTGATGTTGCGCATTGATGACCCATGCAGGACACCGGGCAGATGACTATGATGGGGACTTTCTGCCTAGCCAGGGATTTCCTGATGAACCCACTCGCCGCGTTCCCGATCAACAGTAAGTGGCCCGCCCAGCACCCTGAGCGCCTGCAACTGTACTCGTTGCCCACGCCCAACGGGGTAAAAGTCTCGATCATGCTTGAAGAGCTGGGCCTGCCTTATGAGGCACACAAGGTCAGTTTCGAGACCCAGGACCAGTTTTCCCCCGAGTTCCTGTCCCTGAATCCCAACAACAAAATCCCCGCGATCATCGACCCCGACGGCCCGGCCGGCCAGCCGCTGGCGCTGTTCGAGTCCGGCGCGATCCTGATCTACCTGGCAGAAAAAACCAGCCAGTTGCTCTCCGAAGATCCGGCGACACGTTATGAAACGATTCAATGGCTGATGTTCCAGATGGGCGGTATCGGGCCTATGTTTGGCCAGCTGGGGTTCTTCAACAAATTTGCCGGCAAGGCCTACGAAGACAAGCGCCCCCGCGACCGTTATGCCGCCGAATCCCGGCGCTTGCTGGAGGTGCTGGAAAAGCGCCTGCTCGGCCGCACCTGGATCATGGGTGATGACTACAGCATCGCCGACATCACCACCTTCCCCTGGATTCGCAACCTGATCGGTTTCTATGAATCGGGCGATCTGGTCGGCATTGCCGACTTCCCTAACGTACTGCGCGCGCTGGACGGCTTTGTCGCCCGGCCGGCGGTCATCCGTGGCCTGAGTATTCCGAGCTGACGTATGCCGACTTTCGATTTTAAACAACTGGATGTATTCAGCAGCGTGTCGCTCAAGGGCAACCCGCTGGCCGTCGTCCTGGGGGCCGACAGCCTCGGCGACCAGCAGATGGCCGACTTCGCCAAGTGGACAAACCTCAGTGAAACCACGTTTTTGCTGACACCGCGCGATCCTCGGGCTGACTACCGGGTGAGGATCTTTACGACCTTGCAGGAGTTGCCGTTCGCCGGGCATCCGACGCTGGGCAGTTGCCATGCGTGGCTCAAGGCTGGAGGCATGCCCAAAGGCGACGAGATTATCCAGGAGTGTGAAATCGGCCTGGTGCGTATCCGTCGTCAAGGCGATGAACTGGCGTTTATTGCGCCGCCGTTGATGCGCTCCGGCGCTGTGGACTCCACGTTGTTGGAGCGTGTTCGCCTGGGATTGGGCCTGGCGCCGGGGGCCATCGTGCGCAGTCAGTGGGTCGACAATGGCGCGGGGTGGCTCGCGGTGATGTTGGCTGAGCGTGATCAAGTCCTGGCTTTACAGCCGGACTATTCGCAACTGCAGGGACTGGCCGTCGGCGTGATTGCACCTTGCAACCCGGCTGACGACGACGTGGACGCGCAGTTTGAGGTGCGTGCCTTTGTCGCAGGTGACGGAGCCCAGGAAGACCCGGCCACCGGCAGCCTGAATGCCGGCGTTGCGCAATGGCTGCTCAGCGAAGGGCTCGCGCCTGAGTGCTACGTGGTCAGCCAGGGCACGGCCATGGGGCGTGCGGGGCGTATTCGCGTCGAACGCCAGGGCGATGAAATCTGGATCGGTGGCGTCGTCGCGGTGTGCATCGAAGGGCGTCTACAGCTCTAGATCAATAAATTATTACCGCCCCCGCAATACACTGTTGGCCCCTTGGCGTTTGTACTGCCGGGGCCTTGGGGCATAAGCTTTCGCCCCAAAGATTTCCAGCCACTTTTTCAGGACAGCCATGACCAGCCAGTTCCCCCAAGCCCGCCCCCGTCGCCTGCGCCGCTCCCCGGAGCTGCGTGGCTTGTTCCAGGAAACCGAGTTCACCCTCAACGACCTGGTGCTGCCGATTTTCGTCGAAGAAGAAATCGACGACTTTGTGCCGATCACCAGCATGCCTGGCGTTCGACGCATCCCGGAAAAGAAGCTGGCGGCTGAGATCGAGCGCTATGCCCGCGCCGGTATCAAGTCGGTGATGACCTTCGGCGTGTCCCACCACCTGGACGCCAACGGCAGTGACACCTGGAAAGAGCGCGGCCTGGTCTCGCGCATGTCCTCGATCATCAAGGACGCGGTGCCGGAGATGATCGTGATGTCCGACACTTGCTTCTGCGAATACACCGACCACGGCCACTGCGGCGTGATACACGGTGCCCACGTCGACAACGACGCGACCCTGGTCAACCTCGGCAAGCAAGCCGTTGCCGCCGCCCGCGCCGGTGCCGACGTGATCGCCCCCTCGGCCGCTATGGACGGTCAGGTCCAGGCCATCCGCCGCGCGTTGGATGACGCCGGCTTCACCCATATCCCGATCATGGCCTACTCGACCAAATTCGCCTCGGCCCTCTACGGCCCATTCCGCGAAGCTGGCGGCAGCGCGCTCAAGGGCGATCGCAAAAGCTACCAGATGAACCCGATGAACCGCCGCGAAGCCGTGCGCGAATCGCTGCTGGACGAACAGGAAGGCGCGGACGCACTGATGGTCAAGCCGGCCGGTGCCTACCTCGACATCATCCGCGACATCCGCGAAGCCTCGCGCCTGCCGGTGGCGGCGTACCAGGTCAGCGGCGAATACGCGATGATCAAATTCGGCGCCCAGGCGGGGGCGATTGATGAGGATCGGGTCGTGCGTGAAACCTTGGGCTCGATCAAGCGCGCGGGTGCGGATTTGATCTTTACCTACTTCGCGATGGACTTGGCGTTGGCTGGGATCTAAGGGCAGCGTAAACCCTTGGTGAGCGAACACTTGTGGCGAGCGAGCTTGCTCGCGTTGGGCTGCGTAGCAGCCCCACCCCCACGATCTACCTTAAATACTTCATCTCCCTGACTAACTGCAATCTGTGAAGATTGAATTGTGTGTTTGGACGAAGAAAATTCTTTTCAATCGCTGGTCTGAATTTTATATATTTTTTCTGGCTTTATTGTTGCTTTTATTCGTTGTTGATAGCTTCTGCGTTGTATTTTCCAAGGCAATCAAGCAGGACTTTCATAAATTGCCTTTTGTCAGTTATTTCGTCATTGAAGTAAGTGTCAAAAAGATAAAATACGGACTCGAAGTTTTCGTCTGTATTTAAGAAGTGTTGGAGGGTGTTGATGTGCCATTCTCTTTCATCTCTCTTGTATTTTATGAATTCAGGTTTGGTAAGTTTGTCAAGTAACTCGATGAGTTCTTTGTCATCATTTATGTTTTTTGATGCAATGAAGATCTCTCTTTCGGAGTCGTCAAGGTTTTCGATGTTGTAGGTGAATAATAGGCTGCGGAGGATTGAAAGTTTAGGTTGATATTTCATGTTAGTAGTCCGTATAGGCGGTGATTGGGTTTCCGTCTGTATCTAGTATTACTGTTGCTTTTCTTTGTGTTCCATATTCAAGTGTGTCTTTTTTATAGCCCTCTCCGATTGTTTTTCCCATGTCCGTGGGCTCGCGAGATGTTGCGAGGTTGGTCCGTCTGAATATTAACTTGGCACGATAGATGGCGTTCAGTTGGTCCCTATGACTAAGGTATCGAGTAGCTGCACTAGGTATCTTTGGCTGCCCGCTCATAGTGCCTCCAGCGTATCTCTCAATTACTCCGGTGGTTGGGTTTTTGCCTGTCTGTACCCTTTCAAGTTGGGATTGAAGAGTTGTCTGCGCCCCATGTTTCTCTAAAAAGTGTGCCCTTGGGAATGCCTGCTCAATCTCACTCAAACGTCTGTGGGCGTTTGCCTCTGCAAGCTCATCAATTCTTGCCTGTCGCTCCACACGTGTCAGTTGCGGTAAAGCGGGCTCTCCGTGATTGACACTTTCCGTAGGTGTCGGAACGCTCGTGCTTGGCTTACATCCATCCCCACCTGGACATGTGCTCAAGCCTAACGGATCCACCCATCCCGTTGGATTGGGCACGTACTGGTACGCGTTGATCCCACCCGCCAACTTCACCGGGTCTGGCGTGAGGTAACCACCAATATCCGGATTGTAGTAGCGATGACGGTTGTAGTGCAGTCCGCTTTCCTGATCGAAGTACTGCCCCTGAAAACGCAGAGGGTTGTCGATTTTGCCTTTGTCGAGACGGCTGATCTGGCCGTAGGCGCGGTAGTGGGCGGACCAGACGATGTCGCCGTCGGGTGCGGTGAGTTCCTGCGGTGTGCCGAGGTGGTCGAGTTGGTAGTGGTAGGGCTTGGTGTCTTTTGGGCCGAAACCTTCAAGTAGCGCCAGCGGGCGAAAGCTGTCCGGTTCATAGAGATAACTGCGATGGCGGTCCGCATGGTGCTCGGCAATCAGCTTGTCGCCTTGCCAGAAAAACTCCGTCGTTAGGCCGTCAACGGTTTTGCTGATGCGCCGCCCAAACGGGTCGTAGCGATAGCTCGCGGTTTGGCCATTGGGCTGCGTAATGCCGATCAGACGGTGCTGACAGTCATAGCGATATTCGGTGACGAGTTGATGGCCTTTGCCACGGCGTTCGCGGATCAGGTTGCCGAAGGCGTCATAGTCGTAGTGACGGTCACCCTGGATCATCAGGCGGTTGCCGGCGACGATGTCGGGGCCGGGGCGGTCGTGCATGAGCAGGTTGCCGGCGGGGGTGTGGCCGAAGCGTTCCTGCAGGTCTTGGGAGTGGTCGGCGCGGGTGAGGCGGCTTAGGGGGTCGTAGTGGTAGTGGTGGTCGCCTTTGCGGGTGTCGAGCAGGCGGGTGAGGTTGCCGGTTTTGTCGTAGTCGTATTGGCGTTGGTAGAGGTGGTCTTGTTGTTGAGTGACCGCGTGGGCGTGCAGGCGGTGTTGGTCGTCGTAGTGGTAGTGGCTGAGGAGTTGGCCTTGTTGGCGTTGGTGTTCTTGGCCGGCTTTGAATAGATGAGAGGTCAGCGGTGCGCCGTTTAACTCGACGGTGGCGAGGTGGCCGCCTTTGGCGTGGTTGAAGGCGAGGCGGTTGTTATCCGGCAGGCGCAGGTGTTGAAGCTGGCCGCAGGCGTCATAGCCGTAGCGCAAGGTGCCCCAGCCTTGGTGTTCGGCGGTGAGGCGGTTTTGTGGGTCGTATTCGTAGGCCAGCGCCCAGTGGCCGTCGTCGACGCTGAGGAGGTTGCCCTGGCGGTCGTAGGCATATTCAACAAGGCTGCCGTCGGGCAGGGTTTTTCGTACGAGGCGTCCGGCATGGTCTCGCTCATAACGAGTAACGAGCTGACTGCCATCGTCACCGGATTCGGTCTTTTCCAGCAGGTTGCCGTTGAGGTCGTAGACGTAGGCGGTGCGCTGCCCATCAAACCCGACTTCCTGCTGGATCAGGCCGTTGGGGTGATAAGCAAGTCGGTAGGTCTCGCCGATCTCATTTTCGATCTCTGTCAGCAATAACCGCACGTTGTCGTAGCGGTAGGTGACCTGGGTGCCATCGGCGTTGATGCGCCGGCTGATCAGGTGCAAACCGTCGGCATATTCGTAGCGGGTGACATGCCCCAACTCATCGCGTTCGGCGGTGATTTTTCCGTAGGGGTTGTAGCTGTATTCCCTACAAGCACCGCCGGGTAAAACGACACGCGTTAACCGACCGACACTGTCCCATTGGTACTGGGTCAGCGCCCCATGTTCATCCTCACGGGCAATCTGTCGGCCAAGATCGTCATAGCGATACCGCTTGATCCCGCCATTGGGCAGTTGTTCCTCTATGAGCTGCCCACGATCATTCCACACCAGCCGCTGACAACTGTGATCCGGGTACCAAACCCCAACCAGTTGCCCGTATTTGTCGTAGCTGTAATCCGTAACATGTCCATCGGGATCGATCTTACGAATGACATCGCCCTGGTCATTGCGCTCGTACTTCCAAACCGCCAGACCCCGCCTTACAACCCGTACGAACCCGTTGTCATGCTCGTAGGACGTGGGCTCATCATCCCCCGGAAACAACGCCACCAAGCGTCCGGCTTCTCCGTACTGATACGCCGTCACCGCCCCCAGAGGATCCTGCTCGACCGTCAGCCGGCCCTTGTCATCGTAGGATTTGAAGTGCTGCGCACCGTCCGGATCAATCCGCTGCACCAGTCGCGCCCGGTCGTCATGGACATACACTTCCTGGCTGCCATCGGCGTTGTGCACCGTGACACGGCCGTCGTCCCCCCAGGCATACCGCGTATCCATCTGGGAAAAACTGGCCCAATGCCGGACACATCGCGCCGCTTTGCCGGACCGTTCCCATTCCCAAAAGAAACTCGCCCCACCGGCCAGCCCACGCTCAAGAATCACGTGCTGATCGTCGTAGCGATAAACCTCGCTTTCGCCTATCGCATTGGTCGCCGAGACCAGCCGGCCAGCGTCGTCATAGGCGTAGGAAACGACGTTCTGCTCCGTGACCCAAACGTAGGGTTCACGTCCCTTGGCCCGCTGCACCTGGTAGTCCACCGCCACGATGCGGGCCGACGCATAGTGCAGGAACAGCGCACAACCCGCCCCGTTATCCAGCCGCTCAATGCGCCCGGAAAAATCCCGAGAAATCCGCAACAGGTTGTCATACGCATCACTGATCGAGACCAACACCCCGTCACGAAAGTGATAAAACCGCGACGCCTGGGCCAGCACCAACTCGTCCGGCAAAGAACCCAAATAGATCGCCGCTTCGGCCAAACTATTGGTGATTGCAGGTCGAGCAACAGTCGGCATCGGGAACGAAGTAATGCGATTCTCATGGTCCGTCCACACCACCGAATCGCCCGACACATCAAGCCGATGCGCCAGCGAGTGACTCCAACCAAACCCCAACCCGCCATCCACTTCCACCGCACTGGTGCGATACAACCGTGTCCACTCGAACGGCAAGATCCCATCCAACGTGCCATCGGTCAGGGTCAGCAATTCCTCCCCGGTAACCATCGACACCGGGCAGCCATTGGTTGCCGTCCTATCCGAAGAAGCCGCCGCATCGCCATTCGGGTTCTTCCCCGAAACAGGCACATCGTCGACAGGCTCCTGCCTGACCAATACCGTCTGCTGAGTCTTCCTGCGAACCGCCGGCACAGGGTTCGAAACCACATGCTCCCCAGCCTTCAACGGCGCAACCGGTACAGTCTTGATTGCTGTCGCCGGGCCACTGAGCAGCAAAGGCTTCACCGCCTCGACATGCGCCTCCAACTTCGGCCCCACCAACTGATCAGCCAGCCTCTCCAGCCACTGGCGCGCTCGCCCGGATTTGATATGTCCCAGCACCTGAGCGCCCAGGCGAATCTGCACGCCCATGCCACGGGTCGCCCAGATCAGAAATAGATTGATCAGTACCTCTCCGGTGATCTCGCCCAGCACTTCATACATCTCGGGCGGCGGTAGCAGGCGTATCCAACTGACCATGGCCGACAGATAGATAAACAGCAGCGGCTCGTCGCTGAGCACCAGCAAACCCTTGGCAATCGTGTCTTTGCCCAGCCTCAGCAGCTCATCGAGTTCGGCCTGGGAGAGGTAGGCCAACAGCTTCTCGCTGTTGGGCTTGAGATCCGCCAACAGGTCATACAGCTGCGTAACGTTGTCCCACAAATTGAAGAGGGCTTTTCCAAGGCCGCTGACAAACGCGGCTTCCAGCATTCGGCGCCGATCGAGCGGCTTGGCTTCGGCATAGCCTTTCCACTGATCCTGGAAAGTGCTGGCCCACTCTTCACGCAGGCGAGCCTCCAACCCCGAGATCACCGACTGATAAGACGCATACAGCGCCTTGACGTGATCCTTGGAAACGTTGGGGTAGAAGCTGATTCGGTACGGCTGGTTACGATCACACTCGGTGATTTCGAGGATGCCGCTGGGGCCGATGGTCTTGTGGATCGGCTCGCCCAACGGTCCGCCATTGGGATCGACGCGCTGCAGCATCACCGGCGTGTTGCCGATGGGCACGGACCGTGTGCTCTGGAACATATGCACCAGCGTCAGGGTGCCATTGGCCGGGCACGTGGCGACGGTGCTGCTGGGGATGACTGAGCGATTGATCGGCGCGACCAGCGCGACCTCATCGCCAACCTTGAAGACCTGTTCGACATCCAGCGCCGAGAAGCTCCAGAAGCTTTGCGCCCAGTCATCGAACGTATTAAGGCATTCGCGAAAGTCACGGAAGACGCTTTCAACGTCGACCGTCTTCACATCCATCGGGGTCAGGGCCAGCCTGCCAATGGCCGGGTTCAAGACGCAGCCCCTTCAACCAGGCCCTTAACGAAAACAACCATCTGCAATCCCTCGCACTGTGTATTCAGACGAGGGACTTTGCAGCGGTTTTCAGGCTGGGGCTGTAGAGCTTATCTTGCCGTTACGTGGGATCTTTCAGGGGCTATCGTCCCTTTTTGGCTGCGTATCAAAAGCCTTCAACGCTGCGCAAATGCCAGGTTCAGCCCCAGCCCCACAAACACCGCCGCAAAACTGCGGCGCAGCCAGTTCTGCACCCGTGGCGATTCGATCACCGCGCGGCGAAACCCGGTTAGACTTACCTGTCGATATCAGCAATGCCCGGCCCGTCGTTATCCAAGGAAGCCTTATGTACCCAAGCCGCCTGATCCTGTGCCTCACTACTTTGCTGGTGCTGGCCGGCTGCTCCACGTCACGCGGCCCGCAGCAACCAGAGCGCAGCGAAGCCGAGGTGAAGGCGCAGATCGTGCGCCTGCTTCCGGCTAAAGTCGCAGACCGCGACGGCTGGGCCCAGGACATCTATACCGCTTTTGACACTCAGAAGATCTACCCCAGTACCGAGAATATCTGTGCCGTATTGGCGGTGACCGAGCAGGAATCCACCTATCAGGTCGACCCGCCCGTGCCCGGCATGGGCAAGATCGCCCAGGATGAAATCCTGCGGCGTGCCGGCAAGGTGCATGTGCCGGCCTTTGTGGTGCGCAGCGCCCTGCAACTGCGCTCTCCCACCGGCAAGTCCTATGCCGAGCGCTTGAATGCCGCGCGCACGGAGAAGGACCTGAGTGGCATCTTCGATGACTTCATCAGCATGGTGCCCTTGGGCAACACGTTGTTTGGCGGCTTCAACCCGGTGCACACCGCAGGCCCCATGCAAGTCAGTATCGACTTCGCGCAGAAACAGGCGCGAGGCTATCCCTACACGGTGGATGGCACGATTCGTCGGGAAGTCTTCACCCGGCGGGGCGGCATGTACTTCGGTATCGCCCATTTGCTCGGTTATCCGGTGAGCTATGACCAGCCGCTGTACCGCTTTGCCGACTTCAATGCGGGTTGGTACGCCAGCCGTAATGCGGCGTTCCAGGCTGCGGTCAGCCGCGTGTCGGGCACTGAGTTGGCGCTGGATGGGGATTTGATTCGCTACGGCTCATTGTTGCCCGGCACCACCGAACTGGCGGTGCGCTCATTGGGCGCGAAGCTGGACATGCGCAACCCCAGCATCCGCAGCCAGCTGGAACAGGGCGAACAGCTGGATTTTGAAGATACCACCCTCTACAAGCGCGTGTTTGCCCTGGCCGACCAGGCCGCCGGCAAGCCGATGCCGCGCGCGATCCTGCCGGGCATCGTGCTCAAAAGCCCGAAGATCACCCGCAACCTGACCACGGCGTGGTTTGCCAAGCGCGTGGATGAGCGGTACCAACGTTGCATGAAGCGCTGATCAGCTATGGCGCCTGACAAATTTGCGCCACAGCCACAGCCACAGCCACACCCACAACCACACTACCGGAAACGCCAGGATCATGAACGGCAGCACATAGCTGGCGCGTGCCAGGGCGTCTGCGGTGCCGTCCACCATAAAGCGGGTTCGGCGAATTAACGCAAAGCATCGTGCAAGATTTGCAGGGCTGATGGTGATGGCTGCCGTTGGGCATGTGGCGTACATCTCAAATCCGACCCCAAGGAAGACTCGCCATGATTGCTCACGCTGTGCCCGAAGGTTTTGTCCCGCTGCCGCGCAGCAGCCCGTTGCTGGATTTGCTCGGCCCGGCGTATTGCCGAGGTGACGGCCTGCAACTGGAGATCGGCCTGCGCGCCGACAATCGTCATGCCAATGGGCGTGGGACTGTGCACGGTGGGGTGTTGGCGACCCTGGCGGATGTCGGCATGGGCTATGCCATGGCGTTTTCCAGTGAGCCGCCGTTGCCGTTGATTACAGCGAGCATGACCGTGGATTACCTGGGGGCGGTGCAGGTGGGGGAGTGGATTACCGTGCGCTTGGAACATCACAAGCGAGGGCGGCAAATGGCGTTTGCCACGGTGAGCCTGCAGGTGGGGGAGAAGGTGGTGGCGCGGGCGAACGCGGTGTTTGCCGTGCCTCAATCTGACAGGCAATGAAGATCTAATGTGGGGGCTGTATTTTCAGGGAAACCGCGTAAAGAAAAGGCCTGGCTTTTCGTGGAGCCGGGCCTTTTCGGTGTTGCTCTTTTATCAGCTGCGTTCGAGGGCCAGGGCTACGCCTTGGCCGCCACCGATGCACAGTGTCGCCAGGCCTTTCTTGGCATCGCGCTTGATCATTTCGTGCAGCAGGGTAACCAGCACGCGGCAGCCTGACGCGCCGATCGGGTGGCCGATGGCGATGGCACCACCGTTGACGTTGACCTTGTCCGCATCCCACTCCAGCTCTTTAGCTACCGCCAGGGATTGCGCGGCAAAGGCTTCATTGGCTTCGATCAGGTCCAGATCGTCCAGGCTCCAACCGGCTTTGTCCAGGCAGCGGCGGGTGGCCGAGACCGGGCCGATGCCCATGATCGCCGGGTCAACGCCCGCGTTGGCGTAGCTGGCGATGCGCGCCAATACCGGCAAGCCGAGGGCCTTGGCCTTGGCGGCACTCATCAGCAGCACCGCGGCGGCACCGTCATTGAGGCTGGAGGCGTTGCCGGCGGTGACGCTGCCGTCTTTCTTGAACGCCGGCTTGAGCTTGGCCAGGGACTCGGCGGTGGTACCGGCGCGAGGCTGCTCATCCACGGCGAAGGCAACCGGGTCGCCCTTGCGCTGGGGGATCAGGATCGGCGTGATCTCATCGACAAAACGCCCGGCCTCGATGGCGGCAGTGGCTTTTTGCTGGGACGCAGCGGCGAAAGCATCCTGGGCTTCACGGCTGATGCCGTATTTGTCCACCAGGTTCTCGGCGGTGATGCCCATGTGGTAGTCGTTGAACGCATCCCACAGGCCGTCAGTGATCATGCTGTCGATCATCTTGGCGTGGCCCATGCGCAAACCCGTGCGTGCAGCAGGCAGTACGTACGGTGCCAGGCTCATGTTCTCCATGCCGCCGGCGATGATGACCTCGGCGTCACCGCAACGGATGGCCTGGGCGCCCAGGTGCAGGGCTTTCAGGCCTGAGCCGCAGACCTTGTTCAGGGTCAGGCTCGGCACGGCGTGGGGCAGGCCGGCGAGGATCGAGGCTTGGCGTGCGGGGTTCTGGCCGCTGCCGGCAGTGAGTACCTGGCCGAGGATGACTTCATCTACTTGGGCCGGGTCCAGGCCGGTCTGCTCCAGCAGGCGACGGATCACGGCGGCGCCCAGCTCCGGTGCCGGAATGCTTGCCAGCGAACCTTGAAAGCTGCCCACGGCGGTGCGGGTAGCAGCAACAATCACGACGTCTTGCATGGAATCTGTCCTCACTGGAAGTGCATTTCTGGAACGTGGTCCGGGACGATCAGTTTACCGGCGGTCTTGCTCACAATCTCTTCAACGCTGACGCCAGGTGCGCGTTCCTTGAGGACAAAAGCGCCATTTTCGATTTCCAGGTACGCGAGGTCTGTCAGCACACGCTTGATGCAGTTGGCACCGGTCAGCGGCAGGCTGCATTGGCTGAGCAACTTGGACTCGCCGTCCTTGGAGGCGTGGGTCATGATCACGATGATGTTTTCCGCACCGGCCACCAGGTCCATGGCGCCGCCCATGCCCTTGACCAGTTTGCCGGGGATCATCCACGAGGCGATGTTGCCATGTACGTCCACTTCAAACGCGCCGAGCACGGTGAGGTCGACGTGGCCGCCACGAATCATCGCGAAGGATTCGGCGGAGGAGAAGATCGAGGCGCCGATGCGCGCCGTCACGGTCTGTTTGCCGGCGTTGATCATGTCGGCATCGATGGTTTCTTCGGTAGGAAACGGGCCCATGCCCAGCAGGCCGTTTTCCGACTGCAGCATCACTTCCATGCCTTCGGGGATGTAGTTGGCCACCAGGGTCGGAATGCCGATGCCCAGGTTGACGTAGAAACCGTCCTGCATTTCGCGGGCGACGCGTTGAGCCATTTGTTCGCGGGTAAGAGCCATTTTATGAGTCCTTATTGTTCGGGCTGGGGGCGGATTATTTGCGCACGGTGCGCTGTTCGATGCGCTTCTCGAACGTGCCGCAGATGATCCGGTCGACGTAGATGCCAGGGGTGTGGATCTGCGCCGGGTCCAGCTCGCCCGGTTCGACGATTTCCTCGACCTCGACCACGGTGATCTTGCCGGCGGTGGCGGCCAGCGGGTTGAAGTTCTGGGCGGTGTGGCGATAGATGACGTTGCCGAAGTGGTCGGCTTTCCAGCCTTTGACGATGGCGAAGTCACCGGTGATGGACTCTTCCATCAGGTACGGGCGACCGTTGAATTCGCGGGTTTCCTTGCCTTCTGCGACCGGGGTGCCGACGCCGGTGGCGGTGAAGAAGGCGGGGATACCGGCGCCGCCTGCGCGCATTTTCTCCGCCAGGGTGCCTTGGGGGGTGAGGACCACTTCGATTTCGCCGCTGAGCAATTGCTTCTCGAACAGGGCGTTTTCACCGACGTAGGACGCGATCACCTTGCGGATCTGCTTTTCTTCCAGCAGTACGCCCAGGCCAAAACCGTCGACGCCGCAGTTGTTGGAAACCACGGTGAGGTCGCGGGTGCCTTTGCGCTTGATCTCGGCGATGAGGTTTTCCGGAATGCCACACAGGCCAAAACCCCCGGCGAGCACGGTCATGCCGTCTTCCAGGCCTGCCAGTGCTTCCTCGTAGGACGCCACGCGTTTATCGAAACCTGCCATATGCACCTCTTTTATTGTTTGTGGGCCAGCCAATGAATCGAGTGTTGCGCCGACGGATTGATTTGTTAAGTTGTTTTTTAAGGTTGATTGGTTTGGAAAACAGCATAATCAGCTTCAAGCCGCAAGCTTCAAGGAGAAGCAACGGCTGCTTTTACTTGTGCCTTCAACTTGTAGCTTGGAGCTTCCAATGACCGTTAAACAGATGCGTGCCTTTCTTGCCGTGGCCCAAAGCCTGAGTTTTGCCGCCGCCTGCGAGCGCCTGCACCTCTCCCAATCGGCGCTGAGCCTGACCATCAAAGGCTTGGAAGAAGGGCTGGGCGGGCGCTTGTTCAGCCGTAATACGCGCAACGTGGCCCTCACGCCCGAAGGTGAATCCCTGTTGCCCCTGGCACGTCGGCTGATGGCCGATTGGGACAATGCCGAGGATGAACTGCGTCAGTTGTTCACCCTGCAACGCGGGCGGGTCACCGTGGCGGCGATGCCGTCGTTTGCCGGCAACCTGCTGCCGCCGATCCTGAAGATATTCCGCGCGCGTTACCCCCAGGTGAACGTGACGGTGCATGACTTGATCAATGAGCAGGTGCTGGAGATGGTTCGCGACCGCCATGTGGAACTGGGCGTGGCGTTTGAACCCTCGGAAGGCTCGTCGCTGGCCTTTACACCGCTGTACCTGGACCGCTTTATTGCGGTGGTGCCCGGTGATTCATTGCTGGCCCAGTGTGCCGAGGTCGACTGGAAAACCTTGCTGGAGCACCCGTTCATCACGTTGCAGCGGCCTTCCACGCTGCGGGTGATGCTGGAAGAGCATCTGGGGGCTTTGAAGATGAAGTTGCCGGTGGCGTTGGAAAGCCATCAATTGGCAACCGTGGGCAAGATGGTCGCCAGCGGGCTGGGCGTCAGCGCCGTACCAGCCTTGTGTGTGCAGCAGATGCAGGAGGCGGGGGCGCATTGCATCACCTTGACCGATCCGGTGATCGAACGGCCGATTGGTGTGCTGACCAAGCCAGGGCATGAACTGTCGGCGGCGGCGCAGGTGTTGTTTGATATTTTTCGGGACGAAGCGGGGAAGGGTAGGTTTCCGGCGTTGTTATAAAGCAGGGTTATAAAACAGGTATTAAAAAGCCCGCTCGAGTAAACGAGCGGGCTTAAATTTAAAGTTGCACCGTTATCAGCAGTATCTATCAATCACTTTAACTTGCGATTGGCCTTTGAGGTTCTGCCATTCGGTATTAAGTGTATGGAACACTTGCTCGATAAAGTTGCGATCGGCCGCGGCTTTCTTGCCGACATAACCCTGACCACGGCGGTACATCTTCAGGCGCGCCGCCAGTTCACGGTTATTGCGGTCGAACTCGGCTTCTTCGGTGTGGGGCGCCAGGCAGTCAATTTGCACTTCGCCCGATTTGCCAATCCACAGGATATGGTCGTCGAGTGTGTCTTTCTGCGCTGCGAACATCTCAGCCAATTCATCGATAGTTGGTTGGTTGTTCAGATTCATGTGTAAGCCCCTTGACCAGTTGGCGATCGATCAGTTGATTCCGTTAAAACTGCTTAGTTGTCTCCGGCTTCGAAAACCGGGCGTCAGTGACTGTCTGCCGAATACGGGCAGGGTCTTGAACCTGATGCATGTAGTCTTGCTGATGAACTGCTACGCAATGGTTTCATAACGAAGACAAGCAGCGTTTGAGCTCCTTGTACCGATCCTTACGGGTCGGTCAGCTTCATCAAGCTGCCTTGTGAGCAGTGCACATCCGGAAAAACAGCTCGGCGGTCAGACGAGCTTGTTCAAAACGCTTGTTACCAACGCTCCCGATCCGGGAGACGTCTAGATCATGCAAGGACAAAAAGGTTACGTCAACGGTTATGTAGTGATTATTTTTGTTCACTACATAAATCGTCGTGGGGACGGGGGGATGCGGGAGAAGGTGACTTGGGCGTCATTTTTTGTGCTGATTAGTCGCAGGCGTCAGTGGTCGATTCCGCGCTTAAGCATTGTGGGAGGGGCGGTTTTTTATGGCCCCAGCCGCTCGGCCAGTAACGGCAACAACCGCTCGCAAGAGGCTTCGATCTTCACCTGCAACAGCTCATCCCCTCGGGTCTTGCCCAAGTTGATGGCGATCACCGGCTTGCCCTGTTCGACCATCGCCTTGCACAGGCGAAATGCGGAGTAAGCCATCAGCGACGAACCTACCACCAGCAACCCCTCGGCATGCGTTACCGCCGCCATCGCCCTGGCCGCCGTCGCCGGCGCGACGTTCTCGCCAAAAAATACCACGTCCGGCTTGAGTCGCTCACCCTCGCAATGGGGGCAGCGGGGGACCTGGAAGTGCTCTTCAAACGCGGGGTCGAGCAAGGTGTCGCCATCAGGCGCCTGTACCGCATGGACCTGCGCCAGGTATGGGTTATCGACCTCCATCTGTCGCTGGATCACGTCGCGTGTGCTGTGCAGTTGGCAATCCAGGCACAGTACCCGGTGCAGGCTGCCGTGCAATTCGGTCACGTCATGGCTGCCGGCCTGGTCATGCAAGGTGTCGACGTTCTGCGTGACCAGGCCGGTGATGTGCTGGCGCTGTTGCAGGGCCGCCAATGCCCGGTGAGCGTTGTTCGGCTGGGCGATACGTACCCTCGGCCAGCCCAGCATCGCCCGCGCCCAGTAGCGGCGTCGCGCCTGCGCGGTAGCGAGGAACTCCTGGTACATCATCGGCGCTTTGCCCCGGCGCACACCTTCGCTGTCGCGGTAGTCGGGGATCCCCGACGACGTGCTGATGCCTGCACCGGTCAACACCAGGAAGCGCCGTTCGGCCATGGCGCGGTGCAGGGTGTCGAGGTGGTCTTCCTGATGTTCCAGCGTGTCGAGCATGGGGTCTCCTATTCGCCGCGGATGTATTGCTCCAACTGCTTGATCAGGTCAGCCTGTTCGGCAATGGCTTCCTTGACCAGGTCACCGATGGAAAGCAGGCCCAGCAGCTTGCCGTCTTCGACCACGGGCAGGTGGCGCAGGTGGCTGTCGGTCATGATGTTCATGCACTCTTCGACACGTTTATGGGTATCGACGGTGATAACTGGGGAACTCATCACCTCGTGGACCTTTGTGGTGACCGACGACAGCCCCTTGAGCATGATTTTGCGTGCGTAATCGCGCTCGCTGATGATCCCCACGACCGCGCCTTCCTTGACCACGGGCAAGGCCCCGACGTTTTTCTCCGACATCCGGACCAGCGCTTCAAACACGGTGTGATCCCATTGGATGGTGTGAACGTCCTGGTTTTTCTGGTCCTTGGCTTTCAGCAATTGTGCAACGGTCTTCATGGCGGCCACTCCGGTGTTGTTGTTAGGAAGTCAGCGAGTTCCCTACAGAATCCTAGACGGGCTACGTCGCTGCAAGGACCAAAGCGGCGTTAAACCCGTCGAAAAACGTCATTCGCCGGTTTTTTTCACCTTTCATCCCGCATTCGCCGGCTTTTTGGCGCGTTTGGTCGTCCCGGTTGCCTTGCGGGGTGCCGCCTTGCGCTTCTTTTTCCACGGCGCAGCACTTTGGCCCGCCGGGCTGGCGGGCCCCGTGATGGTCATGCGCATGCTGTTGCAACGCGCCACTTGCTTGCTCATCCATGCCGCCTGCTTGGCGACGAATTCTTCCAGGCTCATCTCGCCGCTTTGCACCATGTCCAGCGCCTGCTCCCAGATCGCGGTGGTGCCGGGGTCGGCGATGGCACGGGGCACCGCGTCGATCAGGCTGAAGGCTGCCGGGGTCGCCGACAGTGCCTTGCCGTTCTTGACCAGATAACCCCGGTCGAGCAACCCTTGGATAATGCCCGCGCGGGTGGCTTCAGTGCCGATGCCGGTGGTGTCCTTGAGTTTTTGCTTGAGCAGTGGGTCTTCCACCAGCTTGGCGACGTTTTTCATCGCCTTGATCAGGTCTCCTTCGGTAAAGGGCTTGGGCGGTTGGGTCCACAGGTCCTTGAGGTTGACCTTGGTCACCGCGTAATCCTGGCCTTGCACCAGTGTCGGCAAGGCCTGCGGTGCCGGTGCTTCGCGCCCCTTTGCCGGTGCGAGGGCTTCGGGCAAGGCGCGTTTCCAGCCCGGCTCGATTACCACTTTGCCCACTGCGCGCAATGCCTGGCCCGCACAGTCGAAATCCGCCTGGGTGCGATCGTATTCATGGTTGGGCAGGAACTGCGCCAGGTAGCGCGCGCGAATCAGGGTGTAGACCGCACGGTGCTTGCCGGTGAGTTGGCCAACGTCCTTGCCGGCGCCGGTGGGAATGATGCCGTGGTGCGCGCTGACCTTGGCATCGTTCCAGGCCCGTGATCGGCGATGGGGATCGATATGTGGCATCAACTCATTCACTGCCGCATCCGCACGGCCCAGTGCGGCGAGGATCTTCGGCGCCTCGCTGTGCTGGCTCAATGGAAGGTAGCCGCAGTCACTGCGCGGGTAGGTGATGACCTTGTGGGTTTCGTACAGGGATTGGGCGATATCCAGGGTTTCCTGGGCGCCGAGGCCGAGCTTCTTCGAGCAGATTTCCTGCAGGGTGCCGAGGTCGAAGGGCAGGGGCGCCACTTCGCGCATGCGTTCGGTACGCAGCTTGATCAGCCGTGCGCTGGCGGCGTTGGTCATGGCGTCGGCAGCGTCGCGGGCCAACTGCGGATTAAGGCAGCGGCCCTGGTCGTCACAGGCATCTTCGGCGGCACGCCATTGGGCGGTAAAGGTCATGGATTCGTGGCGCAGGTCCACATCAATGGCCCAGTAGGCCACGGGCACGAAGTCGGCGATGCTGCGGTCGCGGTCCACCACCAGGCGCAGGGTCGGCGTTTGCACCCGGCCCACTGGCAGCACGCCCTGATAGCCGGACTGGCGCCCCAGCAGGGTAAACAGGCGACTCATGTTCATGCCGATCAGCCAGTCGGCGCGGGAGCGGCCCAGGGCCGAGTGATACAGGCTGAACGTTTCGGCGCCTGGCTTGAGCGCCGCCAGGGCCTTGCGGATGGAGGCATCGTCCAGCGCCGACAGCCATAGCCGCTGGATCGGCCCGCGATAGCGGCAATGCTCGACCAGTTCGCGGGCGATCATCTCGCCTTCACGGTCGGCGTCGGTGGCGATCACCAGTTCCTGGGCTTCCCCCAGCAAACGCTTGACGGCCTTGAACTGGCTGGCGGTCTTGGGCTTGACCAGCATCTTCCATTTTTCCGGGACGATCGGCAGGTCGGCCAGTACCCAGCGTTTGTATTTGGCGTCATAGGCGTCGGGCGGGGCGGTTTCCAGCAGGTGACCGATGCACCAGGTGACGGTGACCCCATTGCCCAACCAGCAACCGTCGCCGCGGCGACTGGCACCGAGCACAGCCGCAATATCCTTGGCCTGGGAGGGTTTTTCACAGAGGTACAGCCGCATGGTCAGCCCATTCGTTACACAGTTGAATGGGGAGCAGGATGGGCAAAAGAAGGAAATTGAGCAACCATTATCTGTATGGATGTACAGCTGAAAGTTTCAAGCTGCAAGCTTCAAGAAAGAGCCGATTGGCTTTTACTTGGCGCTTGCAGCTTGCCCCTTGAAGCTTATTCAGTTGTTATCGATGTCCACATGCCGCGTTTCCTTGAGGCAGAACATCCCCACGATCAGGCTCACCCCCGTCACCGCCACCGGGTACCACAAGCCATAGAAGATGTCGCCGGTGTACACCACCAGCGCAAACGACACGGTCGGCAGGAACCCGCCAAACCAGCCGTTACCGATGTGGTAGGGCAGGGACATCGAGGTGTAGCGAATACGTGTCGGAAACAGCTCCACCATCAGCGCCGCAAGCGGGCCATAGCACATGGCGGCGATCAGGATCAGCACCACGATCAGCACTACCACCATGACCTTGTTGACCTGGGCCACATCCGCCGAAGTCGGATAGCCGGCCAGGGTCACCGCACCGCGCAGCGCTGCCTCGTCGAAGCCATCGATACGCACTTCACCCACGCTGACCTGCACCGGGCTGCCCGCCGGGGCGGCGGCGCTGCTGTAGGGCAGGCCTTGCTTGACCAGGAAGGTCTTGACCTTGTCGCACGGGCTGTCAAATTTCGCCTTGCCTACCGGATCGAACTGGAAGGTACAGGTGGCCGGGTCGGCCAGCACGGTGATCGGTGCCTGGCGGCTGGCCTGGTCCATCGCCGGGTTGGTGTAGTGCGCCAGGCCCTTGAAGATTGGGAAGTACAGCGCGGTCGCCAGCAGCAGGCCGAGCATCAGCACCGGCTTGCGCCCGACCTTGTCCGACAGCCAGCCAAAGAAGACAAAGAACGGCGCGCCAATCACCACGCTGATGATCAGCAGCATATTGGCCAGGGCCGGGTCCATTTTCAGGAACTGCGTGAGGAAAAACAGCACATAGAACTGCGACGCATAGAACGTCACCGCTTGCCCGCCGTTGATGCTGAACAGCGCGATCAGCACCACCTTGAGGTTTTCCCATTTACCGAAGGACTCACGGATCGGCGCCTTGCTGGCCTTGCCTTCCTCTTTCATTTTCAGGAATGCCGGCGACTCATGCAGGCTCATGCGGATCCAGGTCGAAATACCCAGCAGCACAATGGAAAACAGGAACGGAATACGCCAGCCCCAGACTTCGAACTGATCGCCGGTAAAGTACCGGCACGCCAGCACCACCAGCAACGACAGCAGCAAACCAAGGGTCGCGGTGGATTGTATCCAGCTGGTGTTGAGGCCGCGTTTGCCGGCCGGCGCATGCTCGGCCACATAAGTGGCTGCGCCGCCGTATTCACCGCCCAAGGCCAGGCCTTGCAGCATGCGCAGCACGATCAGGATGATCGGCGCGGCGATGCCGATGCTGGCGTAGGTCGGCAGCAGCCCGACGCAGAAAGTCGCCACACCCATCAAAATGATGGTTACCAGAAAGGTGTACTTGCGCCCGATCATGTCGCCCAGGCGGCCGAACACCAGCGCACCGAACGGGCGCACCACAAAGCCGGCCGCAAAGGCCATCAAGGCAAAGATAAACGCCGTGGTGTCGTTGACCCCGGCAAAGAACTGCTTGCTGATCACCGCCGCCAGGGCGCCGTAGAGGAAAAAGTCATACCACTCGAACACCGTCCCCAGGGACGAGGCGAAGATGACTTTTCTTGATTCGCTACCGATGCTCGCGTTGGTCGCCGAGCCCAGGGGTTGAGCATGTTCTGACATTGGGAAGTCCTCACAGTGATTATTTATTGTTGTTCCACTGTCGGCGCCAGGTTTGGCGCCGCTATTCAGATTGCATGAACCAGTTCTTTCTCCGGGGCGAGACTCCTTGTGTTCGGCGAAAGGATCAACTGCGCGGCTTTTTCCGCGATCATCAGCGTGGGTGAACAGGTATTGCCGGACGTAATGCGCGGCATGATTGACGCATCGGCGATGCGCAGGCCGGGCACGCCATGCACGCGCAGTTGGGCGTCGACCACCGCGTCTTTATCGCTGCCCATGCGGCAGGTGCCGACCGGATGGAAGATCGTCGTGCCGATACGCGCGGCGGCTTCATGCAGTTGCTCTTCGGTTTGCAGTGCGTCGCCGGGCAGGTATTCCACCGGTTTGAACTGGCTGAGGGCTGGTGCGGCGACGATACGTCGGGTCAGGCGAATCGCGTCGGCGGCCACCCGCAAGTCTTCCGGATGGCTGAGGTAGTTGGGCCGGATCAGCGGCGCATCCGCCGGGCTGGCCGAGCGGATATCGATGCGGCCACGGCTTTGCGGGCGCAGGTCGCAGACCGAGGCGGTAAACGCCGGGAACCCGTGCAGCGGTTCGCCAAAGCGCTCCAGGGACAGCGGCTGCACGTGGTATTCAAGGTTGGCCGAGGTCTGTTCCGGGCCCGAGCGGGCAAATGCGCCGAGTTGGCTGGGCGCCATCGACAGCGGGCCGCTGCGGTCATACAGGTAGCGCAGGCCCATGCCCATCTTGCCCCATACGGTGCCCGCGATCTGGTTCAGGGTGCGGGCGTTTTCCAGCTTGTAGATCAGCCGCAGTTGCAGATGATCCTGCAAGTTGCCGCCGACACCCGGCAGTTCATGCAGTACATCGATGCCCAGTGGCTTGAGCACGCTGGACGGGCCGATCCCCGAGCGTTGCAGGATCCCCGGCGAGCCCACGGAGCCGGCGCACAGCACGATTTCCTTGCGGGCCTTCCAACTCATTTGCTGGCCGTTTTGACGCCCGAGCACGGCCGAAGCGCGGCCGTTTTCCAGCACCACGCGGTCCACCTCGACTTCGGTCAGCACCGTCAGATTGGGCCGCTGGCGGATCGGCTTGAGAAACGCCTTGGCCGCGTTCCAGCGCACCCCGGCCTTCTGGTTGACCTGGAAGTAGCCGCACCCCTCGTTATCGCCCTGGTTGAAGTCGCTGATGTTTGCGATGCCGCTTTGCGCCGCCGCCTCACGAAACGCATCGAGGATCGGCCACGACAGCCGCTGCTGCTCAACCCGCCATTCGCCGCCGTCGCTGTGGAATTCCGAGCCGCCCGCAAAGTGGTTTTCGCTCTGCTTGAACAGTGGCAGCACGTCTTTCCAGGCCCAGCCCGGGTTGCCTGCGGCCGCCCAGCCATCGTAGTCCTGGGCCTGGCCGCGCATGTAGATCATGCCGTTGATCGAGGAGCAGCCACCGAGCACCTTGCCCCGTGGGTAACTCAGCGCACGGCCTTGCAGGCCTTCCTGGGCTTCGGTCTTGAAGCACCAGTCGGTGCGTGGGTTACCGATGCAGAACAGGTAGCCGACAGGGATATGGATCCAGGGGTAGTTGTCGCGGCCGCCGGCTTCGAGCAGAAGCACGCGGTGGGCGGGGTTGGCGGACAGTCGATTGGCGAGCAGGCAGCCTGCGGGGCCGGCGCCTACCACCACATAATCGTATTCAGCAGTTGCAATGGGCATCTGAGGTCTCGCTTGTTTTTCTTATTGGCTCCATCCTAGTTGTTAGTTTTCGTCTTAAAAATGTTAGTTTTTACCCAGCTGCTGTGCGTTTTTAAACAGCGCTGCCTGGGGCGCATGCAATGGAGGCGACATGTTCGACTGGAATGACCTGCGGTATTTTCTGGAGTTGCAGCGCAGCGGCCGCCTGCTCACCGCCGCGCAGCGCCTGAAAACCACGCACGCCACCGTGGCCCGGCATATCGAAGCCATCGAGAAGAGCCTCGGCACCGCGCTGTTCGTGCAGCACGCCCAGGGCTACGAACTGACCCCCGCCGGCGAAGCCCTGCTCAAACACGCCGAAGCCATGGAAAACGTCGCGTTGCTGGCCGAGGACGAACTGACCCACTCCGCTGCGCCCCTGGGCAAGATCCGCCTCGGGGTGGCCGAAGGCTTGGGGGTGATGTTCCTCGCCGGCCGCATGGGCGGGCTGTTCGAACGTTATCCCGGCCTGGAAGTGGAACTGCTCGCCGTGCCGCGCTTCGTCAGCATCCTCAACCGCGAAGCGGAGATCAGCATCCACCTCGAACGCCCCAGCGTCGATCAACTGGTCACGCGCAAGCTCACCGATTACCGCCTGGCGCTCTACGCCAGCCGCGCCTACCTGGCGCGCACCCCACCGATTGAAAGGCGCGAAGACCTCGCTGCCCATTCATGGATCGATTACGTCGACGACCTGCTGTTCAGCCAGGAACTGAAATTTCTCAACAGCTTCTGCCGCAACCCCAAGGTGGTGTTCCATAGCACCAGCGTCATCGCCCAGCACCAGGCCGCACGCTCCGGTTTGGGGATTGCGGTGTTGCCGTGCTTCATGGCGTCGGGCGACCCGCAGCTGGTGCCGTTGCTGCCGGGTGAGGGGATCCAGCGCAGCTACTGGATCAGCTCGCGCCGGGAGTTGCACAAGTCGGTGCGGTTGCGGGTGTTGTGGGATTACGTGGTGGAGTTGTGCGCGCGGGAGCAGCCACTGTTGCTCGGCGAATCCAACGGATGAAACCCTCCACATTGATCGGTGGTGTTGGCTGAGCCGGCTTAATCGCGCAATTCGAATTCAGCACTGCCCAAGCGCTCCCCATTCACCAAGACATGCACCGCATGCCTGCCGGGATAGTGCTTGCGCGTCGTCAACTCGCGAATATGCTGCTCGCGGCGCAGGCTGTGCTGTTCACCCGCGCCCAGCGTAAACGCCTTGAGCTTGAACACCTTGGCCGCGCTGTGCCCGGCGCTTTTGACGTAATCGATGGCGTAGTCCACCACCAGTTTTTGCGCAGTGGCGGCGGTGGATTCCAGGCTGAACGACAGGTTGATCCGCTCGCCCAGGGTGATCACCGCCGGCGTCACGCTCAGGTGGTGGAGCTTCACCTCGGCCTTGGCGCCTGCGCCCATGAGGGTCAGCGCGCGGGTGTTGCCCTGCTTGATCAGGCTGCGCAGCGCATGGCGGGCGATCCAGGCAGTGTGCGGGTTGTCCAGGTCCCAGCCTTCGATCAGGCTGAGTACCCAATCCGGGTGGTCCTTGGTGATGTCGTTGAGGTGGTTGGCCACGGATTTGCGTACGTAGAGGCTGCTGTCGGCCTTGAGGTTGTCGAGGATCGATGCGCACAGCTCAGGGTTGGCCTGCACCGCGGCCAGGCGAAACGACCACGGCAGCCGGGGGCGCGAGCCTTCGCTGGCGAGGCGGCGCACGTGTTCGTTGTCATCCAGCGACCACGTTTGCATGATCGCCAAGGTGCGTTCGAAGTCGTGGAGCAAGAAGTGTCTTATGGCGAACTCAGCCGAACCAAAGGTGGTGAAGTATTTGAGCGCGGCCATGGAGCGCTTGAAGTCGCCCAGGCCATAACTTGCCACGTAGTGCGGCAGGAACAGGCAGACAAATCCGCTGTTCAGGCGCGGGGCCAGGGCGTAAAGCAGTTTGAGGCTCTGTGCATAGTCCAGCGGGATCACCGCGTGCAGGCTTTCGCTGACCCGCGCCATCCGCTGCATCACCGACAACTCGGCCAGCCCGGCCTTGGCATGCCTGAGAAAGCCCTTGGCGTCGAACGCCGGGTACACCGCCGTCATTTCGCTGGCGATGTGGTGCAGGCGTTCGAGGTTGAAGATTTCCTTGAGGGCCGGGGCGCTTTGGTCGGTCATCGGTTATTCCAGGGTTAAAGAAACCAGCGGTATTCCCGCGCGTTGATCTCTTGTTGAAAGGCCAGGTGATCCTGGCGTTTGTTCTCGCAGTACACGTCGATAAATTCAGCACCGAGCTTATCGCGCAACACCGGCTGATGCTGCATGGCGCGCACGGCATCGAGCATTTCCACGGGGAAGTCGGTGCCGCTGCCGCGGTCCTCGTTCAGTGGCGCGATGGGTTCGCGCTTGGCTTCAAGGCCATGCTCAAGGCCGACCAGGATCGCCGCCAGCACCAGATACGGGTTGGCGTCGGCACTGGCCAGGCGATGTTCGATGCGCAGGTTGCGCGGGTCGGAGTCGGGGATGCGCACGCACGCGTCGCGGTCTTCAAACCCCCAACTGGCGCGGGTCGCCGCGTTAACCGTACCGCCCAGGCGGCGGAAGGCGTTGTGGTTGGGCGAGAAGATCGGCATGCAGTGGGGCAGCAACTCCAGGCAACCGGCCACGGCATGGCGCAGCGGTTGCTGCTGGTGCGCCGCGAGCACATTGTTGCCCGCGCCGTCATACAGGCTGACATGCACGTGCATGCCACTGCCGGGGAATTGCAGGTAAGGCTTGGCCATGAAGCTGGCGCGGTAGCCGTGTTTCAGGGCCACGCCACGGGTGCTACGGCAGAACAAGGCCGCCCAGTCGGCGGCGCGCAGGCCGTCGTCGAGGTGACCGAAATTGATCTCGAACTGGCCAGGACCGAGTTCGGCGGTGATCACCGTGATGTCGATGCCTTGGTCCTTGGCGGTCTGCGCCATATCGTCCAGCACCTCGCTGAAGCGCGACAGCCGTTCAATATGCAGGTTGGGCTGGTCGTCGGTGTCATCGCTCAGCGGGTCGCGAGCGAATTGCGGCAGGCCGTTGTCGAGTTTTTTGTCGAACAGGTAGAACTCCAGCTCGAAGGCCACCACCGGGTGAATGCCTTTGTGGTGCAGGCGCTCCAGCACGTTGGCCAAGACTTCGCGAGGTTCGAATTCGATCGGCGCTTCGGTGCCGTCCGAGGTGATCAACATCTGCCCCAACGGCTGCGACTCCCAGCTCACCGGCTTGAGTGTGCCGGGCACCAGGCGGCGGTTGGCATCCGGGTCACCATCGTGGAAGCAGTAGTCGCCGATCTTGAACAGCCCGCCCTGAACCCCCAGCAGCACGGCGTTTTGCGGCAGCTTCAAAGGGCTGCCGGCGGCGACCTTTTCCAGCATCTCGATGGGGTAGCGCTTGCCGTAGAAATGCCCGGGGATGTCCAGGGCGATCAGGTCGACATAACGCACGTCGGGATGGTTCTGGCGAAAGGTCCGTACTTCGGCCAGTAACGTGGAGGCTTGGCTTTTCAAGGGTGTTGCTCCTAGTTGTAAACCCACAGCACGCGGGCGGGCAGGTCGGTCAGGTTGGCGTAGCGGCAGTGGGCGAAACTGGCCAAGTGGAAGCTGTCACCGGGGCCGAGGGTGACCGAATCAGCCTCGCCCTCTACCCACAGCGTCAATTCTCCTTCCAGTACAAATCCGGCCTGCTCGGCGCGGTCGCTCATGGTCTGTTCGCCGCTGTTGGCGCCGGGGGCCAGCAGGCTGTCGAGCATCGAGAAGGCACCCTTCATGCTGGGGGAGACCAGGATGTCGGTGATGCCGTTGGCGTAATACACCGTGCGGCGTTCGTTAGGGCGAGTGACCCAACTCACGGCCTTGGGTTTGGACAAGCTGTAGAAATAGGTGGTGGGCACGTCGAGGGCATGGCTGATGGCGGTGAGATCCGCCACGGTCGGACGCGACAAGCCGCGTTCGACCTGGGACAGGAAGCCCACCGAACGCTCGATCTTCTGTGCGAGTTGGGCGAGGGTAAGCTTCTTGTACTTGCGCAGGTCGTGGATCAGGATCGCCAGGGCGTCGAGTTCTTCTTGCTGGTTCATGAAATTTATATCTAATAATTTCATGAAAAATTACAGGATTAATTTCACGATGGCAATGGGCGCGTGTAAGCCAGTGAATGTCCTGTAGCGAGCGGGCTTGTCCCGCGTTGGGCTGCGCAGCAGCCCTATTAAAGAAGAACGCGGTGTATCAGACACTCTGTAGCGGCTGGTTTTGGGGCTGCTTCGCACCCCAACGCGGGACAAGCCCCCTCGCCACAGAGGTAGTGGGGCCTCCCTCATCACAGGGGGCAAGGTTCAGCAGTCTGAATGATTTTGTGCGCCTGCGGTCCGAAGCTGGGTACGCATCATTCATTGAAGGAGCACCCATGAAGTCCAAAACCCTAGCTGCTTGTGTTCTGGTCGCCGCCAGCCTGTCCACCGCCAGCGTTGTCGTGCAGGCCGGCGATACCCCGCAGGAAACCGTGCAGCCTTCGAACATCAATACCCGTGATTTGAAAGAAGGCGACCGCGCCCCCGACATCCTGATGCGTAAGGAGTCGGCGGTCAGCGACTGGAAGAAACGCGGTCTCAAGCAGCCTGAAGCCGACAGCCAATGGTCACGGGTGGGCGACAAGTTCGTGCTGCTCAAAACCACTAATGGCACCATTCTCGAGATCACGCCCGTCAAGAAATGACGCAACTTTTTTCCTGGTTCTTGCGTTAAGGTAACCGGCCATAAAGACCGCGTTACCTTAGACGAAAGAGAGCAGGATGCTTGCCACAATAAGAAACTACCCCCGCGCCGTGAACCTGTTGTTGTCCGCCACGTTGCTGCTGACGTTGGCCAAGGCGATCACCTTTCCTTACCTGGTGATCTACCTCACCCACCACTTTGCCCTCGACATCACCCAGGTTGGGCTGGTGATCGGCAGCTCGTTGATCGTCGGCTCGCTGCTCAGCGTGTATGGCGGTTTCCTGGTCGACCGCATCAACAGTTATCGGCTGTTGCTGGGGTTGAGCGTGCTGTTTGTGTTGGGGTTTATCGGCACAGTGCTGGCGCAGAATATCTGGGCGTTCTACAGCTGCCTGATCCTGATCAACCTGGCCTACGCGGTCATCGATATTGCGGTAAAGGCCGGTTTCGCCAGCTTGCTGCCGGAAGATGCACGCAGCGAAGTGTTTTCCATCAAGTACACGCTGACCAACATCGGCTATGCCGTGGGGCCGTTCTTTGGGGCGATGGTAGCCAAGCTGGACATCAGCCTGCCGTTCATCTTGTCGGCGCTGTTGGGGGTGGGGTTTTTCCTGCTGTACTGGCGTTGGGGCGATCGCACCCTGGCAACAATCGATGTCACGCAAAAGCCGGTACCGTTCCTGGCTGTCGGCCGCGTGCTGCTGCGTGACCATCGCCTGGTGTGCTTCACCCTCGGTGGTGTGCTCAGCGCCGTGGTGTTTGGCCAGTTCACTGCCTACCTGTCGCAGTACCTGGTGACCACCACCAGCGCTGAATACACCTACACCGTCATCAGTGCCGTGCTCACCACCAATGCCGTGCTGGTGATCGCCTTGCAGTACGTGATTGGTCGACGTATTTCCCACCGTTACCTCAGCCAATGGCTGATCGCAGGCTTAGGCATGTTCATGCTGGGCTTGATCGGTTTTGCACTGTCCACCAACGTGTTGTGGTGGGTGCTGGCGATGGCGGTGTTTACCGTGGGGGAAATCATCGTGTTCCCGGCCGAGTACATGTTTATCGACCGGATCGCCCCGGACCACCTGCGAGGCATGTACTACGGGGCGCAGAACCTGTCCAACCTGGGGGCTGCGTTGGGGCCGGTGTTGTGCGGGCTGGTACTGGCCAGCCTGCCGGCCCACTACATGTTCTTTATGCTGGGGGCGTTCATCGTCGCGGGTGGCGTGTTCTATTTCATTGGTTCGTCGTTGAAGGCAACTCGTCCAGCGTGAGCTTGCCCATGTTGTTGCTCTGCAGCTCGTAGCGCAGTTCTTCGACCATTTTTTCCACGTCTTGCGCGGTCTGCAACCGGTTGGTGCTGATCCCGGTGACGACCAGGTCGACCCGGCCGGTTTCGGCGTCGTAGACCTTGAGGGTCAGTGATGCGTCGCGGCACAGTGTGAATTCGCAGGTCAGTGGCGCCAGGCCTTCTTCGATGCAATTTCGCAGTTGAGAGAGGGTAAACATGTGTGTTCCTTCAGGGTGTCGTTTCGCGCGGCACAGATTCAAGTCCTGTGCCCACCCTGAAAGGTTAAGGATTACCCTGCTGCGCAATAAGGCGAATTCGCACTAGCTTCACTAGTGCATTTGCACTTTATTTTTTGCTCTTGACCCGTAATTCCCCGGCAAACAGCCCGCGTTCACGGGCCCAGACGATTGCCGCGCTGCGGCTGTGCACCCCCAGCTTGGAATACACCGTAGCCACATGGTTACGCACGGTGTTGGGTGCCAGTTCCAGGCGCGAGGCGATCTCCTTGTCGGCCAGGCCTTCGCAGATCAAGCCGAGCACATCGCGCTCACGGGCGGTCAGGTCGGTGAAGGCCACGTTCGGCAGGTTGGGGCTGTTGACGCTCTTGGCGTTGGCCAGTTTCTCGATCAGGGTCTGGCTGAACCAGGACGCGTCCTGCATCACTTCCTCGATGGCCGCCACCAGCTCCAGTTCCGAGCGCTTGCGTTCGGTGATGTTCATCATCACCAGCAGGTAGCAGGGCACATCCTGAATGATCACCGTATCGGCCGAGACCACGCAGTCGATCACCTCATTGCCTTTCTTGCGCACCTTGAGGTCCTGGCCATCGAGGTTGCCGGCTTTCTCCAAGGTAGCGAACAACTGGGCGGCCGCCTGCTGGCTGTCGATGAAGTTGATGTCTTCGATGGACTTACCGATCAGCTCTTCACTGGTGTACCCGGTAATGCTCATGAACGCTTCGTTGATATCCACCACCTGCCGGTTGCTGGCGCTGCACACCAATGTCGGTACCGGCGTCAGTCGAAACGACTTGGCGAAGCGCTCTTCACTCTGGCGCAAGGCGATTTCGGCTTTGCGGCGTGGCTCCAGATCGGTGAAGGAAAACAGCATGCAGTCTTCTTCGTTCATGTCCAGCGGCTGGCCGGCGACGATCACCAGTTTGCTGCCGCCTCCGGGCAGTTTCAGCTCGGCTTGCATCTGTGGGATGGTCGCGCCTTCCCCCAGGCGCTGAACGGCCAGGTCCCTGCGCTCAGCATGTTCCAGCACGTCCAGCTCATACACTGAGCGGCCGATCACCTGGTCACGGTTGTAGCCGGTCATTTCCAGGAAGCCCTGGTTCACCTTGATATAGCGCAGGTCGCTCAGGCGGCAGATCACCGCCGGCGCCGGGTTGGCGTTGAAGGTTTTTTCGAAGCGCTGTTCGGCGCTGGCCCATTCGGTAGCGTCGCTGAGGATCAGCACCAGCAACTCCGGTTCGCCGTGTGAGTCGTTGATCACCAGGCTGCGCAGGCGATGGACCCAAGTCTTTTCTTCGTCTGCGGTGGGGCTGACTTCGACCACCACGTCGCTGAACTCATCGCCCGCCGCAGCGCGGGCCAGGGGGTAGCTCTCCAGCAATACGGGATGGTTGTTGCGATAACGCAGGGCAAAGCGTTCGGCGTACTCCTGGGTGTTGGCGCCCAGTGCCGCAACGTCGTCCACACCGTGCATGTTCAGCGCGGCTTGATTGGCCCAGAGGATGGTCTGGTCGACCTCGGCAAGGATGATCCCGTCGGACAGCCCGGAGATGATCTGCTGCAGCTGGCGGCGGTTGGTTTCTTTGGCTAGGACATCCTGGGTCATGATTTCTCCGGGGCTTGGGCGCATGGGAGTACGACACCGGGGCCTTAGGATAGTGCACAGAATTTCATCAGCACCGCGTGCATATGCACCAGGGGCTGTCGTGCATGACGACGCGTCGGGTGCCTGTGGTCTGACTGACATACCTGTCAACTCTGACAGTAGGCAGTGCGCACCAATCTTCGTAGGCTGAGGCTTCATCACCTTGGAATATTGGAGCAGGAACCTGCCATGATTAAATCCGAACTTCTTGATTACCTGGCCGTGGAAATTTCATCTGCCCAGCAACGGATTTCACCCAAAATGACCAAGTCCGACAAAGTTGATACGGGCAGGCTGGAGTTTTTAACGGCGTTGCGGGCTGTTGTCGCTGGGAGTGCCACGCCAGAAAACTTGGGCACCGTCGGCGCCGTCAATGATGTTTTGCAGAAGCTGGGGCTGCTTGAGCCCAAGAAGACCTTGCTGAACGAGCTTGAAGCGTGAGCGCTTAATTACACATGAGGTGAGGGCGCCTGCCCCACACCGCATGTGGTGTAATCAGCGCGGCTGCACACACTCCAGTGTCCGGTCCACCATCACACTGGCCATGTCCACCAGGTGCATGACCGAAAGCACGATCAACAAAAGATCGGGGCACAAAAACTCACATTAGTGCGCTGGCATAAGGGTTTTGCAGACCGTCATCATTACGTCCCACAAGCCCGCTTGAAGGTTGAGCGGGCTTTTTTATTGGTGTGTCTCGTGTGTACAAAAAAACCATTGCCATTTGGCGGTGTGTAATATACACACCTAAGGGTGAGGCGATGAGACGTCGAGAGGTGATTGACCTGCTGGTTGCGGATGGTTGGTTTGAGGTGGCAGTGAAGGGCAGTCATCATCAGTTCAAGCACCCCGCAAAGCGGGGAAGAGTCACCGTCCCTCATCCCAAGTCAGAGATTGCCAAGTGCACTCTGCACAGTATTTTCAAATCAGCTGGTCTCAAATAATTGCCTGCTGGATGAATTGGGCGAGCTCCCACGGGTTCGATCAGAGGAGGAATAATGAAATTCCCAGTGGTAGTACACAAAGATGCTGATTCGGATTACAGCGTGACAGTCCCAGATGTTCCGGGGTGTTTCTCGGCGGGCGGGTCTTTTTCCGAAGCGCTGGACAATGTCCGTGAGGCATTGGCTCTGCACCTTGAAGGCCTGGTTGCCGATCAGGAACAGCTTCCTCAGGCGCTGGAGGTTGATGCCCATTTGGGTAATCCGGATTTTGCCGGGGGGGTCTGGGCGATAGTCGACTTTGATCTCACGCCTTATCTGGGGAAATCGGTGCGGTTCAATGCCTCTCTACCGGAACACCTCTTGCAGCGGATTGACGAGCGTGTGCAAAAGGATCATCGCTACGCATCGCGGTCAGGTTTTTTGGCGACGGCAGCGCTGCGTGAGCTCTCTGCGTAAGTAAACATATGCAAGCACTATGTGTCGGCTTATGGCGTGCTCAAGTCGGGCCAACCCTGTGACCCGAACCTTGCGCTTACCCGGTGAGGGTTAAGACGGTCTCTACGGGATTTGTGTGGCGTGGCGGTATCGATAGACCTTAGCTACGGATATGCGCCAACTCGTGGGAGTTCAATAGTGGTCAGGGCTCCCCCTGACCACCCCCTTCAGCCCGCCAGCCAACCTACGATTGGCACAATCATCAACGTACTCAAGGCCATTGAAACTACATTGCCAATGTAGGGATGAAAATGAGCAGGCAGTTTCGCCGCAATTGCACAGGCCAACGGCGGTGCGATCAGTGCACCCAGCAATGCACTTGAAGTCATCACCATCCAACTGCCACCGTGGGTCAACACCGCTGCCGGTACCACCGATACCAACGGTACATAGGTAGGATACCAACCCCGTTTTATCCATTGATGACGCCAGATCACTACGCCAAAAGCCGACGTCAGCGCCTGCGCTCCCACCATGTGCAAGAGTAGGCCGGAGCCATAAGCCGGGCTCATGGGGTTGAGGGCATAGGCGAGCAACACGCCTGCCAACAGCCCGAGACTGGCCAGCTCATTGCCGAAAAACGGCGCTTCGGAAAAGTCCGCCAGCACTCGGCGCAGGCTCCAGAACACGCCATAACGGGGCGGGATAACAGGTATCGGCCGGGCTGGAGCGATAGCGTCCGAACGCACCAGCGAGGGCACCCGACGACACAGTGCAAATGCGATGACACTTCCGATAGCCATGCCCAGCACGTTACCGATCACGGCGGGTAAACCCAGCGGAACACACACCAGATTGACGATCAACAAGCACAGTGGAGTCACCAGCAAAGCCCCCAGCACTGCACCATTGAGGGCGACCTTCCAACCGCTGCCAAACATGAGCACTATCGCTGCTGGTAATGAAACAAACGCCGCAAACGTAGGCTGCCAGGTTTCGGCGGTAACGCTCCAACCCCACAGCAGGTTGCTCAGCAACAGCCCGATCAACGAACTGGTCACCACCCAAGGCCACAATCCGGTGCCATAGCAAATGGAAAAGCCCTGCCAGGCTTTGCCGCGCTTGCTCGCCCACCAAGCCAGATAGGCACCACTCAATAGGCCCAGTGACGCGAGTTCATGCTTGTAGAAGGCAACTTCGCTGATGTCTCCCACTACCCACCGCAACCAGGCGGCGGGGTGGGGTAGGGCCGTCACCATCTCACTGTATCCTGGCCACGAACCACGATGACTGGATACAACCCAGACCGCGAGCAAGGTTGCGACCAGTCCCAGTGCAACCACTGTGATATCCACCCGTGAGCAGATTGGTGTTTTCTTGGTAAATAACCTTTCCATAATTTGCCCTCCTCTCAGCGAGGCAGGGCAGGGTGTTGGGAATACCCGAGCATCTGATCATAAAGATCATTGCGACGGTCCCGCTGCAGATCATTGAGGCTGTTCCAGATCGGCGCACTGCGGGCGCTGGTGATGTCAATGTCGGCGAACAGGATCTCCTGGCGATTGGCCGAAGCCACGGCGCCGATTGGCCAGCCATTTGTCCCTGCAATTAGGGAGCATCCGAGATAGCGGGCGTCTCGCTCTTCACCAATGCGGCTTGCGGCCGCGATAAATACGTTGTTCACATGTGCAGCTGTCATCGTCAGGTAAGACGCCATGCACTTTCCTGCCTCATCGAACAACGGTGGGGGTGTCCACACCCAATTGTTCACGCTGCAAATGATATCGGCGCCTTGCTGGCTCAAAATGCGCGGCACCTCCGGGAACCAGATGTCCCAGCAGATCAGCATGCCGATACGACCGATCGGCGTTTCAAACACTGGAAAGCCAGTATCCCCCGGGGTAAACCAGAGCTTTTCCAGGTTCCATAAATGGGCTTTGCGGTATTTGCCTATGAACCCGTTGGGGCCCAGCAACACGGCTGTGTTGAACAGCTGCATACCGTCGATTTCGCTAAGGCCAGCCACCAGATACACCTGGTGCTTGCAGGCAAAATCAATCCATTCCCGCACACTCGGTCCGCTCGGCACCGCCTCTGCATGATCAAACGCATCCTGGCGGCTGCTGAAGAAATATCCGCAGTTGGAAAGCTCCGGCAGCACGATCAGATTGGCGCCACCCTTTGCTGCTTCAGTCGCCAGTACCAGGCTTTGATGCAGGTTGTCGCTTCGGTTGGCTATACCGACCTGTGGATTGAACTGAATGACGGCGACGCGGGCAGGGCTGGTTGGTTCGCTCATGGGGTGACCTCTTATTGTTATGCAACCAGAGTTGGTTGGATGTTTATAAGAGGCGATAGAGTGTTTAAATAAAAGTCAGATGATTCCTATTGTGCTGTAGCTGATTTCTCCAAAGCTAATTTAATCTTCCAATTTGTACTCTGGATAGTCCCGCAGGCTAAAGCCACCATTGAAGTTCGCGTGGGTTTTGTGGCAGATGTTAATCGCTGTGTCGATAGCCCCTCTGAAGCAAGGCTCCGTCCAGCCGGCGTCTACAGAGAACGACTCACCACAAAGATATAGTCCAGATTTGTGAGAGAAGTCCCTGTTGTACTTCATCAAACCGACAGATTCGTAGTACGTGCCTGGGCGATAAAGCTTTGCGCAGCCAAGGGAATGTTTGTCATTCATCCAGCGTTGAACGATTGCTTGCTCGCGCCCTATGTAAGGAGAAATACGCTTATTGATGTTCGTTGACTTTAAAAGGATTCTGTCTAACTCTGTTATGCATTTATCGACAAGCTCTTTGTCGCTGAATATGGAGAGCTTTGTTGCGTCGTCTTCCCATGTATAACTTAATAGTATGCAGTCGTAGGTGTGGTTGTTGTTGTAGCTATAGGTGTAAACGTCATGTATGAAGCTGTCGGTTACGATGGCTTGAGGTATTATTTTGTTCTGTGATAGGAAGGACTTCTTGAGCGGTGCATATACTTTGCAACTGGTTTCCCAATGGGCTGTTTTGTAGGCCGCAATCGTTTCATGTGGAAGTATTTCTTGACTAAAGTCCTCAAGTAGGACTTGTGTTTCTATCAACCAGGAGGGGAGCGTCATTACAACGGAGTCAGCGTCAATAAAATTCTTTTCTGTCATTTCTGGAGGTGCGGCGTTCCAATCGTAGAAAACTCTTATTTTTCCATTTTCAAGTTTTCTCAGTTTTGTGACTGAGCTGTTGGTCAGTAAACCTGAGGCGCGTTTGATTAAATGTTCGTATAACGACTCCTGGGTCTCGTCTGGCTTTATGAAAAGTAGGGACTCGGCAAGAGCACCAAGCCCGATGTAGTTTGGTTTATTGAAGCGTAGTCCTCTCGAATCAATAGGGTCTGTAGCATTCAAATAAGGTGATGCCAAGGGGACGCCCTCGGAATCTAAGCGTCCGTGGATTAATTGCAAATGGCTACTGAAACCAAATATCGCCGTGCGTATCGGGTAAATCGAGCAGATATCATAAAATGCTCCCCAGCTACCATCACCAATCCCGATGGAGTAGAAAATAGCGGACTCCTGTGAGGTCATTCCCATTCCACCGAAATTGCCAGGGTCATTTTGGTGCCATCGATCTATAGCAGGCATCTTCACCAAGTCTCGAAATGAAGTTCCTTCGTATTGTTTTACTATAGAAGCCCACATAGCCTCCCAGCTTTCCGAGCCGTAGTGCTCGGAGACGTGCAGTGTCATGCGTTCGGAGAATACTTTCCACTTCGCGAAGACGGAGGCTAATGTTTTACCGGGTGGCGCTGTTTTTTCATCGGCATTTTTCCAGATAAGCATGGTTGGTTCATTACCACTGTCTATGCTTCCTTCTCGTAGGTATATTCCAGTTGAATGAACAGCGGGGCTGCCGGGGTTGGGGAAGTCTGAGTAGGTCAGTGAAAATGTGCTCGCGTAATAAGCCATCAATGAGTGGCCATCTTTTGGTTGCTCGCCTGATAGGTTGAAGAAAGGCATTCTCATTGCACCCATTTCAAAAGGGGGGCGGCCGATAGTGCTGGTATTATTGCTCCCAAGAGCTGTCAGGTGCCTTCCACCAATGCGTTTTGATTTTTCAATTAATGTAATATTTGTGAAGCCGCATCTATGCAATTCACGTGCAGTGGTTAACCCTGTAATGCCGGCACCAATAATGCAGATTTTATGTTCAGTGTCAGTCGCTTGGGCGATACCACCGTCTTGTTCTACCAAAGCACGATAGTCAAAGCACAGATCTGGAGGATTAGGGAATCTAGCTCTCCATTTGTTACTCGTAGAGCGTTTTTCTCGGCGATGCTGCTGGCCGATGTCTGCGGGGTAGTTGAAGTTGGAGCCGATGGTCATTTTTATGTTTCCTGCTTGGGGTAGTTGTCCCTTAATAGATTCAACGTAGCCATTGAGTGCGAAAATAAGCAGGGTGTGAATTCGGGCTAGGGCATGTCGTGTTTTTTTGTAGGTGGAGGGGAAGTCACGGGCTCGGCTGTCGCGAAACTTGCCAATCCCACACAGTTCTGAGAAAACCCACCCTTTAGTAAGCCTTCCACGAGCGTCCCATGAACAACAACGAACTCCAAATCACCGACACCCGCCCAGGCACCGGCAAAGCCGTGGTCAAGGGCGCACTGATCACCACCCAATACACCGGCACCCTGGAAGACGGCACGGTCTTCGACTCATCATGGGCGCGCGGCAAGCCGTTCCAGTGTGTGATCGGCACCGGGCGGGTGATCAAGGGCTGGGACCAGGGTTTGATGGGCATGCAGGTCGGTGGGGTGCGCACGTTGTTTGTGCCGGCGCACCTGGCGTATGGCGAACGGTCGATGGGCGCGCATATCAAGCCCAACAGCAATCTGTGCTTTGAGATTGAGTTGCTGGAAGTGCTGACGCGGGATGATTAATTTCGCAAAAACCTGGCCCACCACCTCGTACGTAGCAGCTGCCGAGCGCAAGCGAGGCTGCGTTCGCGGTGTGTCAGACGAACCGCTGACGCAGCCTCGCTTGCGCTCGGCAGCTGCTACGGGATTTGGCGAACCTGCCACCTCACATTCGAGCTTCGGCGGCTTCAAGAATGGGGTTCCTGAACCCTCCCTGAAGAATCTTCTTATTCACCATGCGGAAACTTTCCTACGGTTTACTCTCCTTACACCGGGGCGTAAGCTTCGCGCGTTTTCATCAATAGCGGAGACCCTCAGTGGGTACTTGTTCGAGTGACAGTTGTCGGCCGGTCTCGGTAACCGGCACAGACTTGGCAAGATAACGCGCATTTTTTTCGATGCCGTTGTCTCGCCACCTAGCGAGAAGCGGCATCCCGGCAGCGGCCAGTCCTGGCGCCTGTCCGATCCCTCTCATCGACGCTGACCAGCACCCGGTTTAACTCGGGATGCTACGGACGCGCCTGCCTTTTACGGCGGGCGGGCCGAGCTGACTGTGCCTTTGAAACGGGCGCGGTGAGACAGGCAGTACCTGCACGACGGTTTTTTCCTCGCGCAGGAGTAACACACCATGAACTTCACTCTGTTGAAAGAGTTCTTCGCCGGCTTCTTGCGGACCCGGCATATCGCCCGGCATTTCCGCCGTCTGGCGATGCTCGAAACCGTCACCGACGCCAGCGTCAGCCGCGAAGTGCCGCCCACCCTGGCGCAGACCCTGGTGGCCGCGGCCAACAGCAGTGGCGTGCAATTGCTGGGTACGCTGGGCAGTCATGTCGAAGGCTTGAACACCCAGGAAGCCGATGCGCTGCGCGTGCAATACGGCCTCAATGAAGTCGAGCACGAGCAGCCGCTGCCGTGGTGGGTGCACTTATGGCACTGCTACAAAAACCCGTTCAACCTGCTGTTGACGTTGCTGGCGGTGATCTCCTGGCTGACCGAAGACATGAAGGCCGCCACGGTGATTTTCTCCATGGTGGTGCTCTCGACCTTGTTGCGTTTTTGGCAGGAGGCCAAGTCCAACAAGGCTGCCGATGCCTTGAAAGCCATGGTGAGCAACACCGCCACTGTGCTGCGTCGGGATGATGCCAAACGCATCGAGTTGCCGATCAAACAGTTGGTGCCCGGCGACCTGATCGTGTTGTCGGCCGGGGACATGATACCCGCCGACTGCCGCGTGCTCGGCGCCAAGGATCTGTTCGTCAGCCAGGCGGCGATGACCGGTGAATCGATGCCGGTGGAGAAGTTTGCGCTGCAGCAGGACGCCAACACCCGCAACCCGTTGGACCTGGAAAACATCCTGTTCATGGGCACCAACGTGGTGTCCGGTGCGGCGACGGCGGTGATTCTGGCCACCGGCAACAGCACCTATTTCGGTGCGCTGGCCCAACGCGTAACCGCCACCGACCGCGCGACCACGTCGTTCCAGCATGGCGTCAACAAGGTCAGCTGGTTGTTGATCCGCTTTATGTTCGTGATGGCGCCGCTGGTGCTGTTCATCAACGGGTTCACCAAGGGCGACTGGACCGAAGCACTGCTGTTCGCGCTGTCGATTGCCGTGGGCCTGACCCCGGAAATGCTGCCGATGATTGTCACGTCCACGCTGGCCAAGGGCGCGGTGTTCCTGTCGCGTAAAAAGGTCATCGTCAAGCGCCTGGATGCGATCCAGAACTTTGGCGCGATGGATGTGCTGTGCACCGACAAGACCGGCACCCTGACCCAGGACAAGATTTTCCTGGCGCGCCATGTGGATGTGTGGGGCGAGGAGTCCGACGATGTGCTGGAGATGGCTTACCTCAACAGCTACTACCAGACCGGCCTGAAAAACCTGCTGGACGTGGCGGTGTTGGAGCATGTGGAGGTGCATCGCGAGCTGAAGGTCGGCACAGCGTTCCAAAAGGTGGATGAAATTCCGTTCGACTTCAACCGCCGCCGCATGTCGGTGGTGGTGGCCGAGCAGGGCCAACCGCATCTGCTGATCTGCAAAGGCGCGGTGGAGGAGATCCTCTCGGTGTGCAACAGCGTGCGCCATGGCGATGTTAATGAAGCGCTGACCGAAGACCTGCTGGCGCGCATTCGCCAGGTCACTGCCGCGTTCAACGAAGAAGGCCTGCGGGTAGTGGCCGTGGCCGCGCAACCGATGGCGCCGGGGCGTGACACTTACAGCCTGGCGGATGAAAACAACCTCACGCTGATCGGCTACGTCGCGTTCCTCGACCCGCCCAAGGAAAGTACCGCGCCGGCCCTCAAGGCACTGAAAGCCCATGGTGTGGCGGTCAAAGTGCTGACCGGCGACAACGAACTGGTCACCGCCAAAATCTGCCGCGAAGTGGGCCTGGAGCAACAGGGCCTGTTGATGGGCAACGACATCGAGGACATGACCGACGCCGAGCTGGCCAAGGCCGTGGAAACCACCAATGTGTTCGCCCGCCTGACGCCAAGCCACAAGGAACGCATCGTGCGCCTGCTCAAGGCCAACGGACATGTGGTGGGCTTTATGGGCGACGGCATCAACGACGCGCCGGCGCTGCGTACGGCAGACATTGGTATCTCGGTGGACAGCGCGGTGGACATCGCCAAGGAAGCCGCCGACATCATCCTCTTGGAGAAGAGCCTGATGATCCTGGAAGAGGGCGTGCTGGAAGGCCGGCGCACCTTCGCCAACATGCTCAAGTACATCAAGATGACGGCCAGCTCCAACTTCGGCAACGTGTTCTCGGTGTTGGTGGCCAGTGCGTTTATCCCGTTCCTGCCGATGCTGCCGATGCACTTGCTGGTGCAAAACCTGCTGTATGACATTTCGCAGATCGCGATTCCGTTCGATCACGTCGACGAGGAAATGCTTGCCAAACCACAACGTTGGCAGCCAGGAGATGTGGGCCGTTTCATGCTGTTTTTCGGGCCGATCAGTTCGATCTTTGACATCACCACGTTCGCACTCATGTGGTATGTCTTCGACGCCAACACCCCTGACCACCAGACGCTGTTCCAGTCCGGCTGGTTCGTGGTGGGGCTGCTGACCCAGACGCTGATCGTGCACATGATCCGCACCCCGAAAATCCCGTTCCTGCAAAGCCGCGCGGCGATGCCGTTGATGGTGATGACCGGCGTGATCATGGCCGTGGGGATTTTCCTGCCGATGGGGCCGCTGGCGCATTACTTCAAATTGCAGGCGCTGCCGTCGCTGTACTTTGTGTTCCTGCCGCTGATTTTGCTGGCGTATATGGCACTGACCCAGGCGGTGAAGGGCTACTACATCCGTAAGTTTGGCTGGCAATGAACAGGGACGATGACCCATGCAAGCAATCAACAACATCAACCTCAACTCCCTGATCGACACCCTGGTCAGCCTGACCGCCGCGTTTATCCTCGGTGGCCTGATCGGCTTCGAGCGCCAGTACCGCCAACGCACGGCGGGCCTGCGCACCAACGTACTGGTGGCGGTGGGAGCGGCGATTTTCGTCGACATGGCCAACCGCCTCGGCGGTGCGGAAGGCGCCGTCCGGGTGGTGGCGTATGTGGTGTCGGGCATCGGCTTTCTGGGGGCCGGCGTGATCATGCGTGAAGAAGGCAACGTCCGCGGTCTCAACACCGCCGCCACGCTCTGGGCGTCGGCGGCGGTGGGGGCATGCGCCGGTGCCGACCTGGTCCTCGAAGCGTTGCTGGGCACGCTGTTTGTGCTGGCGGCCAATACCCTGCTGCGGCCAATCGTCAATAACATCAATCGCCAGCCGCTGGATGTGGTGTCGGCGGAGGTCACCAACGTCCTGTATGTGATTGCCCGGCGCACCCAGCAAACCGCGGTATTGGCGTTGCTGGAAGCCGAACTGGCGCGTTGTAACTATCCGGCCAGCGATGTCGATGTGCGACCGTTCGGCACCGAGGAAGTTGAAATCGAAGCCACACTGGCGGCGACCTCGGTAGACGGTGACGAGTTGGACGCCCTGGTGGCGCGAATTTCCAACTCGACCCTGATAGTGCAGGCCTTCTGGAGTCCCAGCACCACCGAATAGATCCTGGAGGCCTGGCCTTGCCGCTCCGAGGAAAAGTCCTACATTTAGTCGAGATTATCCCTTCATTGGAAAAAACACCCGGTTGCTAAGGTTGCGCGCTTGCGCCTGTCCAGGAATCAAGGCGTGGCTTCACATGTTTACTGTGTTTTTCAAAAGGAGGGGCCTGTGCTGCCTGAGGTGTCGTACGGAGTAATCAGTACCGCTTGTCGGAACTGTTACTTTTCACAGGTAGTGGGGTCTCGCGTGATATGTAAGCGTACTGATCTTCCCAGGGGAGTCTTATGAGCAACAAAGCTTTAATCGTGGATGATCACCCTTTTATACGCGCCACCGTCAGGTACCTGTTGAGGAAGGAAGGTTTCGATACCATCTACGAAGCGGGTAACGGCGCCGACGCCATGCAGATTGCTCGCGAAGAACGTCCGGACCTGGTCATTCTCGACCTGGCGATGCCCAAGCTCGGTGGGTTGGAGGTGATCAGCCGGATCAAGGCGCTGGAGCTGCCCTGCCGGATCCTGGTGCTGACCTCGTATCTGGCGGTGTTCTTTTCCACTCGCTGCATGCGCGCGGGAGCGATGGGGTTTGTCGCCAAGACAGGTGAACTCGATGAGCTGCAAAAGGCGATCAGGGCGATCAGGTCCGGCTACAGTTGCTTCCCCAGCCTACCCACCAGTTCGGTGCGTCGCGACGATCTGCAGTCCACCGAGCAGGAGTTGGTGGAGGCGCTGTCTGACCGCGAATTGACCGTGCTGCAAAAGCTGGCCCTGGGCCTGGGCAACAAGGATATTGCCGAGGATATGCTGTTAAGCCACAAGACCATCAGTACCTACAAGACGCGGCTCAAGGAGAAGTTGCGCATGTCGTCGGTGGTGCATCTGTCCAAGTTTGCCCAGCGCAATCATCTGATCTGAAATGATCACCTCCCGGCTGTTGAAACGCGCGGCCATCTTGCTGATGGGGCTGTTGCCCTGGGCGGCGATGGCCTTGGAGGAACCTCACGTTTTGAGACTGCTGGGCCACTCCACCCTTGCAAACCCTTCGGTGGTGCTGGACGAAGCCGACTGGCGTTGGCTGCGCGAGCGGCGCACGCTGTCGATGGGTGTGTCTGCCCCCGATTACGCGCCCTTTGACCTGAGCAGCAACAACGACGAGCTTGAAGGCATTACGGCCGATTATGCGGCGCTGGTCGCCCGGGCGCTGAATATCACGATTGACGTGAGGCGTTATGGCAGCCGCGATGAGGTGATCAATGCCCTCAAGGCCGGCGCAGTGGATTTCGTGGGGTCGGCCAATGGGTTTGAGGCAGCCGACCCGGAGTTGGTACTGTCCCGTTCCTACGCCAATGACCAGCCCGTGCTGGTAACACGCGCGGGTGAGAGCCAGGCGCTGAAGGCCGACCTTGCGGGCAAGCGTCTGGCGATGCTCTACCACTACATGCAGCCCGATGCTGTCCAGGCCTTTTACCCCGATGCGCAGTTGCTCTTGTTTGCCTCGACCTTCGAAGCCATTGGTGCCGTTGCGTTCGGCCAGGCGGATGTGTACCTGGGCGACACCATCAGCACCCGCTATCTGATCAACAAGAACCACCTGAATAACGTGCGTATGGCGAATTTTTCCGCCTTGGAGGTCAACCCTTTCGGGTTCGCATTCACTCAGGGCAATACGCGCCTGTTGGGCATCATCAACGCTGCGCTGGCCGCCATTCCGGCTAACCAGCAGCTGGAAATCCTGCGCCGCTGGAGTGCCGGCGGCAGCGGATTCCTCGAGGCGGATCAACTGCGCTTGAGTCAAAGTGAGCAGCGCTGGCTGGAGAAGCACCCACGGGTGAAGGTGGCGGTGCTCGACAAATTCGTGCCGTTGTCGTTTTTCAACGAACAGGAGCAATTCGAAGGCTTGAGTGCCGAGGTACTGTCGCGCATCAGCTTGCGCACAGGCTTGAAGTTTGATGTAGAGCGGGGCAGTTCGCTGCCTCTGCAAATTGAGCAGGCCAGTGCCGGTCGTGTGGACATGCTGGCGGTCGTCACCCCGAGTGTCGAGCGGTCCGAAAAGATCCGTTTTACCCGGCCTTACCTATCCAACCCCTATGTCTTGGTGGTACGCGCCAGCGACGAGCATCTGGTGACCCTGGAAGATATGCCCGGTAAACGCCTGGCGATTATTCGCGGCAGCAGCCTGGCCGCGCAAATCAGCCACGACTATCCAAACATCGGGTTTGTCGACGTGGAGAACCCCGAGCAGGCCATGGAATTGGTGGCCAACGGCATTGTCGATGCGACTGCGGTTTCGCTGATCAGCGCGCGCTACATGATCGCGCGCAATTACCGTAAGCGCCTGCACATCACCAGCACCGTCGGGAGTGAGCCCGCACGCATTACCTTTGGGGTCAACCGCAGCGAACTGGAGTTGTACTCGATCCTCGACAAGGCGCTGTTGAGCATAACCCCTGAAGAAATGGACGAGCTGACCAACCATTGGCGCAGCGAGATCATCATTGAAGACAGCTACTGGAAACGTCATCGCAATATGATCATCCAGGGCTTTGGCCTGGCTGCGCTGCTGCTGCTGGTCACCCTGGGCTGGGTGTTCTACCTGCGTAACCTGATTCGCAAACGCGCCCAGGCCGAGCGGGCCTTGAGCGACCAGATGCGTTTCATGAGCGTGCTGATCGATGGCACGCCACACCCGATCTATGTGCGCGATCGCCTGGGTCGCCTGATGGCCTGCAATAACGCCTATCTCGATGTGTTCGGCTTCAAGTTGGAAGACGTGATCGGCAAGACTGTGGTGGAAACCGACACGGGTAACCCGCCCCAGGCCAAGTCGTTTCATGCCGATTATTTGCGTTTGATGGAGATGGGTGATCCGCAGATCCATGACCGCGTGCTCAAGGTGCCCGGTGGCGATGCGTTGACCATCTACCAGTGGATGCTCCCGTACCGCGATAGCAATGGCAGCGTCGTCGGCATGATTGCCGGCTGGGTGGATGTCAGCGAGCGCCAGCGTTTGTTGGGCCAGTTGCAGGAAGCCAAGGAGGAGGCCGACGCCGCTAACCGTGCCAAGACCACGTTTCTGGCGACCATGAGCCATGAGATCCGCACCCCCATGAACGCGGTGATCGGCATGATCGAACTGGCCCTGGAAAACGCCGAACAGGGCGTGGCCGATCGCGATGCGCTGGAAGTCGCATCAGTGGCGTCCCGGGGCATGCTGGAGTTGATCGGCGATATTCTCGACATTGCGCGGATCGAATCCGGCCACCTGTCCCTGAGCCTGGAGCCGGCCAATCTGCACGAACTGCTGGCCTCGGTGGCACGTGTGTTCGAGGGGCTGGCGCGGGACAAGGGCTTGGTGTTGCAGGTGGAGCTCGACCCATTGATCGACCGGCCGGTGTTAGTCGACCCGTTGCGCTTCAAGCAGGTGGTGTCGAATGTGTTGGGTAACGCGATCAAGTTCACCGCCGCCGGCCAGGTGCTCCTGGGTGCCCAGGCTGCGCCGGCCTTGGTCAACGACCAACTGAACCTGCGGTTGTGGGTGGAGGACACGGGGATTGGCATCAGCGCCGAAGATCAGCAGCGCTTGTTCAACCCCTTTATCCAAGGCAGCAATAACGAGCAGCCAGCGCGAAGCGGATCGGGCCTGGGGTTGGTGATCAGCCGTAACCTGTGCGAGATGATGGGTGGGCAATTGCGTTTGAGCAGTGTGCTGGGCAAGGGCACGCGGGTGGATGTGACGTTGGCGCTGGCACTGACCACAGCCGTGCCGCTCAGTGTCCCGGTGCCGCACATTCCGCCAGTACGCGGGTTGAACATTCTGGTGGTGGATGACTACCCGGCCAACCGTTTGTTGCTGGCGCGACAACTGAGTTTTCTGGGACATCGCATCACCTCGGCCGAGGATGGCGCCCAAGGATTTGCATTGTGGCAGGCTGGAGATTTTGATGGCGTGATCACCGATTGCAACATGCCTTTCAAGGACGGTTACACGTTGGCGCGTGATATTCGCGCACAGGAGCGCCAGTTGGGGCTGACGCCGTGCCTGTTACTCGGGTTCACCGCCAATGCCTTGCCGCAAGAAGCCGAACGCTGCCGCCAAGCAGGCATGGACGGTTGCCTGTTCAAGCCTACCGGGCTTGAGGACTTGCGCCTGGCTTTGGCATCACGGACCGCCGGCGTGCTAGTGGATGAAGTGGAAGTGGGGTTTGATTTAAGTTCACTGATCACGCTGACGCAGGGAGATAACGATGCCCTCAACGGGCTGTTGACGCCGTTACTCAGTAGCCTCGAAGAAGACCGTGGGCTGTTGCCGTGCCTGAAATCGCAGGCTGATTTCGCCAAGCTTCACGACCTGGCTCATCGCGTCAAAGGGGGCGCGCGCATGGTCAAGGCTCAGGTGTTGATCACTTGCTGCGAGACATTGGAAAGCGTGTGTGAACAGCATGACGGCGTTGCATTGGGCGCTGCGGTAGAGGCGATAGACGTGGCCATCGAACAGTTGCATCACAGCATTAGGCGTTACGGCAATCAGGCTTGACGGCCGGAGATGGCCATTCGGTTGATTTGGGAGAACTCCTACATGAAGGGGGAACATGCCTGATTTTGTCTTCGGGATATGTCTGGAAAATGGGCCTCGCTCACTGACGAGCGCTGCCTGCCCAGGGGTTTGCCATGCCGAACAAAGCACTGACCATCCTGATTGCTGATGAACAACACCTGCAACGGTTGTACATCGAAAAAATGCTCAATCAGTTGGGGTACCACCGGATCGTGCCGGTACAAACCTTCGAGGAAGTCCAGATACTCACCGCCATCCCCGCGGAACCCTTCGACGTGCTGATCATCAATGCGGGGCTGACGGCCCACGTCTGTGGGCCCCAGCCCCAGGTGAACCATATTCTGGTCTACGATCACCTGGATCTGGGTGCACCCCCCGGCGTAACCCCGGCGGTGCTGGTGCGGCTGCCCGGTGTGCCGGACAACGTCAATCTCGAACACTTCATGGACATTATCGACCCACCCGCGGCCACTGCCGGCCTGCGGGTATTGCCGTGGCTGCGCGAGTTATCCCGCGCACCGGTGGGCGGGGCTTAGTCCCACTTCGGCGCAATGCCCTTGGGGCTGGTCAAGCGCTGGCCCCGTTCCAGCCCGGCAATTTGTGCCATGTCAGCAGCGCTCAAGGTCAGTTGCAGGGCCTTGAGGTTGCTTTGCAGGTTGGCACGCTTGGTTGAGGATGGGATGACCGCATAACCCAATTGCATGGCCCAGGCCAAGGTCACTTGCGCCGGGGTAGCCTGATGGCGCTCGGCGATCTGCTGGATCACCGGGTCCTTGAGCGCTTCACCGTAGGCCAGGGTCATGTACGAGGTGATCTGGATGCCGTTGGCGGTTGCAAAATCCACAACCTGCTGGTTTTGCAGATAAGGGTGCAATTCGATCTGGTTGGTGGCGATGTGCTCGGCACCCACGGCTGCGATGGCCTGCTTCATCAGGGCGATGGTGAAGTTGGAAATACCGATCTGGCGCGTCAGGCCCAGGCGTTTGGCTTCCAGCAACTGCCCCATGAATTCGGCGACGGGCACTTGGTCTTCAGGTGATGGCCAGTGGATCAGGGTCAGGTCCAGGTAATCGGTCTTGAGCTTGCGCAGGCTTTCCTTGAGGCTTGGGATCAGCTGGCCTTCAGCAAAGTTGGCGATCCAGATCTTGCTGGTGATAAACAGTTCATCCCGCGGGATGCCGCTGTCGGCGATGGCCCGGCCGACGTCCGCTTCATTCTCGTAGATCTGCGCGGTGTCGATGACACGGTAGCCCAGTTCCAGGCCGGTGCTGACGGAATCGATCACCACCTGGCCTTGCAGGCGAAAGGTGCCGAGGCCGAAGGCGGGGACTTTTGGCGTGAGGGTAGACATCAGTAACTCCAATAGGGCTGTAGGCAATGGAGTTGAGTATCCCCTCGTCGTTCCTTCGGAAACACCGTCGAACCCGAAAAGGACTCTTGCCTGCACGTCACGAATGGCCAGTGTGCTTGACGCTGTCATGAGGCGCTGTACCTGCGGTAGCAGCGCCTTGATCAATCAGTCTTAAGCGCGCAGGCGCTCGGCCGCCGCACGCAACAACTGCTCGGTGGCGGTCCAGCCCAGGCAGCCGTCGGTCACTGACACCCCGTATTTCATCGACGGGCTCAACGGCTGAGAGCCTTCGAACAGATGGCTTTCGAGCATCATGCCGATCAGCGAGGTGTCACCCTGCAAGCGTTGCTCCAGCACGTCGTTGAACACGGCCGGTTGGCGCAGCGGGTCCTTGCCGCTGTTGGCATGGCTGCAGTCGACCATGATCCGGGGGGTGACCTTGGACTTGGCCAGGTCGTGTTTTACCCGCGCCACGCTCTGCGCATCGTAGTTCGGCCCGCGGTGACCGCCACGCAGTACCAGATGGGTGTCGGGGTTGCCAGGGGTCTGGATGATTGCCGGGTGGCCTTGGCTGTCGACGCCGAAGTGGCGGTGCGGGTGGGACGCCGAGCGCATGGCGTCACAGGCAATCGCGACGCCGCCATCGGTGCCGTTCTTGAAGCCCACGGGCATGCCCAGGCCGCTGGCCATCTCACGGTGGATCTGCGACTCCGTGGTGCGCGCGCCAATCGCCACCCAACTGAGCAGGTCATCGAAGTAGCCGGCGGCCATGGGTTGCAGCAGCTCAGTGGCAACCGGGAGGCCCAGGCGCAGCATTTCGCGCATCAACTCGCGGGACAGAGTCAGGCCGGCGGCCATGTCATCGCTGCCATCCAGGCGTGGATCATAGGCCAGGCCTTTCCAGCCGACAGTCGTGCGTGGTTTTTCGACGTAGGCGCGGATGACCAGCAGCATCTGGTCGCTGACTTCGAGGGCCAGCTTCTTCAGGTTGCGGGCGTATTCCATGGCCGATTCCGGGTCATGGATCGAGCACGGCCCCACAATGACCAGCAAGCGTGAATCTTCGCCATTGAGGATGGCGCGCACGGCTTGGCGATGGGCGTGGATCTGTTCGTTGAGGAACGGGCTGAGGGGCAACTGGTGCTTGAGCTCAAGTGAGCTGGGCAGGCGCTGGGTCAGGGCTTCATTGGCGCTGGTCAGGGCACTGTTCAAGGCAGAGAGGGGCAGAGCGGCGACGGAGGAGTTCATATTCAAGGCTTCCTGGGCAAGCGGCGGGCTATTCCCGCGCGCTTGGCCTACTGGGGTGTTCGACAATTCGCCGTATCGGCTACGTGTGTTGGTTTGCCACCAATAGGTGACCGATCGGAGGCGGCAGGCTGTCCCGAGCGGAGCTTGCTAAATCGCCATGCAGTGCACGTGTCGTAGCGGTAATAGGTGGCATAGTTCATGTCGTGATTCCTTTAAGTGTTCTTGATCAAGCTGAAAAGTTTGTGGAGACCTGAAAAAACAAAACCCCCGGTCGGGGAGCCGACCGGGGGTTAGATTTCTCTGGTAGGCGACCCCTTGAGTAGTGGGCGCCGATTTCAGGTATCAGGCGCGCCAGTGGCTAAACCAATACCCAAAATAAAAGCTGACCAGTGCGCTCGAACCGTTCACACGGGTAGCCGATACCGAGCGCTGGGCGCTGGCAGCAGGGCAAGCCTGGGTGTGGGTGAGTTGCAACATGGTGTGTCTCCAAATTTATGAGGGGAGCTTACTCGAGGCACGCAGGGAGATTCAATCAGTAATTTCTATTGCGGTGGAGTACTTACGGCTATGGGGTGAGTGCCGATATGCTGTTTGCACTTTGATACTGATTGCTTGGACGCGACCATGACTGCCTTCACCCTTGCTGCTGCTCAATCCATTTCCATCGCGGGCGATGTCCCAGCCAATATTGAACGGCACCGCGCATTTATGCGCACCGCGGCGGAACAGGGTGTGCAATTACTGGTATTCCCCGAGTTGTCGTTGACGGGGTATGAGCCGTCGCTGGCCGCTGAATTGGCGATTGTGCCAGAGGACAAGGTGCTGGCACCCCTGCGTGAGATGGCGCGGGAACTGCGACTGACGGCGGTGGTGGGGATGCCGATCCGAGTGACGCCAGAGGCGGGTGTGTTGATCGGTGCGCTGGTGCTGGGAGCGGACGGCTCCCTGGCGGTCTACACCAAGCAGCATCTGCATGCTGGCGAAGAGGCTGTGTTTGTCGCAGGGCAGGGCGGTGCAGCCCTTGAGTGGGGGGATGAGCGGATTGCGCTGGCGGTGTGCGCAGACTTTTCCCATGCCAGTCATCCCCGTGCTGCGGCGCGAGCGGGCGCTACGGTTTATGCCGCAGGAGTATTGATCAGTGAGGGCGGCTACGCCACGGACAGTGCGCTGCTCCAAGACTATGCCGCTGAACATGGCCTGCTGGTGTTGATGGCCAATCATGGTGGTCCTTCAGGTGGCTGGGCCTGCGCCGGTCGCAGTGCGATCTGGGCCGCCGATGGCAGTTTGCTTGCTGCTGTCCCTGGCGTGGGCGATGCGCTGCTGATTGCCCGTCGCGCTGGCCGGGGTTGGGCTAGCCGAGTGATGGCTCTCTAAATGGCATTTCACCTGCGCGCTGCAACGGACCAGGACCTTCCGTTTGCACGGAAGCTGACCCACGAGGCAATGGCCCGCTACTACGTTGAGTATGGGTTGTGGTGGTCCAACGAAGGCTTCGATACCGCCTGGGCCGGTCGGGAAAACTGGCTGATCTGCCGGGACGACAGTGTCTTCGGGTTTATCAGTCTGAGTCGCGACAGCCGTGCCCTCTATATTCGCGAGTTGCATATGCTGGAGGCGTGTCGCGGGTTAGGCGCGGGTTGCTGGGTGTTGGAGCAGATGGCGCTCAAGGCGCAGGCACTGGGACTGTTGCGCTTGACCGTATTCAAGACTAATCCGGCCAGAAGGCTCTATCAGCGCATGGGGCTCAGCATCGTTGGTGAAGACGACTGCTTCTGGCGTATGGAGCGTGTTTGTCGCTCAAGCTAAAACGTGCACCGGCTTCTTATAAGCGCATACTGGCTTCAGGAACTCATCTCCTGATCGTTGTTCAGGCTTCCCGCCTCGGCAAGGATAACCCCTTCTTTCATGCCCAAAAGGACCGCTACCTTATGGGCCTCCCCACGCCGTCCCTTTTTGCGCCCAGCGAGCACTTGATAGGTGGTTGCCGGATCAACGCCATGTTCCCGGGCGAACGCTTGAACTGACTTTCCTTGATGTTCCAGCCAGGCCTTGGCTTGTGCAGCGGTACGGATTCCGGGCATAGTTCAAAACCGTTCAAGTTTGTTTAATAAAGAGATGAGCGTGTCACCTCTTGGGGTGTGCCAAATAGGATCATACATCCAAATGAGTGGAATCGGTTCGCGTTTAAGGCAAGAAAGGGAGCGACTTGGCTTGTCGCAAAAAGTGTTTGGTGAAATAGGGGGCGTTGAAGCCAACGCACAAGGTAAATATGAAAGTGGAGGGCGTGCGCCTAAAGCGGATTACTTGTCTCGTGTCGCCCAAAGAGGTGTAGATGTGCTGTATGTCTTGACCGGCGCAGCCACGCCAATTCAACTGGAAAATCTGAGCCAGATCGAGGAGAAGGTCCTCGGGGACTACCGCGCAATGTTCGAGGAAGACCAGGCTGCAATCCGTCGCCTGACCTCCACCCTGGCCGAGCACTCGGTTGCGATTAACGGAAAAGCCAAGCCACAGCCCCAGGATTCCTGACGCTTTGCCCAGCAAATTTAGCCATCCGCTGCACGGCGAGTGGCTGTCGCTTAATCAAACTCTACATATATGACGCTTGCAGCTAGGTCTGCGCCTTGGTTTTTTGCTAAGGTGTTCAGCAACCTATAAGACTATTTCGCGAGGTGTCTGCTTGATTAGGGTGCTAGTAGTCGATGACCATGATCTCGTTCGTACAGGCATTACACGAATGCTGGCTGACATCGATGGCCTGCAAGTAGTCGGTCAGGCCGAGTCAGGTGAGGAGTCCCTGATCAAGGCCCGGGAGTTGAAACCCGATGTGGTGTTGATGGACGTCAAGATGCCTGGGATCGGCGGTCTTGGTGCGACGACCAAATTGCTGCGCAGCCATCCGGACATCAAGGTCGTGGTGGTGACGGTGTGCGAGGAAGACCCGTTTCCGACACGGCTGCTGCAGGCTGGCGCTGCCGGTTACCTCACCAAAGGTGCAGGCTTGGCGGAAATGGTCCAGGCCATTCGCCTGGTGTTTGCCGGCCAGCGCTATATCAGCCCGCAGATCGCCCAGCAATTGGCTATCAAGTCCTTCCAGCCCACCAGTGACTCGCCGTTTGATGCGCTGTCGGAGCGGGAAATCCAGATTGCCCTGATGATCGTCGGTTGCCAGAAGGTACAGGCGATCTCCGACAAGTTGTGCCTGTCACCCAAGACCGTCAACACCTACCGCTATCGTATTTTCGAGAAGCTCGCCATCAGCAGTGATGTTGAATTGACCCTGCTCGCGGTGCGCCACGGCATGGTGGACGCCAGCGCCTGACATGACCACACCGTTTGATCCGAGTGCCTTTCTCTCAACCTGCAGTGGCCGCCCAGGCGTGTACCGCATGTTCGACAGTGAGGCGCGCCTGCTTTACGTCGGCAAGGCCAAGAACCTGAAGAGTCGTCTGGCGAGCTATTTTCGCAAGACCGGTCTCGCGCCGAAAACCGCCGCCCTGGTGGCGCGTATCGCCCAGGTCGAAACCACCATCACCGCCAACGAAACCGAAGCGCTGCTGCTTGAGCAGACGCTGATCAAGGAATGGCGGCCGCCCTACAACATTCTGCTGCGTGACGATAAATCCTATCCCTATGTGTTTTTATCCGACGGCAGCTTCCCGCGCCTGAGCATTCACCGTGGGGCGAAGAAGGCGAAGGGCAAGTATTTCGGGCCTTATCCCAGCGCTGGGGCCATTCGTGAAAGCCTGAGCCTGCTGCAAAAGACCTTTTTTGTGCGCCAGTGCGAAGACAGCTTCTATAAGAACCGCACGCGGCCTTGTCTGCAGTATCAGATCAAACGTTGCAAGGCACCGTGTGTGGGCTTGGTCGAGCCGGCGGAGTACGCCGAGGATGTGCGTCATTCGGTGATGTTCCTTGAAGGACGCAGCAATGCGCTCACCGATGAACTCTCCACAGCCATGGAGCAGGCGGCCAGCACCCTGGATTTTGAGCGGGCTGCCGAGCTACGCGACCAGATCTCGCTGTTGCGCCGTGTCCAGGATCAGCAAAGCATGGAAGGCGGCACCGGCGACGTCGACGTGATCGCGGCCTTCGTCAATCCGGGCGGTGCCTGTGTGCACCTGATCAGCGTGCGCGGTGGGCGGGTGCTGGGCAGCAAGAACTTCTTTCCGCAGACCGGTATTGACGAGGAAGTCGCCGAAGTCATGGCCGCTTTCCTGGGCCAATACTACGTGAGCAGCCCCGAGCGCGACCTGCCGTCGGAGTTGATCGTCAATGTGGTGCACGAAGACTTCCCCACGTTGATCGAAGCGATCCACGAATTGCGCGGCCGCGAGCTGGACATCAGCCACCGCGTACGTGGCACCCGCGCGCGCTGGCAGCAACTGGCGGTGACCAACGCCGAGCAAGCCCTGAGCGCGCGCCTGGCTAACCGACAGCACGTCGCCGCACGCTTTGACGCCCTGGCCGAAGTCCTTAACCTGGAAGAGCCGCCTCAGCGCCTGGAGTGCTACGACATCAGCCACTCCAGTGGCGAGGCCACCGTGGCGTCCTGCGTGGTGTTCGGGCCGGAAGGGCCAATCAAGTCCGATTACCGGCGCTACAACATCGAAGGCGTCACTGCTGGTGATGACTATGCCGCCATGCACCAAGCCCTCACACGCCGCTTCAGCAAATTGAAGGACGGGGAGGGCAAGTTGCCGGACATCCTCCTGGTCGACGGCGGCAAGGGCCAGTTATCCATGGCCCGGGACGTGCTCAACGAGCTGGCGGTGCCTGACCTGATCCTGCTCGGCGTGGCCAAGGGCGCGACGCGCAAGGCGGGTTTCGAGACGTTGTACTTGAATGATGCCGCCCATGAGTTCACTTTGAAGGGCGACTCACCCGCGTTGCATTTGATTCAACAGATTCGCGACGAAGCCCACCGTTTCGCCATCACCGGCCACCGCGCCCGCCGTGGTAAAACCCGGCGAACCTCAACCCTGGAAGGGGTGGCAGGGGTAGGCCCGACGCGGCGTCGCGACTTGCTTAAACATTTTGGTGGCTTGCAGGAGCTGTCCCGTGCCAGCATTGACGAGATAGCCAAAGCACCGGGTATCAGTAAAAAGCTCGCTGAGCTGATTTATGCGAATCTGCATAGCGAATAGAATGCCTTTCCACCTCGTAGCCAGTTGTGCCGATGAATATCCCTAATCTGATCACCGTTCTACGCGTCCTGCTCATCCCGATTTTCATTTTGTTGTTCTATTTGCCGTACGAATGGAGTTATTTGGCTTCCAGTTCAGTGTTTGCCTTTGCGGCCGCCACCGACTGGCTCGACGGCTACCTGGCGCGCCGCCTCGAACAGAGCACACCGTTCGGCGCATTCCTCGACCCCGTGGCCGACAAGCTCATGGTGGCCGTCGCTTTGGTCCTGCTGGTGCAGGAACACGGCAACTTGTGGCTGACCCTGCCGGCAGCGGTCATCATCGGCCGCGAGATCGTCGTCTCGGCCCTGCGCGAATGGATGGCCGAAATCGGCGCCCGTGCCCACGTGGCCGTGTCCAATATGGGCAAATGGAAAACCGCCGCGCAAATGCTCGCGCTGGTCATCCTGCTGGCCAACCCATCGGACTTCTCGTTCTGGGTCCTCACTGGCTACGCCTTGCTGCTGATCGCAGCGGGCCTGACCCTGTGGTCGATGCTCCAATATCTGCGCGCTGCCTGGCCGCATCTGCGCACCACCGTTGAAAAGAAATAAAACTTTTTTGAATCAAGGGGTTGACGGGTGCTGAGGATTCTATAGAATGCGCATCACCAAGCGGGAATAGCTCAGTTGGTAGAGCACGACCTTGCCAAGGTCGGGGTCGCGAGTTCGAGTCTCGTTTCCCGCTCCAAATATTGCGCTACAGAGTTCCACTGAATTCTGTAATTGATTGAAATCAGGGCCTTTAGGCCCTTTTTTCGTTCCAGCGGGAACCACTGAAATCCAGCTCCATCCAGTGCGTTTAAGTCCGATTTAAGTCCCGAATGAGGATCTTGGATCTGGATGAGCACTGAATCGGTTTTTTGCTGGAGCAGCTTGGATAGCGAGACGAGCATCTGGCCCTGACTCTGTTCAGGAGCTCGCGATGGCACTCTCGGATACCACCGTTCGGCAAGCCCGAATCACCGGCAATGACTACACGATGGGCGACACGGATGGGCTTGCGCTCAACGTGACGGCGCGCGGCGGAAAAATCTGGCGTTTCAGGTACTACTGGGCGGGGGTGCAAAAGCGCATGTCTCTGGGTAGTTATCCGCAAATCAGCCTCAAAGAAGCCCGTGCCCGACGTGACGAGGCGCGCGCCTTGGTCGCCCAAGGGATCATCCCTATGAGCACCGTAAACAGCAGCGTCGTGCTGTTCTTTTTGCGGCAGAGCACACCTTCGAGGCCGTGTTCAATCAGTGGGTGGAGTTCCGCAGGCTGAGCCTGAAGGAAGGACGCCAGAGCACGCTCTCGCAGATCTTGAGAATCTTCAATAAAGACGTCCTGTCCACCCTGGGCGGGCGGTCCATCTACGATATCAATCGTCACGATCTGCTGGATTTACTGAGCAGGATCGAATAGCGCAAGGCCTTAACGACGGCGGAAAAATGCCGGACCTGGTTTAACCAATTGTTCCGCTATGCGCTGGTGAAAATTGAGGGGCTGGAACACAACCCAGCTTCAGACCTCGATGTGGTCGCACTTACCAAACCTCCCGTGACGCACAATCCGTTTCTCCGCATGGACGAGCTGCCGAGGTTGATGGCCGCGCTTCGAAACTACGGCGGTGCCGACCAAACTCGGCTTGGCTTTCAACGACACCGTGTCGATCGGTTTTGGGCCTACGATCAACCGCATCAGCGGTGAGATAACCGGCATGGTGCCCAACCCACTCAGCCCAGGTCGCAATGATGGAAAACTCAAAAGCAACGGTGACGATACGGCACTTGGTTTCAACGCCGGTATCCTGGTGCAGGCGACGGATCGAACCCGTCTGGGATTGACTTACCATTCCAAGGTCAGTTGCCACTTGGATGCCAAGACCAAGGTCACCAACGGCATTTCCTACAGGCGACCGGACAGTTATCAGCTTCGGTGCAGGCTGGACACCCGTGGACAATGTCACCGTTGATGTCGCTTATTCCTATCTGTGGGAAGAGAGCGTGCGGGTCAACGATGCGTCGGCAACCCGGGGAGCCTACAGCTCCAAGTACAAAAACAGTGCGAGTGGTTTTGGTACTTCCGTCAGCTATTGCTTCTGATCGAGTGCCGCTTGACCGGCCGGGAGTGTAGGCTGACTCCCGGCTTCCAGAGCACTTCGCCGTCCTTTCAGGCGCCCATGATGCGTGCCATGAGACCTTGGTGAAACCGACGCGGTGTGGCCCAGGTCAGGACGGTCATCGCCTTGTTGCCAAAGCCCGGCACGACACTCAAACGTCCGGCTTGCAGCGCTCGAATGCCAGCGCGGACTACGGGTTGTGGTTGCATCATGACCATTTTCAAGGCTGGCGTAATCGTTTGCCGGGCGCTTTGAGCAAACCCGGTATCCGACATCCCCGGACAAAGTGCCGTCACGATGACGCCGTCGCTTTTGAGTTCACGATGCAATGCGTCAGAGAAGCGCAGCACGTAAGCTTTAGCGGCAGAGTAAACGGCAAAATTCTTCACGCCTTGAAAAGACAGCAGGCTGGCGACCATCAGGATGTGTCCACGCTTGCGGGCTCGCATGTCTGCCGCGAAGACGTGAGTCAGGGCCGTCAGACTGGCGATATCCAGATCGATCATGGCCAGGGAACGGTCCAGAGGCTGATCCAGAAAAGGCCCTTGCAACCCATGTCCCGCATTGTTGATGAGCACGTCGACCACTATTCGCCGCTCGCTCAGCCGCTTATGCAGTTCGATGACCGCGGGGATCGACGACAGGTCTACTTGCTCGACGATCACCTCAACGGCGAACTGTTCGCGCAACTGCGCTGATAACGCTTCGAGCTTATCCAGTCTGCGTGCTACCAGGACCAGCGATTTCCCCTGCGCGGCATATTGTCGGGCAAATTCCTCGCCAAATCCGCTTGAAGCGCCTGTGATGAGTACCCAGGAGTGTTCGTTTGGTTTCATATCGCTGATCTCGGGTTGTTGAGCCAATAGGGTAGGGGGATGAAGAACTGCCTGGGCTGATCAACTCAGCGACTCGCCACCGGTTTGGTTTCCGGCGGTTGCCAGCCACCCCCCAGGGCCCTGAATGCCGCAACCGCCGCCCGTGCCGATTCCGTTCGCGCCTGCGCCCGGGCATCGGAGGCCTGTAGCAGCGTTTCGTCGGCATTCAGGACATCGATCAGGCTGGCGGTGCCTTTCTGATAGGCAATGAACGACGATTGCCGAGCCTGGGTCAGCGAAGCTTCACCCAGGGTGAGGGTAGTGGTCTGGGTCTCTCGATTCACCAGTGCCGAGAATGCGTTCTCGACGTCCTCGGTGGCGCGCAGCACAGACTGGCGGTAAGCGGCCAGGGCCTCGGCTTCCTGCCCCTTTGCTTGATCGATTTGCGCGTTGATGCGGCCAAAGTCGAAGAGTCTCCAGCGCAGACCCAGTGCGCCCGCTGATTGGCTGGCGCCCCCGGTGAAAAGATTACCGGCGGATACGGCTGTGGCGCTGCCCAGCAATGCGCTGAGGGAGAATTTCGGGTAGTACTCAGCAACGGCCTCCCCGATGCGTGCATTGGAGGCCGCCAGGCGGCGCTCCGCCACGATGAGATCCGGCCGGCGGCGCAGCAGATCGGCCGGTGTTCCCGTAGCCTTGATCTGCGGCGCGAGAGGAATCCTCCCCGCACTTGCCAGTTGTGTGCGATGGGTGCCGGGCGGCTTGCCGAGCATAATATCCAGTGCGTTCATCGCGGCATCCAGGCCGGTCTGCAGAACGGGCACTGTGGCTTGGACCTGTGCCAAGGCTCCTTCGGTCTGGCGAACCTGATAGCTAGCGGCGAGGCCCTTGCTGTAGAGCAGTTGGACCTTCTCCAGCAGTTCCTGCTGCGTTTTGACCTGTTGGTTCGCAATGTCCAGCCGCGCCTGCAGTCCGCGAACAGTGATGTAGATGTCGGCGGTCTGCGCCGCAACAGCCAGGCGTGTGGCTGCGGCACCTGCTTCAGAAGCCTGGTACTCGGCCAGTGCCGCCTCGCGTCCACGGCGCAGACCGCCAAAGAGGTCGACCTCCCAGCTGGCATCGAGGTTGAGCTCGTAGGCACTTCCGTAGCGATCATAGCCAGGCGTTGAATTCAGCACCTGGCCGAGTGGGGTCTCGACTGACTGGTAGGAGCGCGCGGCTTGGCCGCTGATATTGCCCGAGGGCAGCAAAGCGGCATTGGCCGCACCCAGTCCCGCCCGAGCCTGCGCGACTCGCGCCGACGCCTGCGCCAGGTCCATATTCTGCTCAAGCGCCTTGGCGACGAATTCAGTTAGCGCTGGATCATCAAAGCCTTCCCACCAGTCCACGAGACTGGCTGGCACCGCCGCGGGTCGCTGTTCGACAAAGGGTTGACCCAGGAAGCGGTCCGAAAGCGGAGCGTCCGGACGGTGATAGTCCGGACCAACCGCGCAGCCGGCCATCAGGCTGGCGCTCACCAAAAGAGCTACGGGGCGGAAGGAAGGCATTGAGGTTCCTTGAATCGAAAAGGATTTGTGACTACATTACATGATGGTCACTCGTTGTCAATTGACGCTCATGAGCGAAGTTAAAAATGACTGAACACATACAGGCACTCCATTTGCGTGGTCCTTCGGAGCACAGCGTCCGCGATCAGATCGTTGAGTCGGCAACCGGGCACTTCGGGCGTTACGGTTATGGAAAAACCACGGTGTCCAATCTCGCCAAATCCATCGGTTTCTCCAAGGCCTATATCTACAAGTTCTTCGATTCCAAGCAGGCGATCGGCGAGGTGATCTGCGCGAACCGACTCGCCACTGTCATGGAGATCGTCGATGCTATGGTTTCGGATGCGCCGACGGCCTCCGGGAAGCTAAGGAGCTTATTTCGTGGGCTGATAGAGGCTGGCAGTGATCTGTTCTTCTATGATCGAAAGCTCTACGACATTGCCGCGGTTGCCGCGCGGGAGCGGTGGCCGTCGGTGAGGCTCCATGAGGAGCGCTTACGGGAAGTCATCACGCAAATCATTCTGGCGGGGCGAGAGGAGGGGGAATTCGAGCGAAAAACGCCGCTTGATGAGGTGGTTGGCGCCATCTATTTAGTCACGTGTCCTTACATCAATCCGGGCCAGCTGCAATACAATCTGGACGGGATGCGAGAGGCGTCGATGCATTTGACCGCGTTGATATTGCGCAGTTTGGCGCCATGAAGTGACTATTGACAATAATGGTCACCGGTCTGAGAATGTGACTTCTGTCCTATTTATAAGTAAAGGGAACCTATGCGCCGGCTTCGACCTGTCCCCCTCGCCGCTTGCTTGTTGCCTCTCATCTTGACGGCGTGTGGCGACTCTTCCACCGCTAAAGATCCGCGCACCCTTGCCCCCTTGGTGAGGATCTCTGAAGTTCAGGATTCGTCCGGTCTCTCGCGTTCTTTCACCGGCGTCGTGGCGGCTCGCGTCCAGAGTGACCTGGGTTTTCGAGTGTCGGGCAAGGTGCTTGAGCGTCTGGTCGATACCGGTCAGACCGTTAAGCGTGGTCAGCCGCTCATGCGTCTCGACCCCATTGACTTAGGGTTGCAAGCACGAGCGCAGCAAGAAGCTGTCGCTGCCGCCAAAGCCCGAGCCAAACAAACCGCGGATGACGAGGTTCGCTATCGCGACCTGGTTGCCGCCGGTGCCATTTCCGCCTCGGGCTACGACCAAATCAAAGCCGCAGCCGATACCGCGAAGGCGCAACTGAGTGCCGCGCAAGCCCAGGCTGACGTGGCCCGTAATGCGTCGGGCTATGCCGTGTTGCTCGCGGACGCCGACGGTGTTGTGATGGAGACGCTCGCCGAGCCAGGGCAGGTGGTCAGCCCCGGGCAAATCGTAATTCGACTGGCGCGGGCCGGGCAGCGCGAAGCCATCGTGCAGTTGCCAGAAACCTTGCGTCCGGCCGCAGGGTCCACCGCGCAGGCGACGCTTTATGGCAACACCTCGGCTGCTGTCACTGCGAAGCTGAGACTGCTCTCGGATTCGGCTGACCGTGTGACGCGCACCTTTGAGGCTCGGTATGTATTGGCAGGTGGGCTGGCCAATGCGCCGTTGGGTTCGACCGTCACCCTTCGGATCGCCGAAGACTCCGCGCAAGGGCCGGTCCTGCAAGTTCCGATCGCTGCCCTCTATGACCCGGGCAAGGGACCCGGTGTATGGGTCATTGCCGGCGAACCGGCGAAAGTCAGCTGGCGACCTGTTCAGGTACTGGGCTTGAGCGACGACGCCGCCCGAGTTGCAGGTGAGCTCAAGGTCGGCGAGCGCATTGTCGCGCTGGGCGCGCATCTGCTGCGCGATGGTGAGGAAGTGCGGCTGATGACCGAGCCGGTTGATGTGAAGGTTGCCGGGAGCCGTCAATGAGCCTCAATTTATCGGCGCTCGCGGTTCGCGAGCGCTCTATTACGGTGTTCCTGATCTTCCTGATTGCCGTCGCCGGTACCTTGGCGTTCTTCCAGTTGGGGCGTGCCGAGGACCCGCCGTTCACGGTCAAGCAGTTGACCGTCATCACGGCATGGCCGGGCGCGACCGCCCAAGAGATGCAGGACCAGGTCGCCGAGCCGCTTGAAAAGCGCCTGCAAGAACTGAAATGGTACGACCGCACGGAAACCTACACCCGTCCAGGTCTGGCTTTCACCATGGTGTCGCTGGTCGATCGCACGCCACCTTCGCAAGTGCAGGAGGAGTTCTATCAGGCGCGCAAAAAACTCGACGATGAGGCCACCCGGCTGCCGGCGGGCGTCATCGGGCCGATGGTGAACGACGAGTTTGCCGATGTGACATTCGCGCTGTTCGCCCTGAAAGCCAAAGGCGAACCGCAGCGTCTGCTGGTACGTGATGCTGAGTCGTTGCGCCAACGCCTGTTGCACGTGGCGGGGGTGAAGAAGGTCAACATCATCGGTGAGCAGGCCGAGCGCATTTTTGTGTCGTTCTCCCATGATCGCTTGGCCACCTTGGGCGTCTCGCCCCAGGAGATCTTCGCCGCGCTAAACGGCCAGAATCTGCTCACGCCTGCTGGCTCTATCGAAACCAACGGTCCGCAGGTTGTCCTGCGGGTGGACGGCGCCTTCGATAAATTGGCGAAAATTCGCGATACACCGCTTGCGGTCCAGGGGCGCACGCTGAAGCTCTCGGACGTCGCGACAGTCGAGCGCGGCTATGAAGACCCCGCTACTTTCCTGGTGCGCAATAACGGCGAAGAGGCCCTGCTGCTAGGGGTCATAATGCGCGAGGGCTGGAACGGCCTGGACCTGGGCAAGGCACTGGACGCCGAGACGACCAGGATCAATGAAGGCATGCCACTGGGCATGACGCTGACCAAGGTCACCGATCAAGCCGTGAACATTGATTCGGCCGTCGGCGAGTTCATGGTCAAGTTTTTTGTCGCGTTGCTGGTTGTAATGCTCGTTTGCTTTCTCAGCATGGGCTGGCGTGTAGGCGTTGTGGTCGCAGCCGCCGTACCGTTGACACTGGCGATAGTGTTTGTGGTGATGGCGGCCACTGGAAAGAACTTTGACCGCATCACCCTGGGTTCGCTGATCCTGGCGCTCGGACTGTTGGTGGACGACGCGATCATCGCGATCGAAATGATGGTGGTGAAGATGGAGGAGGGCTACGACCGGATCAAAGCCTCCGCCTATGCCTGGAGCCACACCGCTGCGCCAATGCTGTCCGGTACGCTGGTGACGGCGATTGGCTTCATGCCCAACGGCTTTGCGCAGTCGACCGCCGGTGAATACACCAGCAACATGTTCTGGATCGTCGGCATCGCCCTGATTGCCTCCTGGGTGGTGGCGGTGGCCTTCACGCCATACCTGGGGGTGAAGATGTTGCCGGACATCAAGCCGGTCGAGGGCGGTCACGCGGCCATCTACAACACTCGTCATTACAACCGCTTCCGCCGGATTCTGACCCGCGTCATCGCGCGCAAATGGTGGGTAGTCGGCACCGTGGTCGCGACATTTGTCGTGGCGATTCTCGGCATGGGCCTGGTCAAGAAGCAATTCTTCCCGACCTCAGACCGTCCCGAGGTGATGGTCGAGGTGCAGATGCCCTATGGAACCTCCATCGAGCAGACCAGCGCCGCCACTGCCAAGGTGGAGGCCTGGTTGCAAAAGCAGGATGAGGCGAAAATCGTCACCGCCTATATCGGTCAAGGTGCGCCGCGCTTCTACCTGGCGATGGCGCCGGAGCTCCCTGACCCGTCCTTCGCCAAGATTGTGGTGCTGACCGACAGCCAGGAAGCCCGTGAGACCCTCAAGTTCCGTCTTCGCGAAGCAGTCGCCGAAGGGCTCGCCCCGCAGGCTCGGGTGCGGGTGACTCAACTGGTGTTTGGTCCGTATTCGCCATTCCCCGTGGCCTACCGGGTCATGGGCCCCGACCCGTCAACGTTGCGCGAGATCGCCGGCCGGGTACAAGACGTCATGCAAGCGAGCCCGATGATGCGGACCGTCAATACCGACTGGGGACCACTGACGCCGACGCTGCATTTCAGCCTGGATCAAGATCGCTTGCAGGCGGTGGGCCTGACCTCTAATTCCGTCGCCCAGCAGTTGCAGTTCCTGCTCACGGGGGTGCCGATTACGGCGGTTCGCGAGGACATCCGTTCGGTGCAGGTGGTCGGCCGCGCTGCGGGTGATATTCGGCTCGATCCCGCCAAGATAGAAGGCTTTACCCTGGTGGGCGCGACGGGGCAGCGTGTTCCGCTGTCCCAGGTCGGCGAGGTTGATGTGCGCATGGAGGACCCGATCCTGCGGCGGCGTGATCGCACGCCGACCATTACCGTGCGCGGCGACATTGCCGAAGACTTGCAGCCGCCAGACGTATCGAGCGCGATCATCAAGCAATTGCAGCCGATCATCGACAGCCTTCCTGACGGGTACCGGATCGAGCAGGCCGGGGCCATCGAGGAGTCGGGCAAGGCCGGCCAGGCGATCGTGCCGCTGCTGCCGATCATGGTTGCCCTGACGCTGCTGATCATCATCGTGCAGGTGCGTTCGATCTCGGCCATGATGATGGTGTTCTTCACTGCGCCACTGGGATTGATTGGCGTGGTGCCAACCCTGCTGATCTTCCACCAGCCTTTTGGGATCAACGCCCTGGTCGGCCTGATCGCACTCTCGGGCATCTTGATGCGCAACACGTTGATCCTGATCGGGCAGATCCATCACAACGCGCAAGAAGGGCTGGATCCGTTCCACGCGGTCATCGAAGCCACGGTACAGCGGGCCCGCCCCGTGCTGCTGACGGCGCTGGCGGCCATCCTGGCGTTCATCCCCCTGACACACTCGGTCTTCTGGGGGACGCTGGCCTACACGCTGATCGGCGGCACGTTCGTCGGCACTATCATGACGCTGGTGTTCCTGCCAGCGATGTATTCCATCTGGTTCAAGATCCGTCCTGACCATCCTGCTTAAACTGAAACAGCGAGGCTGGTGTAAGCAAACGAGCACTGACTGCTTCTATTGCGCGTCGACTGAGAAATGAAGAGGTTCTTATGAGTACTGCCGAAGGTCAAAAGCGAATTGTTGTCACGGGCGTAGGTATTGTTGGCCCCCTGGGCTGCGGCGTTGAAGAAGTCTGGCAGCGGTTGCTGGCCGGACGCTCCGGCATTCGTATCCTGCCTGGCGATATCACCGAGGGTACCGGTGTGGCGGTGGGCGGCCAGGTGCCGTCGCTGGAGGAAGACGCCAGCGCCGGTTATGACCCGGAGCGCGTCATTTCGGTCAAGGATCGCAAGAAAATGGATCGCTTCATCGAGTTCGCCCTGGTAGCCGCCGACGAAGCTCTGGCCCAGGCCAACTGGCATCCGACTGAAGCGGCCGACCAGGAGCGGACCGCCACGATTATCTCGTCGGGCGTGGGTGGCTTTGGCGCGATTGCCGATGCCGTACGCACCACCGACGCCCGCGGCCCGCGACGCTTGTCACCGTTCACGGCACCGGCCTTTCTGGCCAACATGGCGGCGGGGAATATTTCCATCCGCCACGGTTTCAAGGGGCCGCTCGGCGCGCCGGTAACCGCCTGCGCAGCTGGGGTGCAGGCCATCGGCGATGCGGCCAGGTTGATCAGGTGCGGTGAGGCTGATATCGCCTTGTGCGGTGGTACCGAAGCGGCAATCGACCGTGTCACCCTAGGTTGCTTCGCGGCGGCTCGCGCGCTGTCCACGGGATTTGCCGAGCGCCCGCAGGAAGCGTCGCGTCCCTTCGACCGTGATCGCGACGGTTTTGTCATGGCCGAGGGCGCCGGCGTGCTGGTGATCGAATCGCTGGAGCATGCCCTGGCACGCGGGGCCAAGCCCTTGGCGGAACTGGTCGGCTACGGCACCAGTGCCGATGCCTACCACCTGACGGCAGGCCCTGAAGACGGTAATGGCGCGCGGCGTGCCATGGAGCAAGCGCTGCGCCAAGCCGCTGTCAGCCCTGCCGACGTGCAGCACATCAATGCCCACGCGACCTCCACCCAGGTCGGCGATAGCGGAGAACTGGCCGCCATTCGCTCGGTGTTCGGCACTGACTCCGGTGTGGCGATCACCTCTACCAAATCCGCTACCGGGCACCTGCTGGGCGCGGCCGGGGGCATTGAAGCCATCTTCGCGGTGCTGGCGCTGCGTGACCAGGTCGTACCGCCCACGCTGAACCTGCATCATCCCGATGAGGCCGCAGACGGGCTTGATCTGGTTGCCCTGAATGCCCGGAAGATGCCGATCACCCACGCGCTCTCAAATGGATTCGGGTTCGGCGGCGTCAACGCCAGTGTCCTATTCCGCCGCTGGGATGCTAAACACTGAGTGTAAAACTCAAGTGACCGGCTTATGGCTGACGGTCGGTTGTTTTTGCACGATAGACCGTCATGCAAGCCGACCGCTAGAGTTAGGAGTTCCTGATTTGCGCTCACCGCTTTGAGACTTTCCGATACTCGTTCGGTGACTGTCCAAACCAGCGTCGGAACGCACGCGCAAAGGCTGTAGAATCAGCGTAGCCAAGCTGAAACGCTAGATCCTCCTGCTTCATCTCAGTATTTTCCAACAGTTGCCCAGCAAGTTGTTTACGCTCCGCCTCGACGAGTTTGCGGAAGGTAGTGCCTTCCTCTGTCAGCCTGCGATGCAGGCTGCGCGGGGCCATCGCCAGCTGATTCGCAACCTCTTCGAGGGAGGCTGCCAGCCCCGTTGCCCCCAAGAGAAATTGTCGGACCTGGCCGGTGACGCCGCCGACTTGCCGTCTCTGCAGTTGCGTGCGGCACTGATCTTCCAACAGTCGGACCAGATGTAGGTCGTACATCGGCAGAGGCAACTCCGCATCTTGCCGACGCAGCACGATGGCGTTGCGCGAACATCCATAGTGTGGCGCGATGCCGCTGAGTGCTTCGATCCGGTCCGCGTGCGCCGGCGGCCTGCCCTGAAATTCGAGCCGCAGCACATGCAATCCCGACAACGCCAGCTCGTCGAACAGACGAATGCCTGTCGCCATATCTCGCTCCAACAGGAACTGCCGCAGGTGGTGCGGGATCGCCGAGGCGTCGACGCTAGTGCCATATTCGTGCTGGTCGCAGAATATCTCCAATCGGCAGTACGCCGTGCTGAGCGGCAGATAGCGCAGCGCGCACTGAACGGCCTCGCGCACATTGCGACTGGTTCGCAGCGCAAATCCCCAGATGCCGAAAGTCGCAACGTTGTATCGCAGGCCGAGCTCGAAGCCCAGTGCGGGAACGTCCGGCAAAGCGAGCATCAGGTTTTCAATCAGACGCATCTCCTGCTCGCGTGTGATCAGGGCGTCCGCGTCCCGCAGCTGCGCTTCGGTGATGCCGGTACCCAGCAGGCACGTCTGTGCATGGACGCCGTAGCGCGCGGCGAAGTTCACCATCACCTGACTGATGGCGACGGGGTGCTTAAAGCTCGCGTGCTTTGGTATGCCCATGCCGGAATCTTCTGAAACAACGGTGTGATACGGCCTGGCCAGAAATGCATGGCGAAAGGCCCCCCATGTCCTACTAAGGCTACACGACTACCCGCTAAGGTTGCGCAAACACCAAACAATAAGAACGTCCCGGGAGGACGACCATGGATCTGGATCTCAACGCGCTGAATAAGAAGGCCGTCGCCACGGCACGCGAATACACCGCTGAACTGGCCTGGCCGACGATGGCACTGGTGTTACTGGTGTGGACATCGCTTATTGGGGACTTTTACCTGTTTGCGACAGGCCAGTTGTCGCTGACAACTGCAACGCTGATCTACGCCGTCGTTACATACATGTCCTATACACCTCTGCATGAGGCCGTGCATGGAAACATTCACGGTGATCATAATCGACTGCAGTGGCTCAATGATCTTTGTGGGTACCTGGTCGCGCCTTTGATGATAGTGCCGTTCTCTACTCACAAGGTCGAGCATTTCACCCATCATCGCTACACCAACCAGCCGGACAAGGATCCGGACTACGTCGTTAACGGCATGAGCGGTGGATTGCTCGCCTTCCTGGTTTGCGGATTTCGTTTTCTGTGGGTCCAGAACACCTTCTTGTTCCGCGATTATTGGCCGACCGCTCCACGGCGGGTAAAGGCGGCGTACATTGCTGAAGTGCTGTTCGCGATCGGCTGGCGGGTTGCGCTCATTACGCTCATTGAGCGAGAGCATACCTGGGCTCTGCTGTTGTTCGGCTACTTGGCCGGTGGATATTTCGTCGCGTACTGGTTCGCCTATCGCCCCCACGTGCCGTACAAGGACTCCTCTCGTTACCGGAACACCAACAGTCTGATCATGCCCGGATGGATGAAACCGTTGGAGTGGTTCTGGCTCGGGCAGAACCTGCACTCCGTTCACCACCTATTCCCGCGGGTGCCGTTCTATCACTACCACGCACTGCATCGCCGTATCGAGCCGATCATGCGTGCCCACGGAACACCTATGATCGGTATCTTCAATCGACGCAATGTCGAAGCCGCGCGGCGTCCTGAGTAGCAGGGGGGACCCAAGCTTCGAAAATATCAATGTCCAGAATGGTCCTTATTTTAAATCGGAGGGCTGAGCGAAGGCGATCTTCTTGATCCCGCGGCAGAGTTTAACCAAAGCAGGATTGCGGCGAGAGAGGCGGCTATTATCAGCGTAAGCCACATGATGACCAATAGGGTGAATGTGACGCTGTTGTTTAACTCACGAAAAATGCCGAAGGCAAAAGCTGTGTACCAAGACACACCCGAAGCCGCACCTGCTGCAAGAAATAAGGCAGCTCTCCTGCGGGAAACCCCAAAGAGCAGGAGGCGACTCAAGTCGGGTAGTGTTTCTGGTAACACAAACGCGCGGATGATGACTCCATTGATGGTCAGGACGATCACCACGATTACATTCGCCCAGAGTCTAGGGTTTTCAAATTTTTCCGGTGACTCCATCGCGTAAAGGGCAAGGAAACCAAGACCTGAGAGCCACAAGAATAGGCATAGTCCAAGAGTGATCGCGTCGCTGATGAAGTGAAAAGTGCGTCCGATTTCAACCGGGAGGCTACCTCTACGCAGCCAACGCAAAATCCAGAGGGAGACGTTCATGTTTTCATTGATGACGACCTTAGGCTAGCGTTCTCGTTTGAACGCGTACGCAGTTTATTTGCTGGAGAATAAGGTCCTTGAATTCCCGACGTTGTAGATATAAGTGATCGCCGCGACAGAAATTTAAAGCGTGTCCCGGTAAGTTGCTAATAAAGCGGCTGCTGCTTGCATCGTTGCTGCACCCAGGAGGATAAGTTCGAAACCAGCCACGGGATAAATGAGGCTGAAGACTATAGCGTTACATCAGCAGGTAGCCCGGGCGTGGACCCTGCTCATGAGGGAACCGGTGCTTGAGCATCGATCAAGCCTTGGTTCTTCAGCTCTTCCCAAAAAGGCTACCGGAATACCGACCTTCATCGCCTGTACATTGGAAACGATTTGCCCCGGCGAACGCGCCCCCGGAATAATCGCGGACACTTGCGGATGTGCTGCTGCGAACTGCAAGGCGGCAGTATGAATATCGATGCCATGTCGACTGGCAACGGCCATGATTCGCGCCCGCTTCTCTACCGCACCGGCAGGTAGATCCAGACTGAAGTTATATCGGCTACGGCCTCCCAGAACCCCATCATTCAGTGGTGTTCCCACCACGACACTGTTGCCCTTGCTTTTCAGCGACGCAAAGGTGCTGCGCAACGCATCGGCGTGGTCGAGGAGGGAATACTGGCAGGCAAGCAATGCGATGTTGGGCATCGGGTCATTGCTGGTCAGTACCTGAACCATGGCGTTCGGTGTATTGACGCCTAAGGCCCATGCCTTGATGAGAACTTCATCACGCATCTTTTCTAGCTCAACCATCACCCCTGTGCGCGCGATTCGATACGAGGCAGTCCCTGACGCTGCAGACTGTCTTCCACGGAGCCTCGCACGCCTGCCGCGGTGTAGTCATAGTTGAAGGGCGCAGGCGACTTCCAGATCGCATGGTCCGCACGCGGGCCACCCGCGGCCGTCAATACGCGGCCGACCTTGGTGGAGGTCACATAGTCGTCTGGATCTTTGTCATGAAGAAAGCGGCCCAGACGATACTCACTCAAGCCAAACCCGCAGAACGGCGATATGTCGTAAAGCCTTACACCCGCCCCCCAAGCAGTCGCAGAATCAAACCCGCCTGCACGTCGTCGATTAGCGCAAAGATATTGCCGATCTGCGTCCCGCCCATGCCAAAGCGTTGAGGGGTCATGTATCTCATTGTCTGCGAGGGGGAATTGAGGGGCAGGTCTGCGCGTACGAGCCGCCCTCGCGTAGGCATCACGCGTCCGCGCTCTGTCAGCGAAGAGGGCGCAGGGGCTGTAGCCGCCGAACTTGCGACACTCAGTGCTGGCAGCAAAGCGGCTGCAACAGCGCCAGTCGCCGAATAGGTAAGAAAATCTCGTCTATCCATCCAATCTTCCTTTAGCGACTGAGGTTTCAGGGGGGGCATCGAAGCCGGTATTCGTACGAGAAGTTAGACCAACGAGGGTCGGCCGGATGACCCTAATGCGCCATATTTTTTGCACAATCCTGCCGGTGCACTTGTGCTGGTCACATACTCTCAGCAGACTCGAACATTCCGTAAATAGGGGTGCATGTGATGACGAGCGGTTCCTTTTCGCAGTTCCGTATCAGCCATGCGCATTCCCCGAGCGTGCGCGAACCCACTCAGCCCAACGAGCGCCTCCAGGCACTCAGACGGCTTATCGAAAAAGTCACTCTGCAGATTGGCTTGGCCGAGGCTTGCACGACGTCGATTCCTGGCTTGGCTTTTTATCGAGTGGCCGAACTAGGTACGCCCAAGTACTGCATTTATGAGCCCTGCGTGGCCATCATTCTGCAGGGCGCGAAGGAGATCACGTTCGGCGAGGAAGCCTGTAAGTTCGAGCAAGGGGCGTTTTTCGTCACTTCGGTCGATATACCCACACTGGCTCGCGTTAACGCGGCTAGCGAGCAAACTCCTTATTTATCCATTGTGTTGAAGCTCGATTTTTCCATGCTCAACGAGGTGATCCTGACCCTGGAACCGCTAAAGCAGGAAACGGCTACTGAGGCACGGGGCTTCGTATCCGGTATGGTGACGAGTGAGCTACTCGATGCGTTCGCTCGACTCTCCACGCTGATCGAACGGCCGCTTGAAGCAGGTTTGATGTCGGGCCTTATCAAGCGGGAGATATACGGTAGGCTGCTGCTCAGTGAAGCGGGGCATTTGTTGCGCAGCGTCACTCGCGATGGTTACCGGGACAAGGGCATTGTGAGAGCCATTGAATGGCTAAAATATCATTACGACAAGCCGCTGCACGTGGCCGAGCTCGCCGAACGATCAGGAATGGCCAGCTCTACCCTGCATCACCGGTTTCGAAAGCTGACAGGCACCAGCCCCATTCAGTATCAAAAATCGCTACGGCTGCAAGCCGCGCGCAGCCTGATGTTGACCGAGCGTGTAGACGTGAACACCGCCGCGTTGCGGGTCGGCTATGAAAGCGTCGCCCAGTTCAGCCGCGAATATGCCCGACGTTTCGGAGCCCCACCCTCGAGAGACATCAAGCACGCACGGGAAAATGGTGGTCGGCTCGACTAACCGCGCCGCCGAGGAAGTCTTTTCTTGCTGCGGAAAGAAGAAATTCTTTAATTTCAATGATTCGTCCACCAAGTGCGAGTCTCGTTTCCCGCTTTAAATTGTTTTTCTATAGGCTTCCATTGAAGTATGTAGAAACCCAAGAAAGAGGCTTAGGCCTAATGCCGATCAGTTAAAGCTCGTTGCTTGACCTTTGGTCGCAAAAAATCAAAATCCGATGCCTGAATAGGCATCGGATTTTTTTATGCGTCTGGCTCGAACACTGGAACTGACCCACAACTTCGTATCGACTCCCAATTCCCTCTAAGGATTTGGGCAACGTCCGCTGGTCGCGCCCAGCGCCGTAGTCCAGGCCCGTCAGCGGCTGGGCAGCGAGGCCGTACGACAAGTCTTCGATTTGACTCAAAAAAGCTGGCATGAAGCGGCCGGCTATCCCACTTGGGCCGGGTTGCGCTTGCTGGGTGTCGATGGCGTCGTCTGGCGAACGCCCGATACACCCGAAAACCGTGCGCGTTACGACTCTGCCAGCAACCAGCATGGCGATACCGGCTTTCCTCAAGTACGCATGGTCTGCCAAATGGAGCTGACCAGTCATTTGTTGATCGGCAGTGCATTTGACGGCTATCGCAGTAACGAGATGAAGCTGGCAGAGCAACTGATCGAGACCACGCCGGATCATTCGCTGACGCTGTTTTACCGCGGTTTCTACTCTTTGGGGTTGTTGCACCAATGGCAGCAGGCCGGCACCGAGCGGCATTGGCTGATGCCGTTACGCAAAGGGGCGCAGTACGAAGTCATTCAGCGTTTGGGCCGTCAGGATGTGGTGGTCTCATTAAGCACTTCGCCGAAGGCTCGCAAGCAATGGCCTGGATTGCCAGAGCGCCTGACCGCAAGGCTCCTGAGCAAAACCGTCAAGGGTAAGGTCTGTCAGATTTTGACCTCGATGGCCGATCCGCTGCGTTTCCCATCCGTTGCGATGTCGAGGGGCGCGCGTTACCTGCGCTGGTCAGGGTCAGCTAAGCTGTTGGGCCAGGTCGGTGATCAGTCATCAGGCAAGTGCAACTGCACTTCCATGGTGTCATGAAGGAGTCCGACCTCGAACACCTCGTCGTTTGCCACGCGATAGAACTCGATATGGCGTGGGCTTTTGACCGTTCCATGAATTTTTTTGGCTTGCTGACGTGAAGAGTTGAGGTGATAGCTGCGAAGATCCGGTGCAAGCTCATCACGGTCGTGGCTGCCGATGCAATATGGCGTGTCGGCAATCGCTTGCAGCGCCGCGAGGGTCAGTGCCTGGTAACGCTGGCGTGCTTGATCGCCGACTGCGTCTGGGACACTCTGAGAATGGCTGACGATGTCGCGTTGGTAATCCGATACTGCGACTTACTCAGTATTTCTCACTGGGTGGGCGGGCGGCCTCCAAGCTCAAACCCTCGAGGTAGTGCTCTAGATTCCCTTCGCTCAACTGCGTGAAGCGTCCGTGCTCAAGGTCCATGATGCCGATCGATTTGGCCTGACGCACGGCCTCAATTTTGGCGGCGTCTTCGGTAACACGCTGTTCCAATAAACGCAAACCTTCTCGTATCACTTCGCTGGCATTCTGATAGCGGCCAGACTGAACCAAGTCATGGATAACTTGTTCTTGGTGAGGGGAAGCACAACGTTTCGAGTCACCATAATGAGCCCCAGCTTTCGGTAAGCAGGTTCTTCGATTATTGGCATGTTATGCCATTTTGTCCGCGAACAAATAGTTTGGGATTTGTATCTGACAACCCGCTTCGTACCTGGTAATCCTTCGTGGCGAACAGCGCCTGCTGACCCGGACTGTAAGTGCACAATGTCCGAAACGCTTGTGGCAGGCGGATGTCGGGGGCAGCTTGATCGGTGGCGGCCTTGGGCAATCAGGCCAAGCACTGCTTGATGTGTCCGGCGTTTTCACCGATCGCATAAAGCGCACGGCGGATATTATCGCCAACACCGCCGCACCCAGGATTTCAACTCTTAAGGACACGCCCCATCTCGAATAAGAATACTGTAAAGGCGATAATTATAGTATTCATGCGTATATTTTATCTGAGGTGTTGCTTGTTTTTGACCTCTAAAAAATGAGCGATGATGGCCTTAAACATTATAAATATGGCCATTCATGGCATTCTTAGGTGTTTTCGTGATGGGTTGTGATAATTTCGAAAGGTGAAAGTATTTGTAGATATGTTATGCATGAATACGATATTGTTTGACTCGCCGTCCGATCAAGCTTGAGAGCGTCATGCATAGCATTTCAATAAAAATAAGACTGACCCTTCTGGCCGTGATTTCCCTGGTCGGCATCGGTGTGGCGGGAGGCGTTGGTATCCTGGGTGTCGGACACCTCGCCGCCGCACTCGACGATATCCAGCAACGCAGCATGCCTGCGGTGATACTGGTAACTGAGTTGCGAATGGCGCAGCTGAAATCCGTGCTCATCTCGCGCGAAGGAGGAACTTGGAGTCTTGAGCCATACGAGGCCATGGCTAATAAAGCTGATGCGGTTGCGGAGGCGAATAGTCTATTTACCTCCATCCTGGAGCGTCGAGACAAGGCAGACCAAATTGCTAATCAGGCGTATGTCGCTTATGACGCATTACCAAAATCAGACGCCGAAACGCTGCAATGGCAGAAGGTCAAAGCCGAGGTTGTTGCATTTCACGAGGTTTATGACGAATTGCATGCAGTGACCAAGGAACTGAGCACTGCCGTTGATTGGAGTGTGGTACGCAACGGTGTGCAGCGTTTTCAGGACCTTCAATTTTCGCTGGGTAACTTTCTCGAAAAGCTTGAGGTCGAAATCGAAGCGTTGAGGGGTACCGCTGGCGCGCACGCTGCGCAGGTGGCTATTGATGCTGAAGTGACCCGGCGGAGTGCTTTCAGTTATTTAGCTGCGATTTGCGGTTTAACGGCCCTGGTGCTGTCGCTTCTGACCTTTCTCATTGTGCGTAGTGTCACGTCCTCCTTGACGAGCTTGCGTCGGGTGATCGTGTCCGTGGCACAGACCAACGACTTTCGAGAGCGCGTCAAGGTGTTAGGGCGAGATGAGCTTGGGCAAACCGCACTCGCTTTCAATGGTTTGCTCGGGGGGGTGCAAGAGGCATTACTGCGCGTGCTTGAAAGTGCAACGGCAATCGCCAAGGCTGCGGACGAAACGTACTCGGCGTCCACTCAGGTCTCTGTCGCATCGGCTCGGCAAAGTGCGGCTGCGACAGCGATGGGCGCGGCCATTGGCGAAGTGACGGCGAGCATTAGTAGCGTGTCGGCGAGCGCTCAGGCTGTCCTGGGCCGCTCGGAGCTGGCTTGTACCATAGCAGTACAAGGAGCCCAGGCCATGACATTGGTTGCCAATGAGATGGACCAGGTCAATCTGGCTGTCACCCAGGCTAGCGTTTCGATTGATGACGTGAATGGCCAATCTGCGCAAATCGCCAAGGTCACATATGTCATTCGGGACGTTGCAGAGCAGACCAATTTATTGGCGCTCAATGCGGCGATCGAGGCTGCGCGGGCCGGCGAGCAGGGGCGAGGTTTTGCGGTTGTCGCCGATGAAGTTCGGCAGTTGGCCGAACGTACCGCTCAATCGACTGTAGAGATTCGGCAAATGGTTGAAACGATGCAGGCGGCAGTGAACGGGTCGGCATCGGAGATGAGCTTTATAGTCGATAAGGTTCAGTCCGGGAAACATCTTTCCGCTACGGCCGCCGAGCATATCCTCGTTGTAGAGCAGCATTCCCAGTACGTTAGCGATGGAATCACGAGTATCACATCGGCCTTGCTCGAACAAAGTGTGGTTGCTCGCGGGATTGCCCAGGATGTCCAGTTGGTGGCGCAAATGAGTCAGGAGAACAGTGGAATCGCCATGGAGACTACGCGTGTTTCGCAAACGCTTCAGGCCTCTGCCGTGGCTTTGCAGGACGCAGTCACTCGGTTCAAAGTCTGAGGGATAGAGCCTTGATCATTGAGAATTTTTTTGTTGTGAAGTGGACCTCTTCTCAAGAGCGGCGCAAATACCCTTGGAAGAGTGTGCAGATACGGCGCCACACGAACTGGAGCTACGCTTTACTGCTCCGGCGACCCAACAACTACGCCCCGATGTGCGAGAAACCATTCGCACCGGCTGGTCTGGAGCAGAGCCTGATCGATATTTGCGAGACTTTGAGCATGCTGACGGCTGCGGTGCTGTTCAGCTTTTTTAGCTCAATCGTGGCTGCTAGATCACTACGTATTACCCTGACATCGATAGCCGGCTATGATATTGTCTAGCGAACTAGATAATATCGAGCTATAGAAACCGATGCCTGCTAAAAAAACTGCACTGCACCGTCGAGTCGGAGCCCAATTGTCCTTTGCTTTGTACGGTGCTGCCAATCGGATGATTCGTCTTCACAAGCCTCTGCTGGAGCCGCTGGGGCTTACATTTCCCCAGTATCTGGCGATGCTGGAGCTCTTCAGTGAAGCGCCCCGGACAGTGGGCGATCTGGGCTCCAAACTGGCTATGGACACTGGGACAATCACGCCGTTACTCAAGCGTCTTGAGGTGGCGGGCATGGTTACTCGCACCCGCGACAAAAACGATGAGCGTCGAGTGCTGATTGACCTTACAGACGCAGGAGAAGCCTTGCGCGAGGAGCTATGGGCTGTCACCGACAAGATTAAAACTGCCTGTCAGCTTACTGACGACGGGCTGGAATCACTTCGTGACACGCTTAATGCTTTCGCGCGTCCTGCTGACGAGTGAACGGCGTGCCATCTCAACCCGTGGAAGAGGATAGCAACATGAAAGTCGGAATTATCGGTGCCGGCAACATAGGCGCAACCATCGCTCGTAAGCTTGCCGCGGCTGGCCATGAGATCAAGCTCGCCAATTCAAAGGGACCGGAATCTTTACAAGGGCTCGCCCGTGATATTGGTGCTACTGCTGTCAGCAAAGAGGACGCCGTTGTGGGGGTCGACGCCGTCATTTTGTCGATTCCTTTCGCTGCCTACCAAGACATGACAAGCCTTTTTAGCAAAGTGCCAGCAGCTGTAGTGGTGATCGATACGTCCAACTATTATCCGTTTCGAGATGGTGTCATAGACAAAGTAGTCAATGGAACACCCGAAAGCGTCTGGTCTGGCGGACAGATTGCTCGTCCGGTAGTGAAAGCGTGGAATGCATTGCTGGCTGAAACCCTGGTTAGCAAAGGGGAGCCAACCGCCGCACCGTCACGCCTGGCTATTCCTGTCGCAGGTGACGATGCCAAATCCAAGGCGATCGCGATGACGCTGGTCGAAGCGACAGGTTTTGATGCGGTGGATGCTGGCAGTTTGGGCGAGTCTTGGCGCCAGCAGCCTGGGACGCCGGCCTATTGCACGGAATTGAAGACCAATGAACTGCAGCAAGCACTCGAAGCAGCGGACAAAGCACGTGCGCCCAAAAATCGAGACGCTTTGATGGATGAGTTCATGTCCGCAACCAGCGCACTGACCCATGAACATATCGTGACTCGAAATCGAGCCGTTACGGCTGCTAATTCGCTCTAGCTTCACATACCACTCGTCCCTGCGAATCAGCGCATAACACCTGCCGGAGAAGTATTCCTTCTTAGGGGGTTATGCGCTTTCTCACCAGCTAAGATCATACGTTGTTAGCGCCATGGATTGATCTGCTGGCAGGTCAGGGGCGCTGTTCTTCTTGTTTGCGAAGGCCGCTCCGGCGGAGCGAGCCTTTCCGACCCCATCGATAAATTCGCACCATCCCCGCTTCTTTCAAGCCTGCTCGTTCGAGCAATGTTGATATCCCTCGGGAGCGCTCCTGCCTGGGATTCCCACTCGGAATTTTCCGACCCTGGCGGACGCTTGCTTCCATTTGGCAGTTCTGGGGTTCGATATCTGCACAAAGTAAGATGATAGCGTATAGTAATTATTGGTTATATTTTTTATTTGATGTTTAGATTGCATATATGTATCTGATCTATAAGTCTTTTTAATAAATTTATAATGGTATGCTAATGAATGAATCTACGGAATATTCGGTTGGAGTGATCAGGCGTTCTCGAAAAGCAAAGACAAGTACTGGCCTGGGCGAGGAGAGGAGCTGGGACCAACGACTTGGTTTTCTTATGCACGATGCTTCCCGGTTGCGACGTATCGTTTTCGATAATTTCGTAAAACCGCTGGGCCTCACTCGCTCGCAATGGTGGGTCCTGGCTCATCTTTCGCGTCACGACGGCATGATCCAGAGTGATCTCGCGCAGACGCTTGAGTTGGGTAAAGCTGCGTTGGGTGGGCTTATTGACCGTCTGGAAGCGTCCGGCTTCATTGAACGACGTCCAGACACAAATGATCGGCGAGTAAGGCGTGTGTACCTTGCGAGCAAGGGCAATCAGATAGTTAAAGAAATGCGTTTGCTCAGCCATGACATGAATGAAGAAATTTTACAGGGACTGGACCATGATCAAAGGTTGTTGCTTTCTGATTTTCTGAGCCGATTGAAACGCAACCTGGTCAATATCAAGCGTGATAAAGGAATTGAAGGTTGACGCAGGAAGGCCCCGCCATTGCCCAGCGTGGGGCTAGGGCGGAGGCCTCATGGGCGTTGTCGTAGCTCGGACCTGAACTGCAGGCGTTACTTTGAACGCCAGCCCCCATCGACACGTAGAACGGTACCTGTAATGAAGCTCGCCGCATCCGAGGCGAGAAAAAGTACGGGTTCGGCTATTTCCTCGGGTTGGGCGAATCTTCCTAGTGGCGTAACGGCCCTCACCATGGTTTCGACTTCGGCAAAGTTGGACATCTCGCTGAATATATTAGTCAGCACGCCGCCTGGCGCAATTCCATTGACCCTGACGCCGTCAATCGCAGCTTCGCAAGCAAGCTGGTTGACCAAGCCAGCGACACCATATTTTGAGGCTGTGTAGGAAGCGCCACCTGCCATTGCACCAAGACTTGCCACGGATGCAGTAAACACCATATTGCCCTTTGTTTTGGCCAAATGAGGCAGTGCGGCACGGGCGCCGTAGAAGCAACCCGAGAGGTTGACGCCGATGATTTTTTCCCACAGCGCATCGGTCGTTTCAATGCAGGGAATGCCCGTATCAATGACAGCAGCATTGCTGAAGTAAACGTCCAGATGGCCGAAGGCTGCTAGTGTTGAATCTACTAAAGCGTTTACGCTGTTCGCGTCACTTACGTCTACGTAGATGAAGTGCGCAAGCTGTGCTTTGGCATGAATGAGAGCCACGGTTTCTTTCGCGGTTTCTTCGTTGATATCCGCGACCACGACTTTGGCACCTTCGCGAGCGAAAGCGATTGCGGTAGCGCGGCCGATGCCGGAGCCCCCACCTGTCACAATGACGGTCTTATCCTTGAATTTCATTATTATTTTCCTATCTGTTGTTAGATCAGGTTGGGCAACCCGTTCGCCCAAAACATGCCATATAGTACGCATCAATACCATAATATCGGCAGCGTTTTGTGTTTTGATCTATTGCCTATAAGGCACGACGTAGCGCAGGTTCTCGTTCACCCGCAATTTCTGTCCAAGGGGAGGGAAGGCGCGCTGAATACAGTTTTTTCGATCGCAAACTTTGCAACCTGGGCCGATTGGAGTAGCTGCATCGGGATCATCAAGGCTGAGGCCTTTGGAATACACGGTGCGCGCCGCATGGCGAAGATCGCAGCCCAAGCCAATGGCGAAACTGCGTGCCGGGGCGTTATAGCCTCCAGATTGCTGAAGTACAGCCCTGGCAATCCATAGGTAGCTGCGGCCGTCTGGAGTTTGCGCGACCTGTGTCAACGTGCGTCGGGGCTGGCTGAAGGCTTCGTAAACGTTCCACAGTGGGCAGGTGCCACCGGTGCGAGAAAAGTGAAAGTCGGTGGCCGACTGACTTTTTGAGACGTTTCCCGCGCGGTCGACGCGAACGAAAAAGAAGGGGATGCCTCGCTGATCCGGCCGCTGCAATGTTGAGAGACGATGACAAACCGTTTCAAAGCTGACGTCGAAGCGCTGGGCCAGTAGTTCAACGTCGTAGCGTAGCGCTTCGGCTGCATTAAGGAAGGCTGTGTACGGCAGCAGCAGCGCTCCGGCAAAGTAACCAGCCAGACCCATTCGACCGAGGGCGCGCGCATCGTCGCTGCTGAATTGCCCGTCATCGGCCAGTTGATGGATCAGCTCTCCGGCTTCAAGGAACGCCAGTTGCGTCGCCAGATGAAACGCCAGTCGGCGGGCGGGCATCCTTGCGGGAACACGCAGGGTGCGAGTCTGCGGGTCATAGTCGCGCAAAGCCTCGTTGCCCTCGGCACTATGGTCCGGAACCGGCACCAATCTTACACCGTGTGCCTTTGCCAGACGTTGGTTCAACCCCGTGGCGATGCGAGTGGACAGGTCAAGGCTGCTGTCAGCGCAGGAGTTGTCCAGTTGCCAGTCGTGATGAAGCGATTCTGCCAATGCGTCAAGTTCGACGACATGGTTGCGGCGGCCATAGAAATAATCGCGTACTTCTTCGTAGGGCGGCACCGTCGAGCCGACGGCGGCATCGTGCGCAAGCTCACCGAGGCGTTCTTCAGCCGACTGGCAGCGCCGGTGCAATTGCAGCAGCGCCTTTCCGATAGCTGGCATCTGTTGCGCCAGCGCCTGGATTTCGGTGTCGACGATGCTGCCTGCGCCCGGCAATGTCGCCAGCGTTTCGCGTAGTTCTGCGCTCAGACGCATTTCGTCGCTTTCCGAGAATAGTTGAACATCCATATCAAAAACTTGTTTCAGTCGCAGCAGGACTGCCACGGTTAGCGGACGCTGGTCATGTTCCAACTGGCTGAGGTAGCTCGGCGACAGCTGGAGCGCATCGGCCATGCCTGCTTGTGTTAGGCCACGCTGTTCACGCAACGTGCGGAGGCGGATGCCCATAAAAGTCTTGCGCATGTAATCTCTCCTTTTCTTCGCAAGATTTACATTTGCAAAGAATTTCTTGGATTTTCATCACAATGTTAGCCATGGCAAATTTACAACGTTAAGCATACATTATGTAGGCATATCAAACCGGAGGAGAAGCGCCATGCAATTTGGGATGTTCCACGAGCTATCCACGCCGCGGCCGTTTTCGCCGCAGCGACAACGGTCGGTCTACGAGAACGCCATCGAGCAGTCGGTCGTCGGCGAAGAGTCGGGCTTCGACTTCACTTGGTGCGTAGAGCATCACTTCCTGGAGGAGTACAGTCATTCGAGTTGCCCTGACCAGTTCCTGATGGCTGTTGCGCGAGCAACCACGAAGATGCGTCTGGGCTTCGGCATCGCCACTTCGGTGCCGGCCATGCACTCGGCGGTGCGTTGGGCCGAGAAGGCGGCGTTTCTCGATGTGATGTCTGGCGGTCGTGTCGAGTTTGGAACCGGTCGCTCATCGACCTGGAATGAGCTCGGTGGCTTTGGTGCGGTGGTCGACGACACCAAAAAGGCTTGGGATGAATATGTCCGGACAATCCCAAAAATGTGGACGCAAGAACGTGTCAGTATCAACGGTCAAGTGGTCAACATGCCGGAGCGTATGGTGCTGCCTAAGCCATGGCAGCAGCCTCATCCACCCATGTGGGTGGCAGTCACTGCGCCAGGAACGGAAATTGACGCCGCTGCGCGCGGGCTAGGTGCGCTGATTCTCAGCCATACCGACATCAACCGTGCCTTACCTAGACTCAAGGCGTACCGCGAACGCATCAAGACCTGCGAACCAGTCGGTGCTTTCGTTAACAACAAAATTGCCGTGGTTAATTGGCTGTATTGCCATCCCGACGGCGATTATGCCCGCGCCCGTGGTGAAGAACTGCTTGCTTCGTTCAGCTATACCGCGGCGCAAACGGTAGAAATTTCGGAAGGCTATCCCTCAGGGAATTACTCGAATCTCGGTTTATTGGGGTCGCTGCGTGCCGATCCAGACGCACCTAGCGACAAGAAAAAATTCGCTAACGGCCTGTGCTTCGGCTCGCCCGAGGAAATCACGGAGACACTGATTGGTTGGCAAGATGCTGGCGTCGACCAGGTGGTGTTTTTGATGCAATCGCGTGAGCTCATCCCGCAGGCAGACCTGCTCGAAAGCATCCGTCTGTTTGGTCGTGAAGTGATTCCGCGCCTGGCCGAGCACCGGGCCAAAGCCAAAGGAGAATCGGTATGAACAACGATCTGTTTGGACATGCCGACACTATAGTGTTGGGCCAAGGCGTTCGCGCAGATGCGGTACTGGATGGTGATATCTCGTTCGGTAGTGCGCAAATCTATTACAGCCTGTTTGAGTTTCCAGTGGCTCAGGCGCTGGCCCTGTTACCGGCCAGTGTGCACCCCTGCATACCGGGTGTTGTAGGCGTGACATTCTGGAATGTTATCGAGGGGCCGCTGGGTCCATTCGAGGTAGCGCTGGTGGGGGTGGCTTGTCGTACCGGCATTAAGCCGCGACATTTAATTCATGCCGCTTTCGCCAGTACACCGCAGGCAGTGAATTGGTTGCGTGACCATTTCGGATTTCCGGCGCGCCTGGCGGATGTGCGGTTGCGAGAGAGTCATGACCGAATCCTCGGCAGCGTGGTTGAAAATGGCGTGAACGTGCTGGAAGTAGAGACCCAGGCGTTGCTGCCAATCGTCGGCGGCAACTCCTTCATCAAGGTCTCGCCGCCGATCGCGGTAGTAACCGGCGCCAATGGTCCAGAGCTGCAACAGTTTGAAGCCAGTTACGATTTCAAGCGCGTATTGCGTGGTGTGCCGCGGATCACCGCCTGGCAGCCGAATGCACTGAATCGCCCGCAACTGCAGGTGCCAACGCACGTCATATCGGGTGCTCACGCACTGGTTGACTTCACCGTTCACCCGCCGCGCTACCGCATGAGCCTTAACCAGGCGATTGAGATTGTCGGCGTGCGCAAGCTGGAGGTGCCGGTATGAAAAGCCCTCTTATAGTCGGCCTCGGTGGTACGACACGTGATGGTTCAAGCAGCGAGCGAGCGATGCAGACCTGCTTGCAGCAAGCGGAAGCACTGGGTGCGCGGACACGCTTTTTCGGTGGTGCTGACCTGCGCTTGCCGATGTACGACCCGACGGATCCTGAGCGCACCGATGCGGCGCGTGAGTTGGTCGAGGCGCTTCGTGAGTGTGATGGCGTGATCATTGCGTCGCCTGGCTACCATGGTTCGGTTTCCGGTTTGGTCAAGAACGCCCTGGACTACACCGAAGATCTACGTGATGACCGTCGCGTTTACCTGGATGCCCGGCCGGTTGGTTTGATCACCTGCGCTCTGGGCGACCAGGCCACAGGTTCGACGCTGTCGGCCCTTCGCGCAATCGTACATGCACTCCGTGGCTGGCCGACATCGCTGGGTGTGACGATTAACACGTCGCGCAAGGTGTTTGATGCGCAAGGCGAATGTGTAGATGACGGCGTGCGAGGGATGCTGAAGCTGCTCGCGCGACAGGTGGTTGAAGCATCGCAGCGCTCAATGGCACCGTTGCCGGCACGTCTGCCGGGCGAGGAGAAAAAAGCATGACTCAACAAAGCGAAGTGGGTGCGCGGCAGGGTGTTGCGCTGGTGATCGGTGGTAGCGGTGGGATTGGCCAGGCAATCTGTCGACGGCTAGCCGAGGCTGGCAATGATGTGGCGCTGACCTATCGCAATGGTGCCGATCGTGCGCAAGTTGCAGTCGCTGCGGTGCAGGCCCTTGATCGTCGTGCCAGCGCTCATGCGCTGGACCTGTGTGATGTAGAGCAGGTGCAGCGTGTTGTAGACGAGATCGAATTGGCTTATGGCGGTATTCATACCGTGGTTTACGCCTCGGGTCCCAAGTTGACTCATGATGGCTTCAAACCCATTGCCTCGGTCTTGCCTGATGAATGGCGGCGTATCGTAGAAGCCGATGTGATCGGCTACTTCAATCTGCTTCATGCCTGCCTGCCGGCGTTGCGTCGTACACAAGGTGCGGTGGTCGCATTGACTACGGCCGGTACGCGTCGCTATCCATCCGGGGACATCCTTTCGGCCGGGCCAAAGGCAGCAGTGGAGTTGCTTACGCGTGGTGTGGCGCGGGAAGAGGGGCGTTATGGTATCCGTGCCAACTGCGTGGGAGTCGGCTGGATCGACGCCGGGCAGGGACGTGAGATGAAAGAGATCGATGGACAGGCGCCGTTCATGGAGCGCTTTATCAAGGCGACCCCGCTACGACGCCTTGGTACCGCTGAAGAGGTCGCAGATGCAGTTCAGTATCTCGCTTCTGACGATGCGCGCTATGTCACGGGCAACCTGATCTGCGTAGACGGTGGTGGTTGTGTTTGACTAGCTAAGGGGCGTGCAGTGGAGTAATCGGCTGCGCGCCGTCAGCCTGCATAATTTGGAACTGGCGGATGAGCACATCAATTTACGCGGGCAGCCGTTGCATCGAGATAGCTGCCCTATCCGGTCTGCCAGAGGTCCGGCCTGGCGACGATATCGCTGCGCTCATCGCTGAGGCTGTTCGCTCCCATGACGCTGGCTTGTGCGATGGCGATATCCTGGTCGTGACCTCGAAAATCGTCAGCAAGGCCGAAGGGCGAGTGCGTACCGATGAAAGCCGCGCCGCGGCCATTATTGAAGAAACGGCACGGGTAGTTGCGCGGCGTGGCGATGTTGTAATTGCGCAAACCCATCATGGCTTCGTCATGGCGGCAGCGGGGGTGGATGCCTCCAATACCGAGCGGGGCACGGTGCTGATGTTGCCGCTCGACCCTGACGCCTCCGCTGCGCGAATTCGACAAGGGGTACGGGATCGGCTCGGGATTAATGTGGGAGTCATCCTTTCCGATACTTTCGGTCGCCCTTGGCGTATTGGCCAAACGGATCTTGCCATTGGTGTAGCGGGGGTATGGCCCACACTGGACTACAAGGGAATGGATGACAGCTACGGTAACCCATTGCAGGTCACCCATATTGCGCTCAGCGACGAGATCGCCGCGGCTGGCGATTTGGTCAAAGGCAAGCTTACCGGTACACCCATTGCAGTGGTGCGTGGGCTCGCGCAATACACCGTGAACTGTGAGGGGCGTGGCGTGGCAGAGTTGGTGCGCGCTCCCGAGGAAGATATGTTCCGATACGGTTCGCGGGACGTGGTGTTTGCCCGTCGAACAATTAAATCATTCTCCGCTCAACCTGTTGACCCAGAAAAAGTCGCGCGTGCTGTGATTGCAGCGACCGCCGCGCCAGCACCGCACGAAAGATTGCCTTGGCGATTCGTTCTGCTTGAATCAGCACAATGGCGGCGAGTATTGGTCGATAGTCTGGATGAGGCTATGAGCTCCAACCTGCGCAGCGATAGCATGTCCGACGCGTCAATTGCCAAGCGCATCCAGCATGACGATGTGCTGCGCAATGCGCCGTATCTGGTTGTGCCTTGCATGGTCGTGGAGGACGCGCTTGCTTATCGGGATGAGCGTCGCGCCGCCACCGAGCGGGAAGTGTTCGTCATGTCCATGGGAGCCGGCGTTCAAAACTTTCTGATCCAACTGGCCGTTGAGGGACTTGGCTCGGCGTGGGTGACGTCTACGATGTTTTGCAGTGATAGGGTTCGTGAGTTGCTCGATTTGCCGCCAGGCTGGGAGCCAATGGGGGCCGTTGCCATCGGGCACCCCTCAACCGTGCCTAGTGAGCATGAAACCCGTCAGGCGACGGATTTTATTTTGCGGCGTTAACCGAGTTGCGTATGCCATTAATGCGTCCCCGTTATCTGCGAAATATCAAAGCTGGTAGATCGTCACAAGGGGCTGTGGTGGTGTCAAACAGCATTCGTCCGTTTTCGATTTTCACCGCCACGCGCTGAAGTGGGGCGACGGCAGGACCTCTTACCGCCGCGCCACTTCGGACATCGAAGCACGCGCCGTGGAACGGGCAATGGATTTGTCCAGCTATTAATCGGCCCTCATCCAGTGGCTTGGCCAAGTGTGTACATTGGTTGCGGTACGCGTACGGCACACCTTCAGCCCAGCAAAGCAGTATCTCTTCCCCACCAACAACCTGTCGTGACATACGGGTCGCGGACAAGGCGATCGCACTGTCGTGGTCGATCCAAGGCATCTTGCAGCTCCTGAGCGGTAATGCGATAGATTCCAATATCCTTGCCTTGGCGGCAAAATATTGTCCATAAAGTATGCTACCAAATATTGTTATTCGATTGCGACCTTGGGCTATTACAAGGGTGTTTCTTGGTCCTTTCAAGCGATTATCCGCTTCATACGAGATGCCTAAAGGCTGAAGATGCCCAGAAAAAGAAGAGCATTCGCTAGCATCAGGGTCGTTGCTCGTTCAATTTAGGTATGCTAGCTTACTATTGTTCTTTACGGCTACCAATGGAGTGCGCTTTTCAAACCGCACGAGCCTCGAAACGCTCGACATCAGGCCGATAGGTTTGTGTCGGTGACGCAGCGCAACGCGAGTTTTCAATAAGCATGAGCTCCCAATGAAACGGCCATTCGATATGGCAACCTAGGAAGAGCGATATGAGCACAACTTTCGATTCCCGGATCGGTTTCGTCAATTACCCCTCCGATGAAGCGGGCGAGGCTGGCCGCAAAGCGCCTCACGTCGATCTGGGAACGCAGCAGCCTGATCCACGGCGCTACTACGACCGCGATGAAGCTCAGCGTGAATGGGATCGCATGTGGATGAAGAGCTGGGCTTTCGCGGGCCTTACTCAGGATCTACAAGAGATTGGGGACTACTTCCGTTACGATCTCGGTAAGGAGTCTTTCATCGTGGTCCGCGCCGCGCCGGGAGACGATGGCCTTAAGGCTTACTACAACGTTTGCCCTCACCGAGGCAACCGTCTGGTGCGCAGCGACTTTGGCCACATGGATCCGAACAAAGGCTTTCAATGCGACTTCCATGGCTGGAAGTTCTCGGTAGACGGATGTAACACCGAAATCCGCGACGAGTTGATCTTTCGCAGCGGCGTGATAGCCGACCGCCCCGGCTTAACTGAAGTGAGCTGTGGTGTTTGGAATAGCCTGGTCTTCGTCAACCCCGACCCTTCGCCGACTAAAACACTGCTTGAGCATTTGGATGTTATTCCCGACCACTGTCGCAACTACGATTTCAGTCAGTTCCGGGTTTTCCGAGATGTAAACGTTTGCTGGGACGCCAACTGGAAAACGGCCCTCGAAGCGTTCATCGAGTTCTATCATGCCGACGACGTGCACCCCGAACTGCTGTCCTTGACCGCTACGCGTGACTGCCAGTATGACGTGTACCGGAACGGCATCAGCCGCATGATCATCGAGGTTGGGAACTCGAATTCTCGCGCCGAAGACACATCGATCGTGACCGAGGGAATGAAAAGCCTGGTAGCGATCTATGGTGGCGATCCGGATAAATTCGCCCATCTCAAGGGCTGGGAGTACAAGCAGGCACTTATCGAGGCAAAACGCGCATGGGGCAAGAAGCACGGCTATGCGTTCTTTGACCGGCTAAGCGATCCGCAAATCAGTGATGACTGGAACTACTTCGTGTTCCCCAACATCACGATCAATATTTTCGCCGACAGCCTGTTGATCCAGGCTTTTCGCCCGCACCCAACGGATCCGAGCAAGAGCTACTACAACGCGATCACGCTGTGCTTGCCTGTGGCAGATGAGCAGACCCCCGTGTTTGATCTCAACGAATTCAACTTCGGCCCCAAGGGTTGGAAGGGGGACGAGCGTCCCGCGCGATTGGTACCGACGGATTTAACCGCGGCAAGCATCGGCTATGTGCTGGCCCAGGACGCGTTGCGGGTGCCGGAGGTCCAGAAGGGGATCGAATCAGCCGCGTTTAAAGGTTCTCGGCTGTCGGAAAGCGAGATCCGCATTCGTCACTATCTGTCCGAAATCGACGCATACCTTGGGCGAGGCTAGACAGGCGTTCTGCATCAGGCCGTATGCCACCCAATGACGGTGTGGCCGGTTATCCCACAATCCGTTGGAGCATGAGGAAATCAGTATGAGCGCTGTCCGCCCCCAACCCGACCACCGAACACTCGTCGAGATCTATCGTCGCATGACATTGATCAAGCAGAACGACGAACGTTTCCGCTCGATAATCAAATCTGGAAAGTTGGTGATGCCGTATTACTCGCCCCGTGGCCAGGAGGTCATCCCATCGGCACTGGTGGCGCATCTGACGGATAGCGATTATCTGTGCACCATCTACCGCGGTATTCACGACATGCTCGCCAAAGGTGTGCCCAGCAAGCTGTTGTGGGCTGAATTGGCTGGTCGTGCCACGGGGACTTGCAAAGGCAAGGGCGGACCGATGCATGTGACCCATCCGGCCAGCGGCGTCATGGTCACCACCGGTATCGTCGGCAGTACCATGCCGATAGCTAACGGCCTTGCGTTGGCAGCTCAGATTCGTGGCGAGAAGCGTGTCGCGATCGCGATGTTTGGCGATGGTGCGAGCAACATTGGTGCGTTCCATGAGTCGCTGAACCTGGCGTCCGTGTGGAAACTGCCGGTGGTTTTCATCTGCCAGAACAATCGTTTCGCCGAGCACACGCCGTATGCCCTGGGCACCTCCATTGAACGCGTCGCTGATCGTGGCGCTTCATACTCAATGCCATCGATCCACGTCGACGGCAACGATCCGATCGCCATGTGGCAGGCCGCGGGCGAGGCCGTCGCACGTGCGCGTAACGGCGACGGCCCTACGCTCATAGAGGCGATGACCTTCCGTTTCCATGGGCATATTTTCGGCGATGCCGATGCTTACATGGATCCGGCGGAGAAAGCGGAGGCAATGAAGCAGGATCCGGTTCCTCTATTTCGCGCGTGGCTGATCGAACAGGGGCATGCCGGCGAAGATGAGCTTGCAGCACTTGAGGCCACCATCGATAAAGAAATTGGCGAGGCGGTCGAGTTCGCCTTGACCAGTCCGTACCCGGATGTCGCGGAACTTCGCCGGGACGTTTTCGCCCAGGAGATCGAAGCATGAGCGCTACCAAATTGAACATGATCGAAGCGATTAACCTCGCGCTGGATGACGCGATGACCGAAGACTCCGAGGTCATTGTGTTCGGTGAGGACGTTGCTGACCGCCAGGAAGGCGGTGTCATGGGTGTTACCAAAGGGCTCTCGAGTAAGCACGGTGATCTGAGAGTGCGGTCGACCCCTATCGCCGAGCAGGCGATTATCGGAGCAGCGATTGGCGCGTCGCTTGTTGGCATGAAGCCAGTTGTCGAGATCATGTTGATGAACTTCACCACCGTGGCGATGGACATGATCGTCAACCATGCGGCGAAGCTGCGCTTCATGTCGGGCGGCCAGACCCATGTTCCGATCACCATCCGCACCATGACCGGTGCGGGCTTTGGTGTGGGCGGTCAGCACTCCGATTTCCTCGAAGCGTGGTTTGCCCATACGGCTGGTATCAAGGTGGTTGCGCCGTCAACGCCGGCCGATGCCTATGGCTTGATGTTGTCGTGTATCGAGGACGAGGATCCGTGCCTGTTCATCGAGAACATGACGATGTACTGGACGCCCGGTCCTGTGCCCGAACGCGGTATACGAATTCCGTTGGGCAAGGCCAATATCGTGCGTGAAGGCAGTGACGTCACGGTTATCGCGTACAGCCGGCAGGTGGTGGATGCCTGTACTGCAGCCGAGAACCTCGCCAAGGAAGGTATCTCGGTCGAGGTCATCGACCTGCGCACCATCGCACCGTTCGATATCGAGACGGTGCTTGCCTCTGTTACGAAGACCAAGCGTGCGGTGGTCGTGCATGAAGCCGTCAAACCCTTTGGCGTGGGCGCCGAGATTTCGTCGCGTATTCATGAGGAGCTGTTCAGCCAGCTCAAGGCTCCCGTCCAGCGGGTTGCCTCTGCGTTTTGTCCGGTGCCGTTCAGTAAACCGCTCGAGACTGCTTTTGTCCCTGGCGTTCCGCAAATTGAGGCAGCGATCCGCAAGACGCTTGACTGACTCTATTCCTGATCACTTTTGTGAAGGTAGCTGATAAATGATTATTGAAGTTTTGTTCCCGAAGATCGGTTTCTCGATGGAGGAGGGCAAGCTCCTCGAATGGCTCGTCGCCGATGGTTCGAGTGTCCAGGAGGGGCAGCCACTTTACGCGCTTGAGAGCGACAAATCGGTGCAGGAGATCGAGTCTCCGGCCAGTGGAACCTTGAGGATAAGCGCCGTTGCCGGCGAGGACTATAAAGTGGGTGACACATTGGCCACGATCGACGCTTCGGAAGTGTTGTCATGAGCGCGGCGTCCGGGTTATCGCTGAATCTGCCAGCCTGGCCGGAGGTGGATTATTCCGCATTCGGCGAGGTCGAGGCGGTGCCGTTGTCGCGTATCCAGAAACTGACCGCGGGTTATCTGTCGCGCAATTGGGTCGCAATTCCGCAAGTAACCCACCACGACGATGCGGACATCACCGCTTTGGACGACTGCCGTACGCGTCTGGCGAGTGAGACGGGCAGGCGAGTTTCCCCGGTGGCGTTCGTGGTCAAGGCACTGGTTGAAGGGTTGCGCGTGTTCCCACGTTTCAACGCATCGCTCGATGCAAGCGGTCAGACGCTCGTTCTCAAAAAATACTTTCATGTCGGTATCGCCGTGGATACCCCGGCAGGCTTGCTGGTGGCGGTGATCCGCGACTGTGACAAGAAGAGCGTCGTGCAGATCGCTGACGAGATTGCCGATGTCTCGACGCGCGCGCGGGAAAAGGGGCTGCCGATGGCTGATATGGTCGGCGGCTGCATGACTGTGAGCTCGCTCGGGCATATTGGCGGGACGGCCTTCTCGCCGATCATCAATGCTCCTGAGGTAGCCATCCTGGGCGTGAGCAAAGCCCAGTTGAAGCCCCAGCGTACTGAAAATGGCATTGACTGGCGGATGATGCTCCCGTTGTCGCTGACGTACGACCATCGAGTAATCAACGGTGCTGACGCGGCCCGTTTCGTGGTCCATGTCGCCGCTGCGCTTGCACAACCCGATACGCTGGTTGAGTAGTGTGAATCCTCGTTGAAAATATCTGCCGGATCCACGGCTTTAAGGATGGACACATGATATTGAGCTACGCAACTGTCGGTTCGAACAATCTTGAAAAGTCGATTCCGTTCTTTACCCGGCTCCTCGCGAAAGGGGGCGTCGGCAAACTCGCCGATCATCCGCGCGGCGGGGTGCTTTTCGGCAAAGATGGCAAGATAGTGTTGGGGGTGCTTACACCATTCGATCGCCAGGTTGCCTCGTCTGGCAACGGGGCGATGGTTGCTCTGGAGCTGCCCAGTCGAGGTGCAGTTGATGAATTCCATGCTCAAGCGCTTGCGCTGGGCGGCACCGATGAAGGGGCGCCGGGTGAGCGCGGTCCTGGCTTTTATATGTCTTATTTTCGGGATCTGGACGGCAATAAATTCTGTGCTTGCCACCTGGGTTGAGCCGGATAGAAATACGGCGTGTGGTTGATCACGCGCCGTAGTCTGGCTCGCGCATCAGCTTGATCGGACTGTAGTCTTCGGCGCCGGTGTTCTCGATCAGCGCGCCGACAGGACCACACGCGACTTCAGTCGCCGCAACGACTAACTGCCATTCCCAGTTGTTCGTAACGTTATGAGGCAAGTCGTCGGACCGGGCATCCATTGTGTCCCCAGTCGGCTTGCCTTCGTTGGTCGCGGCGACGTTCGTCATTGACAGCTAATCCCGCCGTCGACAATGAATTCGGCGCCGGTGGAGAACGATGACTCATCGCTGGCAAGCCACAGTACGATGCTGGCTACCTCGTCAGGCGTGCCTGCCCGAGCCAATGGCGTCCCGGCAATGAATTGCGCGACGATTGCCTCTGATTCGGGTGTCGGCTGCGTCATCGGTGTCATGATTAGCCCCGGGTGTACCGAGTTCACGCGGATATTTCGTGGCGCCAGCTCGACGGCTGCCGCCTTAGTCATGCCGCGCACTGCAAACTTTGACGCGGTGTACGCCAGGGCGTAGCCAGCTCCGATGAGACCGGCAACCGATGAGATATTGATGATTGAGCCGCTGCCGGCCAGCACCATCGATGGGATTACCGTCTTCATGCCCAGAAACACTGAAACCTGGTTGACGTCAATGACCCGCCGATACTCTGATTCAAGCATCGTTTCGATTGGGCTGTAGGCGACGATGCCGGCGTTGTTGACGAGCACCGAAACCGGGCCGAAAGCGTCCTCAGTCGCGTTGATGACCTGCTGCCATTCTTGCTCATTGGTGACGTCGTGATGCATGTAGCGAGCCTGGTCGCCCAGTGCGGCTGCCGTTGCCTGGCCTTCGGCGTCCAACACGTCGGTGAGCATAACCCTTGCCCCTTGCTCGACCAGTTGGCGTGCGTGAGCTGCGCCCAGGCCCCGCGCTGCGCCCGTGACGATTGCCACTTTCCCGTTCACTCTTCCCATCATAATTTCCTTGTTTTTATATGTGTGGTTCGGACCGCGTTGTCAGATCAGCGCGAACAATGCGATGCGTTGGGATGTCTGGTTTGCGCTCAGGCGTTCGACCGAGGGCGTTTCGTAAAGAGTGGTGCGCTGTCTGGCAACACGCTGATGGCTTTCGATAAGGGCCGACAGTTCATCTCGACTCATTTCCTGGCCATGCACGGCACCCGCGCTGCGGGTTATCGACTCGTTCATCAATGTGCCGCCAACGTCGTTCACGCCAGCGTACAAAGCGGCTTGAACACCGCTCGGGCCAAGTTTTACCCAGGAGGCTTGTACGTTGCGGATATGCGGATGCAACACGAGTCGTGCAACGGCATGCATTAACAGCGCTTCGCGGAAAGTTGGGCCTTTACGAGCTTTGCCGCGGGTGAATAGCGGTGACTCCATATGCACGAACGGCAAGGGTACGAACTCGGTAATACCGGCGGTCTCCGCCGCAAGTTCACGTACGCGCATCAGGTGGCGCGCCACATGCTCCAGCCGCTCCAGGTGGCCGAACATGATGGTCGCGGTGGTGCGGATGCCCAAACCGTGCGCGCAGCGCATCACCTCCAACCATTGTTGCGTGTTGATCTTGTCTGGGCACAGCGTTGCGCGCACCTCGTCATCAAGGATTTCCGCCGCAGTGCCCGGTAAGGTCCCCAGCCCGGCTTCCTTCAGTTGCGATAGATAGTCGTTGAGCGTCAGCCCTAGCGTCTGCGCACCTTGCCAGATCTCCAGTGGCGAAAAGGCATGAATATGGATCAGAGGAGCGGCTGCCTTGACTGTTCTGAGGATGCGCAGATAAGTCTCGCCGGTATACGACGGATGAATGCCTCCCTGCATGCAAACCTCAGTCGCGCCCTGGTCCCAGGCCTCACGCACGCGCTGGGCTATTTCCTCGCTATCGAGGTCGTAGGCCGATCCTCGGTGGCTGCGTTTTCCGCCTTTCGAAAAGGCGCAGAACGAACAACTGAACGTGCATATGTTCGTGTAATTGATGTTGCGATTGACCACGAAGCCTACGCTTTCACCGCATTGTTGCGAACGTAGTTTGTCGGCGCTGTAGCAAACTTGGGTGAAATCTTCGCCGCGTGCCTGTAGCAGGCGCACGATTTCCTTTTCGCTCAAGAGTTGGCCAGCGGTCGCCTGCCGTAGAATCTCAGTAATGTCTGGCGAGACAAGTGCAGGTTGTGGTGCACGCAGGCGGCTGATTTCCGCCGTCGGCGGTTGAAGTGCACCGCCAGCGTTCCAGTTGTCGGTGCGGGCCAGGCCTTCGGCGTCGATGCTGTGCAGGATGGCGACACGCAGGCCAGGGTCAACCCAGCGTGCCGTGTCGGCTGCGTAGCAAGGGTAAATCGTCAACCGTTCCTGCAGATGCTTTCCGGCTGCTCGAGTATCGCGCTCCAGTTGTTCAAGGTGCGGCCATGGTGCTTCGGGATTGACGAAGTCGGCGGTCAGCGGCGAAATCCCGCCCCAGTCGTTGATGCCCGACGCGACGATTTTCTGAAGCCCTTGAGGTGACAGGTTCGGCGGCGCCTGGATGCCCATGTCGCTACCGAACACAACTCTGGCCATGGCGATAGTCCAGCACAAGTCGTCGAGTGAGGGTTCGTGTTTGTCGGCCATGAGGGTGCCAGGCTTGGCGCGGAAGTTCTGCACGATAATTTCCTGCAGATGGCCGTGACGAGCGTGGATGTCACGTAACGCCAGCAGTGCTTCGATACGTTCGAGCCGGGTTTCACCTATTCCGATCAGGATACCCGAGGTCATTGGCACGTTGAGGCGCCCTGCGGCCTCCAGTGTCGCGAGGCGTGGCGCTGGATGTTTGTCCGGGCTGCCGTGGTGAGGCATACCGGGCTCGCAAAGGCGCTCCGACGCCGACTCAAGCATCAAACCCATTGATGCGGCCACCGGCCGAAGTTTGGTCAGCTCCTCCTCTGTCAGGCAGCCAGCGTTAATGTGAGGCAGTAGGCCGGTCTCGCGGTGCACGGTTTCTGCCGCGTGCACGACGTAGTCGATGGTGGAGGCAAATCCGAGGCGAGTCAGGGCTTCGCGTGCCGCTTTGTAACGCAGTTCAGGTTTTTCTCCGAGCGTGAACAGGGCCTCCTTGCAGCCCAGGCGGGCGCCCTGATGGGCAGTCTCGAGCATCTGTTCCAGCGTCAAATAGGCAGAATCGACCGAGGGCGATTGTCGAGAAAAAGTGCAGTAATGACAGACGTCCCTGCACAGCCGTGTCAGTGGTAAAAACACCTTGCGCGAATAAGTCACGACGTTTCGTGATCCGCGATCACGGATGCTGGACGCGACGGCCATCAGTTCGGGCATGTCGTCGTAATCAGCGAGCGCCAAAGCCTGCTCGGACGTAGGCAGAACGCCGGACGCGGCTGCCTGGAGGATCTGTGTCAGTTCATGCATAGCGCAGGCTCCATCGCGTGCATCGATTTGAAAGGGTAGAGCGCAGCAATAACGGCGGTGGTGTGCGGCCCACAGCGCCCAGCCTGCGCGGCAAGGCGCAAGAGCTCAAAGTCGTCTGGTGTATCGATGTCCAAGACTGTTGGAAGCTGCTCAATAGTGGCGATGGTGTGCTCTAGACGGGCGCACTCAGCACGGTGCAAAGCGAAGCTGCCGGCCCCGAACTGATAAGCGAATGATTTCGCATGATTTACCAGGAGAACACTGGTGCCGCCGTCTTTTGAGCGCGCCAATACGGCCCGCCGCGAGGCAGGCAGCGAGTGCCAGGTTTGCATGACGTTTACCAGTGCGGTCGCGTTGAGCAACGGCAAGTCTGAGTGAACGACCATGACGGTATCGGCCCCTTTTGCATGCGCTAATTCTGCTACGCCCACGATTGCAGCATTGAGGCTTGGTATTGTTGCGACTTGTCGGTCCAGCAACGCTAAGGCTCCGTACCGCTTTGCGAGCTCGTCAATCGCCGGTGAGCAGCAATCTGTGAGAATGCAAAGCTGGTCCGCCACGCCTGAAGCGCGGATCGCGCGGAGCACATCGTCGGCCATTGCACACGCCAGTCGTTGGCGGTCATCAGACGTCAGCAAAGAAGAAAGACGTGTTTTGGCTTGAGAAAATGATTTGATAGGCACCACGGCCCAGACGGCTTCAGTGGATGAGTTCATTGCAATACTCCACAACAGACTTGGCCAGCAGGGTTCGATCGTTATCGTCTTTCATCAGGGTCGGCATTGCCCGACAATCGAAGCCTAGGTCGCGTATATCTTGGGCTTGGTCACGATCATGATGATCAATTACCCAGGCCGTCACGGTGCCTCGATAGTGCTCGGCAAGTGCGGCGTTAGTCACCGGCATGCCGAGCTCCTGCATCATTTTTGCTGCCGGGCCTTTGACGGCCTTGCCATCGATAAACGGGGAAACTGCCACTACTGGCACGCTCGACTGTGCGAGAAGTTCGCGCATTCCATGCAGTTCCAGGATAGGGCCGACGCTGACAAATGGATTGGATGGGCACAGGATGACCGCGCGCAGCTCGGGCGAGGCTAGTGCTGCCCGCAAGTCGGCCTGAATTGCAGCCTGTTGGGTCCCGACGAAGCTGAATGAAGTCACACGCGGAGCGCAGCGTTGGCGGACGAAGTAGTCCTGGAAATTCAACGTCCCTGAATCTGTCTCAACAAATGTTGATACTGGATCGTCGGACATTGGAACCACGTGATGTTTGATGCCCAATGCTCGGGTCAGCGCTTGCGTGACTTGCGTCAGCGAAGCGCCTGCGCGCAGCTTTAGCGTGCGCATCACATGGGTGGCAAGATCGCGGTCGCCCAGCGCAAACCATGTTTCGCCATTGAGCTGAGCCAGGGCTTCCATGAAATTCCAGCTTTCACCTTCGATACCCCATCCCTGTGTACGATTCTCGCATCCGGCGAGTGCATAGGTAATCGAGTCGAGGTCTGGACATACCCGCAGACCAAGGTGCTCGAAGTCGTCACCCGTGTTGGCGACAATCAGCAGTTGCTCCGGAGGAAGCTCGCGTGCCAGGCCAAAGGCAAGCTTGGCGCCGCCTACACCCCCTGACAGAGCGACGTACTTGGGCGCAATCATCGAGACATCTCCACATGGGCGTTCATGTACCGACCCTCTACACGCCAGTGAGTCGGATGCCAGAGTGACATTTGAACTGGCGGTTAATGGTGATCAGTAGCGAGGTTAGAGCCTCAGCCGCAGCGGCATTCTGAATCGGCCCCGCCTGGAAACCTCTCGTGCCGCAAGCCTCAACGAGCTTGACTACCGCTGCCCGAGCCTCGGGATCGTTACCACAAACTAAAACGTCACATTCGAGGTCATGCGCAGACTTCAGATGATCGGCTGCGACGTTCTGAAAAGCGGAAACTACTCTCACGCTATCCCCGAGGAAATTCTGCGCGGTCTGGGCCGCGGAACCTGCTGAGGGCAGCTGCACGGTGCCGACTTTGGGCGGCATCAGCGGAACGGTTACGTCGATGAGGATTTTCCCGGCGAGCTGCTCTTTGACTTCTGCAAGAGTGGACTGCTGGTGACTGAACGGGACTGTCAGCACCACGATGTCGGCAGCCGCCGCTGCGCCGGCGTTATCCATGTCGCTGAGCAGTGATGCGTCTACGTAACGCTCGGCAAGGATCGAGCACAGCTCGCTGCAGGTTGCCGTGGCTTTCTGGCGTTCGCGTGAGCCGATGATGACCCGGTATCCGGCAGTGATCCAGCGTAGAGCGAGGCCTGACCCGAGGTCGCCGGTGCCGCCAAGAATCGCCAACAAAGGTTTGGTTTCCATATGTGCTAAGGCTCTTTGGTTGAAGTCAATCGGCAGTGCGCCGGGATCGTTGTAAAGCTGGTGAGTGAATGTGGATTTTCAGCCAGCGGTGCTCCGTACGGCGCGCTATAGAGCGCTTGTAACGCATGAGTTGTCGTGGTGCATGCGCCTGTCACAACCGCAGCAGGCCTGCACGCCAGGTCGGGGGAGGAGCGCTCAACTTCACCTCGTTCTCGGGCTGGCTTTTTTTCATGTCTGCTTAAGTGATTAGTACCATAGCATATTTTACTTGACGTAATGCAATGCCAAAAAACCCTTATAAGGGGCTTTGTCTTGGTTTGGCTTATCGCCCACTAAATAGGCCTATTTACGCACCTTACGGCTCAGTACGCGGCAATGGAGAGCTCCATTAACCTATGAGAATTAAATGTTGTACGCAGGCATACCATATGGTAAGTTTTTTTCAATTTAGCGGATTTCAATATCGTGAATGACTGAGCGGGGACTGTTGTCGCTGCCAGATTGAAAGGAGTATTTCGATGGGTAAGTGGGTACGTGATGCGAACTGTTTTCTCTCGCGCTTCACTGTCGATCCTGCGCGACGCGACGACTTTATTGCTGCGCTCGAGGAGTTGGCGAGAAACGCGGAGCCTTGGTACGAGGAAGGCTGCAATTTCGCTTTCCATGGTTGGGCGCGCAATCCTAATCAGTGGGTGGCGATCGCCTCTTGGAAGTCTGAAGATTTCGTCAATCGGATGCGCCAGACCGATTGGTACAAAGACACTCAGCAACGCATGCTGGATTGCAGTAGCGACGCCATGGTCATGGAGCAGTTCAGCGGTATGAATGTCGATCGCAGCGTTTTCGAGCAGTACCCGGCGGGTAGCTCGCAGGTGCATATGAAGACGAAGACGCTGGATGTGACCTTTCTCTAATGATGGATTCTGAGCTGGCTCCAGGCGTTCTGGGGGCGGTTGATTCTGCGATTCTGGAGGCAAGCCGTATGCGCAAGTTCAAACGAGGCCACGCCGAGGTGCGAGGTATTGTCGACGCTCCGATCGATCAAGTTTGGGAGCTTTTGACCGACTGGGCCGGTCTGCTGCGATGGTGGGTGAAGCCGGAAGATGGCGGCCGTCCCGGGCCGGATCTTGCCAGTGTCGAATTGGTAGGCGGACCCGAGGATGTACCGCGCACGCGAGTCGTTCGTCACGTGACCGGTTCGATGGTCGACGAGACCCTGTTGTTGCAGAACAACGAGACCCGACGCATCTACTACGACATGGTTTACCGCCCGAATCCGGGGGGGGCGGTATTGCGCAGCGAGTTCGAAAATTATCTGGCGACGACCGTGCTCGACACGCTGCCCGATGGTAAGACGCTGATGACATTCAAAGCCGAGTTCGATGTCGTGGAGCCGGCTGATCTCGACCTTATGCGCTCCATCATTGAGCGCACCTGGACCGACGGCATCCTGCAAGGTTACCGACGCTACTTCGCCAAGGCACAGACGGCTTGACACTTTTGTCGTCCTGCCTGTCGTGAAGGCGCAGGACTGTGACCGAATATAAGAATAGGAAGTACTGAAATGGCAAAAATTGGCTTGCTGCTTGATCGATCCACCAATTTCCTGCCCGGCCCGCAGTTAGCGAAGCTCGCCCAGAGTATTGAGCAGCTCGACTTTGAAAGTGTTTGGTTGCTCGATGCGTTTGGTCGGGAACCGTTCATTGCGGCATCATTTATTCTCGCCAATACCACAAAGTTGAAAGTGGGTACGGGTGTCGCGACGGCGTACGGGCGCGATCCGACGTCAGCCGTCCAGGCATTGCAAACGTTGTCCGAGTTGTATCCTGGCCGGTTCTTCATGGGTCTCGGCGCGTCCAATCCTGCCGTGATTGCCAAACGAAAACAGGAGTGGGTAGCTCCACTGCCCAAAATGAAGGCCTATCTCGAGGATATGGCCGAAGTTGGGTTGGCGGCGCTCAAACCAGACGTGACCGCGCCTCTGTACATCGCCGCCCATGCGCCGGGATTGCAAGCACTGGCCGTGGCGCGCACCCAGGGTATCTTGACCTGGATGATGCCGTCCGCTGTCGTGGCGCAAGCGCGTGAGCGTATCGGGGCACAGTTGGACCTTACCGCGCAAATTCTCTGTGTGATGACATCCGACGCCAGCGAGGCCCGGCGGATCGCGCGGGCCTATCTCGCCATGTATTTGGCTCTGCCGTACTACCAAGATGCATTCGAGCATGCCGGATTTGACCGGGCAGAGTGTACCGAGGGCGGAGGAAGTGATCGGTTGATCGACTCGGTGCTTGCCTGGGGCGCACCGGAAGATGTGCTGCGTCGCGTTACCGAGTTCACTGAGGCGGGCGCCACACGTGTGGTGCTCAACGTATTGACGTCGGACCCGGCGAAGACCGGTCCAGATGGAGCGCCTGAAGTGACTGGTGATTGGAATCTCAATCGCCTGCAGGTGCTTGCAACTGCAATCCAGCCTCTCGTTGTGTAGCAAACCGAGGTTTGAACTGTGCTGCAGTTGAAAGACTGCAACATCTGCATCAGAAGTGCCTGAAAACAATAAACATACCTGTAGAGGGAGGCATCAAATGATTCGTAGAGCCCATTACCTGGCGCCGCTCATGCTCGCTATGAGCGTTTCCAGTTTGTCCATCTCTGCTTTTGCTGAAGACGCAAGTCAGCTCGGCGGCCCTGTACTCACGGCATTCGGTGCCGAGAAGGCCGGTAACAAGGAAGGGACGATTCCACCTTACACAGGCGAAGGTTTGAAGACACCGCCCAACTTCGGTAAGGACCCGAAAGATCCTTATCTGCGCCCCAATCCTTTTGCTAACGAGAAGCCGCTTTACTCGATTACCGCGCAAAATGCCGCTCAATATGCCGACAAGCTCGACGGCATCATCGAGGTGTTCAAGACCTATCCTAATTTCCGGATGGACGTTTATCCGACCCATCGCACGACATTTATTCCTCAATATGTACTCGAAAATACGTTGAAGAATGTCACTGACTGCAAGGGGAAAGAAGGGGATACGCTGATCGAGAACTGCTGGGGAGGCACGCCTTTCCCGACACCGAAGAACGGCGCCCAGGTTATGTGGAACCACCTGACAGCTTTCCGTGGTTATGCCTGGCAGAGCTACTCCAACTCCTATGTAGTGGCCACAAATGGCACTGTGACAAATGTTGGTGGCAACAGGATTTGGCAGCAATCGCCTTACTATGATCCGAAAGCGGCATCGCCGGCCGTGGCCAAGACAGTGTACTGGGCGTTTCGGGCTGACGCCGATGCACCCACTCGCAAAGTGGGCGAGAAGCTTGTGATCGTCGATCCGCTCGACGTCAAGAACATTGGTCGCCGCGTCTACCAGTACATTCCTGGCCAGCGCCGCGTAAAACTTTCGCCCGATCTGGCCTATGACATGCCGGCTCCTATGGCTGGCGGTGCAGCTACGACGGACGACGCGATTGTGTTCTCTGGTGCCTTGGATCGCTACGACTTTAAGCTCGTGGGCAAGAAAGAAAAGCTGATCATGGCCAACAATTTCAAGCTCTACGATCATACGGGTTGCGACGACGCCAAGGTCATGACGAAGAACTTCCCCAATCCCGACTGTATTCGCTGGGAACTGCGCCGAGTATGGACGGTGGAAGCCAAGCTTAAGCCCGGCTTCCGGCATGTCTATGCGCGTCGCATGTTCTATTGGGATGAGGATGGCTATGCAATCGGTCTTGCAGAGAACTACGACGCGGCCAACAAGCTTTATCGCGTTGTGAGCTCGCATGGCATTCCATATTACGCCGAAGAAAATGGCGGCGTGATGAACGAGGGCACCGTCAACCTGGATCTGCAAACGGGTGTCTGGGCGTTGATGGGCGCCTATGGGAACGTTGGCTCGGGGACGGTGCCAGCGGCACCAAAACCAGAGCGCTTCTTTGCACCCGAAGATATGTCCGGCTCAGGAATACGCTGAGAGTTTGAGCCAGGCGTGGGTGTGCCTGGCTGCCTCGACCTAGCTGACAAACAGACAATCAAAAGCTGTGCTGTCGGCAATTGCGAATGCTGTCGTGTCGCACATGCGCTCGTGCCTGCGACGCCAACGAGAAGGAGTTAGAACGTGGCAATTGATTTTGACGTGATCGTTGTGGGTGGTGGTGGCGCAGGGCTGGCAGCCGCCTGTCACGCTAGGATGGCTGGTGCGTCCGTCATGGTCATTGAGGCTGACAGCAAGCTGGGCGGGGCAACCGCGTTGGCGGGCGGCGTCGTCTATGCGGCGGGTACTGCAGTTCAGCGTGAAGCCGGGATCAAGGACTCAGCCGAAGCGATGTACCAATACATGATGTCGCTCAATCAATGGTCGATCCGGCCCGCCCTGGCCAAGACCCTGGCGGACAGCGGTGCCTCGATTATCGAATGGCTGATTGAGTTGGGTAATGAGTTTCCACCGAACCTTATTGTTGAGTCGGGGGTGGGAGGCTGTCCACGTGGGCATCAGTGTATTGGTGCTGGGTTCGGAATCATTCAATCGCTGATCAACGCCGCCGGAGCACTTGGCGTCGAGACAGCGTTGGGAGCGCGTGTATCGGACCTGATTTTTGAAGAAGGCCGGGTTTGCGGCGTTCGTTCCGAGGGCATCGAATTGCGCTCCAAAGCAGTGATCGTCACGACGGGTGGGTTCGGCAACAACCCGGAAATGATCAAACGGTTGTGGCCAACCGCTGCGGCCCATGGCAGTCGGCTCTTTTCGATCTACGCGGCCGTGCCTTACAACATGGGCGATGGTATTGCATTGGGTGAGAAGGTCGGCGCGCAACTGACCGGCATCGACAATGGCTTGCTCGTGCCTTCGCCTAATTTTGCGCCGAACCTTGAAGCTTTTCTTCCTGAATGGGCAATGGTCGTCAATCGCGATGGCCACCGCTTCATCCCGGAGGACGCTTCCTATGCCGTGTCGGGCTATTTGCTCAATGAGCAGCCTGAGCTGCGGTGTTTCGCAATCTTTGATGAGCCGGCAATGTTGGAGGCATGCGCCGACGAAAACGTCGTCAAGCACTATATCAACGATCCCGGCTCCGATAGCTGGCGTATTGCAGCCATCCGCAAAAACGTCGAGACCGGGCGTGTGAAGGTGGCTGATTCGATCGAAGAGCTGGCTCGGCGCGCTGACATTTCTCCCGCCGGCCTGGCTGCTTCAATCACTCGCTATAACCGTTACGCCGATCAAGGCGAGGATCCGGAGTTCTTCAAAAAGGCCAAGAGGATCTACCCGATTCGCACCGGGCCATTTTTCGCGGTCGAGATCCGGGCGTCGGCCTTGGTTTCCTGTCATGCCGGGCTCGATATTGATGATCACGGGCGTGTACGAGATCGATTCGGCGAACCCGTCCCAGGACTCTATGCGGGAGGGGAGGTGCTCGGATGCACGTTAGGGCGTCGATACATTGGTGGCGGTATCGGCATCGCCAATGCGCTGACCTTCGGGCGTCTTGCAGGCAAGACTGCTGCGTTGGATGGCGCGGCTGTTTAGTGCCAGGAGCAGAACATGTTAATTGCGGACAAAATCGCCCTCCAAGAGCTCAACCATCGATACGCTCAGTACATCGATTTTCATCAGGTCGATGAGTGGGTGGCGTTGTTCACCGAGGACGCAGTGCTGGATGAGCGCCCCCTTGGTTTCGGTGTGCATGAAGGCCGAGCGGCCATCCGTGCATACGCTGAAATCCTTGCTGCCAGCGTGCTATATGCCGCGCATCTGGTGCCGAACATTTTGGTCGCGGGCGTGGGCTCCGATGAAGCAACCGGTAGTGTGCTGGCGCTGGTTGAAGCAGTGACGCGCGATCAGTGCCGCATGCGCTATCAGATCAGTTACGAGGATTGCTACGTACGCCAGGATGGCGAATGGCTGTTCCGTAAGCGAGTGGTGCGATCCACCGTTCCGCCTGAAATCATGAGCGCCGGTTCTATCTGCTGATTCGTCAACGTTAATTGGGCGCAATCGAACTTGACCGTGAACGCCCGTAATACCCTCCGGTAAAAGAAGGCATTATATGATTTACAACCCCAAATACCTGGCGCCATTCATGCTGGCGATGAGCGTTTCTGCTTGGTCCATTGTCGCGATTGCCGATGACGCAAAACAGCTGGATGGCTCCGTACTTACCCCATTCGGTGCCGAGAGGGCGGGTAACAAGGAGGGCACGATTCCAGCTTATACGGGCGAAGGGTTGAAAATGCCGGCAGGCTTCGGCAAGAATCCAAGAGATCCCTATTCGCGGCCTGACCCCTTTGCCGACGAGAAGCCGCTCTACTCGATTACCGCGCAGAATGTGGCCCAATATGCCGACAAACTCGATGGCCTCGTCGAAATATTCAAGACCTATCCCAATTTTAGGATGGATGTCTATCCAACTCATCGCTCGACGGTTTTTCCCCAGTACATGCTCGACAACACGCTGAAGAACGCCAAAGACTGTAAAAGCGTGGATAACGACACGCTGATCGAAAATTGCTGGGGCGGTATTCCTTTTCCCGTTCCGCAAAATGGCGCTCAGGTTATGTGGAACCACCTGACGGCCTTTCGTGGTCATGCCTGGCAGGGCTATTCCAACTCGTATGTGGTGGCCACTAACGGTACGGTCTCCAACGTCGGAGGAAATCGGCTTTGGCAGCAGTCGCCTTATTACGATCCAAAGGCAACTGCACCAGCCGTCGGCAAGACTGTGTACTGGGCGTTCCGGGCTGACTCCGACGCTCCCACTCGCAAGGTGGGCGAAAAATTGGTAATTGTCGATCCGCTTGACGTAAAGAATCTCGGCCGCCGGGCCTACCAATACATTCCTGGTCAACGCCGGGTGAAATTGTCGCCAGACCTGGCTTATGACACCCCGTCTCCTTCGGGCGGGGGCTCTGCCACAATGGATGACGCGCTTGCATTCTCCGGCGCCTTGGATCGTTACGACTTCAAGCTGGTGGGCAAAAAAGAAAAGCTCATCATGGCCAACAATTTCAAGATCTACGATCGCGCAGGGTGTGACGATGCTCGAATCGTGTCGACGAAGAATTTCCCCAATCCGGACTGTATCCGCTGGGAACTGCGTCGTGTATGGACGGTGGAAGCCAAGCTCAAGCCCGGTTTCCGGCACGTCTATCCACGTCGTATGTTTTATTGGGATGAGGACGGCTATGCGACCGGCCTTGCGGAGAACTACGATGCGGCAAACAAGCTTTATCGCGTAGTCAGCTTGCATGGCGTGCCGTATTACACCGAAGAGGAGGGCGGCATGGTGGCTGAAGGTACCTTCAACTTGGACTTGCAGACGGGTGTCTGGTCCGTTCAAGGCGTCCACGGTAATGCAGGCGCCGGTGCCGCCAAGTCTTCCCCTAAGCCGGATAATTTTTTCTCATCCGAAGGGCTGACAGGAGCAGGTATTCGCTGACTCTGAAATCTCCTGGAGGGGCTATTCAGCCATGCCCGCCCCCATGTTAGGGGGCGGTGCATCCATCAAGCGTCGTGGAAGTGAGGCAGTAGATCCCGTGCAAGCGCATCGACAGTTGAATTGAGCACGTCGGGTTCATGTGAATTCAGTGCATAAATGAAATGAGTCGCACCGGCGGCGGCGTAAGCTGATGCCACCTCGACGATGCGCGTTGCGTCATATCCGTCAATAGTCGAGCGCAATTCGACGTCGGTGACTTCTACGTCATCGAGCGCTAGGTTGAAGCGCATGCACACGTCCAGGGTTGCTGGATCTCGGTCGACTGCTTGGGTGGCGAGACGGAGCTGAGTCAGTTGAGCGCGCAGTTCGTCGGGTGTAAGCCCGGTGGGATGCCATCCATCACCTACTCGAGCTACCCGACTCAAGGCCGCATCGCTCATGCCGCCTATCCAGATTGGTAACCGACGCTCGGCAAAGGGTTTGGGTGAGGTGTGGACGTCGCTGAAGCGCCACTTCAGGCCGGTATGTTCGGCCGCCTCCTGGGTCCATACCGCACGCATTACATCCAGCGCTTCGTCCGTCAGCGCTCCGCGCTTTTCCCAAGGGATGCCCAGCACGTCGAACTCTTCGCGCACGTTGCCAACGCCAACGCCAAGAATCACTCGCCCGCCTGATAACTGGTCGAGGGTTGCGATGTATTTGGCAACGTCGAGAGGATGGTGAAATGGCAAGACGAGTACAGACGTTCCAAGGCCGATGCGCTGTGTGCGCGAGGCGATGGCAGACAGCATCGCCAGCGGATGGAAATAGGGGCGGTCACCTATTCGTGCTCGTACGTAAGCGAGATTGACCAAGTGCTCTGAGGTCCACACCGATGCGAAACCATGGGTTTCAGCGCGCACCGCCAGGTCGACGAGCTTTCCTGCGTCGTGGGCGCCCCAGTTGTTAGGGATCGAGATACCGATTTTCATGACGTGCGACCTTCTGATTTCATGGCTGATCCATACGAGTGGGCAATGTTTGAGGGTGGTATTGCGCTACATATGGTATACAAGCATATAATCTGTTTGCAGTTCTACTGGTGGCCGCGCCGGTTCGTTTACGGACGGGCCGAATGGTAGGGGCGGTGCCCTCGAGGAGATTTTATGAAAGCGACCATCACCGAGATTATTGACGCTCCAATCGACAACGTTTGGGCCATCGTTTCCGACTTTCCTGGCTTGATGCGCTGGCATCCCATGGTGGAGTGTTGCGAAGCAACGGGTCAAGGCGTGGGCGCTTTGCGAACCGTGCATTTTACCGACTGGTGGGCTGTCGAACGATTAGAGGTCCTTGATGCTGAGACTCATGTCTTGGGCTATGCAATCACCGATTGTAGTCGGCCGGAGAATATAGGAGTGACTGGGCGAATTACGCTTTCGCAAGCCGCTCCAGGGCGCACCTGCATAGAGTGGGTCGCTGGCTTGGAAGCTGGTAACGAGCATGCTGAAGTGATCAATGCTGCACTGTTGGCTTATTACCCGATCCGCATCGGGCACCTGCGCACCGCCTTGGATCTGGCGGTGCACATACGCTTTTTTACAAAGTAACGAGTCGGCTGTTTTTCAGGTTTTATACTGAAAAATAGTATGCGTTAGATATTATATGTATAAAAATAAATAGAAGTGCATGACCGGAGCCAAGGCATCCGGTTCAGGAGGCATCATGTCATTCCCCGCTGTTTCGTTTATCGCCTTGGCTGGCGCTCACACCTTTAACAATTCCCTCTGCGCCCGACAGTCGGCCGCCGTCCCCAACGACTAGGAAATTTGCAATATGGCGCAACTTATTGTGACGCGGCGGGACGGCGATGAGGTGATCATCGAGTCTCCGGGTGATCGTTCCGTGATGGAGCTGATTCGCGATCAAGGTATCGATGAATTATTGGCCATGTGTGGTGGGTGCTGCTCATGTGCGACCTGCCATGTGTACGTCGACCCTTCGTTTTTGGACAGGATTGCGCCAATCAGTGAGCAAGAGCACGACCTGCTCGATGGTAACGCTTCGCGCAGCTCGAATTCTCGTTTGTCTTGCCAAATTCCATTCGATGAGACGCTGGATGGTCTGCGGGTGACAGTGGCACCGGAGGAATGACATGAAAAACAGTTACGACGTGCTGATCGTCGGTGCTGGCCATGCGGGTGCTCATACAGCGCTGACGCTGCGCCAGCTTGGTTTCACTGGGAGTATCGGGTTGCTTGGCGAAGAGCCGGATTTGCCTTACGAACGTCCTCCGTTGTCCAAGGAGTTTTTAAGTGGGGACAAAACCTTCGAGCGGTTGCTGATTCGGCCGGAATCATTCTGGCGTGAGCGCGCAGTTGATGTGATAACCGCGTGCCGCGTTGTCGCTATCGATCCAGATGCCCACTCCGTACGAACCAGCGCGGGTACGACACTGAGCTATGGACGATTGGTCTGGGCGACCGGCGGTCGCGCGCGCATGCTTACCTGTCCCGGCGCCCAGGCGAAGGGGGTTCGCAGCCTGCGTACGCGTGCTGACGCGGACTGGATGCGGCGTGAGCTGGCCGATGTGCTGCATGTGGTGATTATCGGCGGCGGCTACATCGGCCTTGAGGTGGCAGCGGCGCTGGCGGCAAAGGGCAAGCACGTGACAGTGCTCGAGGCCCGTGAAAGGGTCTTGGCCCGCGTCGCTGGCGAGGTGCTGTCACGGTTCTATGAAGCTGAGCACCGTGCCCGGGGTGTTGAAGTGAAGCTGGACGCGAAGGTTGAGGCCATCGAAACATCCGGGGGGCGGGCATCAGGCGTTCGACTTGAAGGCGGCGTTATCTTGCCGGCGGAATGGGTCGTCGTCGGGGTCGGCATCATTGCGGCCGTGGAGCCACTGGTTGAGGCGGGTGTCGATTGTGCCGATGGTGTCCTGGTCGACGAATTTGCTCGCACTCGGTTGCCTGACGTCCTGGCCATTGGCGATTGTGCACGTCACGCCAATTCATTCGCCGCGGGAGCGCAGATCCGGGTGGAGTCGGTCCAGAACGCCGTGGACATGGCCACCACCGCGGCACGCACCCTGATGGGCGATCTTCGACCCTATCACGCGGTGCCGTGGTTTTGGTCGACACAATACGACCTGAAGCTGCAGACCGTCGGTCTGTCGACCAATTACGACCAGGAGGTAGTGCGTGGCGACATCGCCACGCGCAGCTTCTCGGTCATCTACTTGCGCCAGGGACGAGTGATTGCCCTGGATTGCGTGAATGCCGCCCGGGACTTTGCACACGGCCGAGCTTTGGTGGCAAACGGCGCGCAGATCGACCCTGCGGTCCTGGCGGATACTCGCGTGTCGCTCAAGGATTCAATGTTGCTAGCGCCTGTCGCACCGGCCTGAGCGATGGATACTCGCAACTGGCCAGAAGTCCGTTCACAGACCCCATTAAACTCGAATATCAGGAGCCACAATGAATAACAATGATCCTGAGCAGCCTGTCAGCTTCACCGACCGTGAAGTCTATGCCTGCCCATTCCCTACCTACGACCGGCTGCGTGAAGAACAGCCTGTGTACCTTGATCCCAAGTCCGGTCACTACATCCTGACGCGATACGACGATGTACGTAAAGCGTTGCTGAAAGTCTCGGCGTTGAGCAACAACACCGGGGTGATGGGGGACCGATGGGCGCCAGAAGCCAATGCTCTTTTCGAGGCGCATGGCTGGTTGCCGATGAATACGTTGGTGTCCAATGATCCACCAGGCCACCGTACCTATCGCACTTTGGTGGACAAGGTATTTACCACGCCAAAAGTGGTGGGTCTGGAGCCACGCATCCAGCAGATTATCGATGCTCTGATTGATGACTTTGCCGGCTGTGCAGAAATTGACTTCCTCGAGGCGTTTGCGGTGCGCTTGCCCATGTACGTCATCGCCGAGCAGCTTGGTGTAGCGAGCGAGGATCGATTGAAATTCAAACGCTGGTCCGATGTGGCCTTGGAAAGCGTGAATCCGGTACTGACACCGGAGCAGCAAACTACCCTGGCCCATGAAATCATCGAAATGCAGCGCTATATGGCGGTTCAGGTCGAGCGAGTGCGAGCTGAGCCCGACGATCTGTTATTGAGTCGCCTGGTCAATCTCGAAACCGATGGGCGTCGGCTCGACATGCGCGAGTTGCAGAGCTTGATTTTGCAGATATTGGTGGCGGGAAACGAGACGACGACAACAACGTTGGCGCTGGGCATGAAGACACTGATCGAGCGCCCGGAGCTTGCCGAGGAAATTTATCGTAATCCGGAGCGTGCCGGGGCGTTTGTCGAGGAGACGTTACGCGTTACCGCGCCGCTTCAAACCTTGTTCCGTCGGGCGGTTGTTGACGTCGAAATTGGCGGCGTAACGATTCCCGCGGGGGCGATGGTCGAGGTGCGATTCGGCGCCGCGAATCGCGATCCGCAGCAGTTTGCCTGCCCGGCACACGTCGATCTGGATCGCTCGAACAGTGCCAGCCATCTGAGCTTCGGTGCCGGCATCCATATGTGTATTGGTAACCAGCTTGCACGGGGTGAGCTACGGCTTGCATTTCAGACGTTGACCCGGCGCCTAAGCGGAATGCGTATGGCACGCGCTGCCGATAGTGTTCGCTGGATCGACAACTATACCGCCTACGGCCCTAACCAGTTATGGATGGCGTTTGACGTGCGCGAGGAGTAATCCTGTCGTGAAAATCCAGAAACACAGGCTCCTGAGCGGCTTGCAGCAGGCGATCGATAAACTGGCGGTGCTGGGCGACCCCCTTCGCGTCAGGGAGCATCACTTGGCCGCGCATGCGATTCTGGCGGAGCTGGTTCGTGGCGACAGGTTGCACGATGTCCGCGACCAGTACGAATGTGGGTATTCTCTAGGGGGACGCCTGGCAATAGCTATAGGGCGGGTAGATGCTTCATCCTTCTGTAAGCTACCGCCCAGAATCTCCCATTCTTATGATCAAGCAGCAACCCGTGCGCTGTTTTATGGTTTGCAGGGCGCCCTGGCTGATCTGGTTGCAGTTTCAGGGTACCCGGTCGGCGGGGGCTCGGAGATCGACGCTGTAGTGCTGAGCTTGATGTGCTGGGAAGCAAGCTTGTATGAGCTTCCTGCATTACCCGAGTCGCCCCGGAGCAGGCAACCTGATATGCAAGCGATACTCGAGCGTTCAGTGCGGAATCAGGGCGGCGCGTTGACTCATGCTCGTTTGCTGCAATGCGGGCACGTGCTCGACAGTTTCGGCAATACGGCGCTGCTCTTTGAGATTGAGGATGCCGACTCGCGTCGGTGGCCCCTGGTGTGTCGGATTCAGAAGGACGACGTTCTCTTGGGCTTGCGGAGCAATGTTGCTGATGAATTCCGATTACTACGGTATCTGCACCAGCAAGGTATGAGGGTTGCCGAGCCCATGTGGTTGGAAAATAAACGTTCGATAGAACAATTGTCCTTTTCAGTATCGCGTCGGCCGACGGGCACTCAACTTGAGTCTTGGGCTGATTTGCAATCACTCAATAACTCTCAGATCCAAGCCCTTGCGTCTGAATTGGCAAAAATCCACGGTGTCCGGCTCCAGGCGAGTGACGGTGTCCTTCAGGACAATTTCATAGATCCGACGGATTCCGAGCCGAGGGCTGGAGTTGCGGCGCAGAGGTATCTTGATCGGTGGGTTGATCTCTGGAAAAGTTCCGATACCGCTCCGTCGTCAATCCTTTTGGCGACGCTGCAATGGCTACGTGTCAACGCGCCTCAATCCGACGATGAGCCGGTGTTGGTACATGGTGATTACTCGCCGAATAACGTTGTGTTCGATGGTGACCTGGTTGCCAATGTGGTCGATTGGTCTCATGCGCACATAGGTGATCGCGCCGAAGACTTGGCCTACTTACTTCCCTCGCTGGGCTCGCACGCGCAGGTTGATTATTTCATGCGCGAGTACGTCGCGGCGGGTGGCCACACGGTATCTCAATTTCAGCTGAAATATTATGCGGTCATGGACCAGTTTAAGACGTTGGTGACAATGCAGGAGGCCCGACTACGCTTTGACATGTCACATGCCGATCCTGAATTTTGCATGCTTGGTTTGCAGTCTATCCAGATGCTCGCTTCGAATGTTAGGACCGCGATATGTGCCGCTGAAGCTGCACGTCATACGATGTAGAAAAGAAGGGGGCATCGCAGGCGCGATGCACCTTCAGGGAGGTGGGCGATGCCGGTTTTTATACGATATCGGCCCAGCCGTTATTGAGCACGATGATCTGGCGCTCAACTGCCGTGGTCCGAAAGCTGACCCCACCGCTTTCTTTCCAAAGCTCGGTCTGCAGGGTTTGGGTTCTCCCGGGTAGCCCGGGGCGGAAAAGCGTAAGCTCAGCGATCGCAGCTTATGCGGATTGTCCCTGCATGTCCCCTGAAGAAGCGCGAGAGTGGCCACGCCCATGATGCAGAGACCATGCAGGATTGGCTTGTCGAAGCCGGCTTACGGATGATTGCGGGCGATGCGTGAATTGGATTGTAATCACCTGACAACCGATAGATCAGACCGGCCTGAGGTAGTGTTGTAAGGCTGATAGTTCTATCCGTCGCGCGTTCGGGCAGGGCGCGTGGTGTGGGGGTGCTCTGCGAAGTACCGCCGCCGCCGCCGTCGCCGCGTAGGACATACGTCGAGAGTAGGCCAGCGGTCGTCGCATTGGCGATCGCTGCATCTCTGCGTGATGTTTTGACCGAACATAGCGCGATACAGGGCGATGAAACACAGGCAAAGATGCTCATGCCGAGCAAATATCAGCGTTTGTATGCCGCATCAACTGCTGGCGAACTCCGCGGCACTTCATAATGCTTATGTCTTCTGGGTAAAGCCAGAACGGCCAATAACATCAAAAAACAGCAGCAGAAAACGAAGCCAAAAACCAATCTATAAGACGCAGATGAGGGATAAGAAACATTCAATCCAGTTTCTGGACTTGACACGATATATGAATTCATTAACAAAATAACCACCAACCCACCCACGCCCGTTGATGCGGCACGTAGAACCTGGAGCATCCCTGTCGCCTCAGAAGTCCGATTCTCTGGTACGGCTTCGACAATCAAGTTGGGTAATGCGGTATAGACAATTTGTAACCCTATCGCTGCTATAAGTATTGCCCCTGATATATACCATAGACCTGAATGATGTAGAAACAATCCGCCCCAGGCAATCATCATGGTCAAAACACCTATCAGCGCAGCATCCCGGGCAGTAAAGCGTGATGCAATCCAACCACTAAAAGGGGAAGAAACTACACTTGCCAATTGCGAAGGCAGCATCATGACACCGGCAACAGTTGCCGTGAGGCCGAGGCCGACTCCTGACCACGACGGTTGCTGGAGAAACATACTGAACACCAGATAAATCTGCAGGCTACCTAACCCCGCTAACACAATACTGACGTTAGCTAACGCCACCTGCCGATTGGCTAGCAGACGAATGTCTAACAATGGCTCCTTGTGTCGAAGCTCATACATCACCCAGGTAAACAACAGTAATGCGCTGATGGCAATCAGTCCTAAGGTTCGCTCATCAAGTAGTCCCCATGCCTTGACATTTGCCAAGGCATACATCACTCCGGCCACCGGCAGGATGAACAATACTCCTCCAGTGAAATCAATAGGCCCGGTCAATCCGGCAGGCTTGGAGGGAGGAATGAATAGCCAGACCAAAACAAAGCCAGCCGCAGCGAGACCGACACTACTGTAGAAAAGAGCTTGCCATGCATAATTATCGACAATATATCCACCGATAACCAGGCCCGCACCCGCAGACACCGAAGCAGCGGCAAGGATGAAGCCAACCATCAAGGGGACCTTGTCGGGCGCGAAGTTCTCACGTACTAACCCAATGCAAAGCGGCAGTGCAGCAGCGGCAATACCTTGCACCGCCCTCCCTGCAATAATCCAATTGAGCGATTCAGACAGGGCGCTGCTCAAAGAGCCTAAAAGCGCAATAACCAATAAAATCAGCAAAACACGACGACGCCCGTATATATCTCCAAGGCGTGCCACTATCGCTGTCACAGATGCTGAAACAAGCAGGAATGCAGTGACCAACCACCCCACCTTAATAGGGTCGCCAAATAATTTTATGAATGTCGGTATTGCCGAGAACACCATTGTATATTCGTACCCAGCTGAACACTCCGCCATGAGTAGCGCGAATAGTATGAGTCCCGATGCATATTTTCCTGATCTGTTGTACATAGTGTCACCCATTTTTTATGAGATTTCGTTGGGGTGTCTGGTTTAATTAGGTATTGGCGCCACGCAATATAAATTTCACCGTGCACTTTTCTGATTGCTCGCCATGTCCGACTTCATAAATCCTGCATCGGGTCACCAGAACTTAAAAGCGTAACCTATGATTATTCGATTCTCGTCGCGATCCACGGTATGGTTGCCGCGGTACTTAATATTGCGCCAGCGCAGGGAAATATCCTTGAATGCTCCGCTTTGCACGACATAGGTCAGATCAGTGTTAAATTCATACTCATTCGCTTGCGCATTACCGACTTTAAAGTTGTCACCTTGCACATATCTGTTCATCAGAGTCAGCCCAGGTACGCCGACGGTGGCGAGGTCAAAACTATATTCGACCTGCCAAGTATCCTCCCCGGCATATAGAAAATGGTGATAGATTCCCCAAGCGCGGGCCCAGGGGACGGTCCCGCCTATGAATGGCATGCCGGTGCGACCGCTCTGGTTCTGATAGCCCGCGCCCAAGGTGTGGCCTTTAAAACCAAGGCTGAACATGCTACCCAAAGTTCGATTGTCGATGCCGCTGTTGTTTTCTTCGTCACTATGGAAATAGCGCGCTTCGGACGTGAAGCGCCAATCACCCGATAACCGCAGCGTGTGGTTCAACTCCACATATTGTTGGTTGTAATTGTCCTCCAATTTTGCGTAATAATAAGTAAGATTGAAACCGGAGCGGAAATCATAGGTGAATCCGGCATAGTTGAACCTTTCGCTTGCTGTGCTGGCCGCCAACCCGCCGCCCTTGGTAAACGCCAACATGGTCATGTCCTCATTGCCCGTGGAATCACGCAGGCGAGTACTACGGAACTGGCCAGCGATCAAGGTGACCTTTTCAAGATCTTTCGATACTATCTGAGCTCCTTCGAAAGTCTGCGGCAGTAGCCGGTTGTCAGCCCTGAAGGCCACTGGCAACACCGGTTCTTGCGTCCCTACGGTAAGCACACTCTTGCCAGCACGAACCTTCGCCGTCAGGCCAAAGGAGCCGAATTCGTCCGCAACGTCCCCTTCCTTACTGACTGGCAGGGCCCCAGTACCGCTGGTGCCACGGCCGGAGTCGAGCTTCACGCCCAGCAGACCCAAAGCGTCGACCCCGATACCAACCGGACCTTCGGTATAGCCGGAGTTGAAGCGCAGCATGAAACCCTGTCCCCACTCTTCCAGTTTGTGTTTGCCACTGGAAGGGTTATCCCGTAAATCCTGATTCACGTAGAAGTTACGGGTCTGCAGGGTCAGGTGACTGTCATTGGCGAAAGAAGCCATGGCTGAGGCTATGGGAACGTAATGCATACCGCCAAAAATTGACGAGACTAACGCGATGTGCCTTGCGTACATTATTAACCCTTTTTTTATTATTATTTCGGTCAGATAGCGACTCTTGCTCTTTGCGGGCAGTATGCGGTTATCAGCAATCTAGTAAAACTAATCGCGAAGTTATTTTTTTAGATCAAATAAGTGCGTAATAACAGAGTGACATGAACGTCATTTTTGATGTGCAAAGGAGCGGTCCTCGTTTGAGGGGCGCTGCGGCAGGGGGCACTGACATGCCCCTGCCTTTTTCAGGCGAGCTCGGCCCAACCATTGTTGAGTACGACGACTTGTCGTTCCACCGCAGTGGTCCGAAAGCTGACCCCGCCGCTTTCTTTCCAAAGCTCAGTCTGCAGGGTTTCTCCCGGATAGACGGGAGCGGAAAAGCGTAGGCTCAGTGATCGCAGCTTTTGCGGATCGTCCCTGCAGGCCCCCTGCAGAAGCGCACGGGTGGCCACGCCCATGGTGCAGAGACCATGCAGGATGGGCTTGTCAAAGCCGGCTTTACGAGCGATCGCGGGCGATGCGTGGATTGGATTGTAATCCCCTGACAACCGATAGATGAGTCCGGCCTGGGGGAGTGTTGTAAGGCTGATAGTTCTATCCGCCGCGCGTTCGGGCAGGGCGCGCGGTGTTGGGGCGCTCTGCGAAGTACCACCGCAGCCACCATCGCCGCGTAGGACATATGTGGAAGTTACAGTGCTTACCACTTCACCGTTTTCTTTGTCGGTGAGGGTCTTGCGCAGGTAGAGCATTGCGCCTTTGCCTGGACCTTTATCCACCACATCGGTCACCTGGTAAGCGCCGGTATAAGTTCTGCCGGGAACAAGGGGGCCGTGGATGGCGAACGATTGTTCGCCATGCAGAATGCGCACCCAATCAATGCCCAGTTCAGGCTCCTTGATCCACGCGCCCGGATGGGCGATGACGTTGACCATGGAGGGAAAGACCTTCAGGCCTTCTTCAAAGGTGAACTGCAGATCTTCGTCAGAGTCGGCCCGCGCACCCACACCGACACCCAATGCGTAGAGCATGCAGTCGCGCGCTGTGATCGTATGTTCGAGGACTGGAAACTTCCAGGCCAACACTTTTTCAAGGTTCATAGCGCTAGCCTCAGACCGGATCCCAGGTGAATACGTCGCGCGACTTGTCCAGCGGATAGAACGAGGCTTCGAACATCGGGAGGGCACGTTCAAGGCAAGTCTTTACGGTCCAGCCTTCGCTGTTGTGAGCCGTGCGGATCGGACGCGGCTGCGAAAACAGGAAAATTTCGTTATTGCGCACGGCAAATATTTGGCCACTCACATGGCTGGCGCCCTCAGTCAACAGCGCTAACGTGAACGGGGCAATCTTGTCAGCCTCAAGGCGCATGTTCACTTCCATCCGGGCTTTACCTTCGGGAGTATCAGCCGGAATGCTGCTGACCATGCGTGTAAATGCGAACGGCGCGATGCAGTTCGAGCGCACATTAAATCTCTCCAAATCAAGTGAAATGGACTTGGAGAGCCCGACAATCCCCATTTTGGCGGACATGTAGTTAGCCTGCGCCAGGTTGCCAATGAGTCCCGAAGTGGAGGTCATGTGGACGTAGGCTCCGCTCTGTTGCGCCTTGAAGTGAGGTGCCGCAGCACGGGACACATTCCACGTACCTTTAAGATGCACCTTGATGACGGCGTCGAATTCCTCCTCGGTCATTTTGTGGAAGAGGACATCACGCAAATTACCTGCGTTGTTCACCACGCCGTCTATGCGACCGTAAAGATCAATAGCCTGTTGGATAATCCGCTGAGCACCGTCCCACTCGGCGACGCTGTCTGTATTGGCCGACGCAGTGCCGCCCAACGCTTCGATTTCAGCAACCACGTTTTGCGCCGGACCGGCATTTGCGCCGGAGCCGTCCATACTCACACCCAAGTCGTTGACGATGACTTTAGCGCCCTGGCGGGCGGCTTCCATCGCGATACCGCGACCCACACCAGCGCCGGCGCCGGTCACGACAATGACTTTATCTTCAAGCAGTTTCATAAACGCACTCCGGACAGTACAGCAATGAGAAAGAAAGTAGCGTCAGAGACGATTGGCGATGGCACGCCATGCGTCTTGCAGATCGCTGCGGTACTCGGGCGCTGCAACCTGGATCAAGGCCTCGGCGCGCTCATGCACGCTCGCACCTTTTAACCGTGCAACGCCGTATTCGGTGACGACGAAATCGACATCTACCCTGGATAGCGTCGTGACTGTTTGCGGACCCAGCATTGGTACGATGCGTGAGCCACGCCTATGGGTGGCGTGCAACGCGATGATGCTGCAACCACCGCGTGACAATCGGCCAGCACGCGCAAAGTCGGGCGCGCCGCCGCATCCGCTAATGGCAGCGCCGCGGGTCATCTCCAGGTTGCATTGACCGAACAGGTCGACCTCGAGCGCCGAATTGACTGTCACGAAGTGGTCGAGTTTGGCCAGCAGGACCGGGTCGTGGGAGATGTCGCAACCAACGACTCGCAACGGGTGGAAGTCACGGATTTTTTCATAGAATGCTCGACTGCCCACCAGTACGCAGGACGTATGCAAGTAATTCATGTCGAGCGCGCCTGCTGCGGCCAATTCAAGCAGCCCGTCCGAGAGCATGCCCGAATGCAGTTTTAAGCCGCGACGGCTGCGTAGCATGCTCATCAGCGCTGTGGGTACTTTGCCCAGCCCCGTCTGTAACACAGCGCCGTCTTCGATCAAGGGGGCAATGTGTCGCGCAATGGCCTCTGTGCCACTGTCGGAAGGTACGTCATAGATCGGAAGCGGTGTATCAACTTCACACACATAGTCCAGTGAGTTGAAAGGAACCGTGTAAGATCCGCGCACTATTGGCGTCTGCAAATTGATCAGGCCGAGGCGTCGTCGTGCCTTGCGTAGAACGGCTGGGGTGAACTCCACAGACGGGCCGAGGGAGCACATGCCGTTTTCGTCAGGCGGCGAAAGTTGGATAACCGCAAGATCGATATCGACCTGTTCAGTAATATGGCGCACGAAGCCTGCGTAGGATATCGGCAGCGCGCGGAAGCGTCCCTCTCGCTGCGCGACCGCCAATTCAGGCTGCATAAACAGCCCCGTCACTTGTCCGGTTGGGTGCATCCCTGCCAGATCAAGCGCATTGATGCCCGGAACGTAACTGGTGAGCAAGCGAGCGTTCCGGGTGAACTCAGGATCGTGTAACAGTTGTTCCATGAACGCCAGTGGTGCCCCGCTGGAACCAGGTACGAACACCCACTCATCAGGCCTTATCAGCGACGGCATCGCCTGTGGGTCGATGAAGCGATTGCGCTGCAAGGATTTGAGGGGGCGGCCCACCTGAATATTGGCTGTCATTAACTGTGCAATCCCAGAATCGACAACGCTGCTATGCCCAGATATGGCACGCCACCCAAGTTGTGAGTCAGGCCAAAACTCGGGCTAGATAGCTGGCGCTCCCCGGCGCGCCCCAACAGCTGCTGATAGACCTCGTAGGCCATGCGCAAGCCCGAAGCGGCAATTGGGTGACCGAAGCACTTGAGACCGCCGTCCACCTGACACGGTACGCCGTTTCCAGTTCGGTCGTAGAAACCGTCCAGAATATCGTGGACGGCCCGGCCCTCATGGGAAATGAACAAGTCTTCCATGGTCACCAGTTCAGTGATGGAGAAGCAATCATGGACCTCTAGCAAAGAAAGCTGATTGCGAGGGTCGGTAATTCCCGCTTCGGTGTAAGCTCGTGCAGCCGCCACTCGCGTGTTACGCACCTGGCTGCCGTCCCATTTGTCGGTGGTCGACTCAATACCCGAGCTGATACTGAGTTGGATGGCCTTGATCGTGACCATGTCCCTCTTACCGAGCGCTCGCGCGATCTCAGGGGTGGTAACGATCGCGCAGGCCGCTCCGTCGCTGACACCACAGCAATCGAATAGACCGAGCGGTTCGGCGATCATTGGTGCATTGAGTATCTGCTCCATGGTCACCGCATTACGCAGGTGTGCTTTTGGGCTCAGTACACCATTCTGATGGCTCTTCCAGGACACATGGGCGAGGGCGCGTTTCAAGTCCTCCTTGGACGTTCCGTGCCGTGAACGATAGCCTGAAGCCAGTTGGGCAAATCCGGCCGGGGCAGAGCCAAGCGGCAGCCATAGGTCATTCAACGTACCCTTGTATGGCGCGGGCAAGCCGCCGTAGCCGGTGTCCTTGAGTTTCTCGGCGCCGATGGCCAGGGCGATATCAACCGCTCCGGATGCCACCGCATAGGCCGCGCCACGCAACGCTTCAGTGCCTGTAGCACACATGTTTTCCATGCGGCTGACAGGGATCCCGTCGAGCCGCAACGCAAGCGCTGTCGGGATTGCCGAGTTGCCGACGTTGACGTTGTCCATGCATGAGCCGCTCCACGCGGCCTCGATCTGCTGACGTTCGATGCCCGCATCGGCCAGCGCTTCCTCGAATGCCTCTGCCATTAGCTCATGTGTGCCGACGTCCCAGCGCTCACCAAAACGCGTGCAACCCATGCCGATAATCGCGACTTTGTCCCTGATACCCGTTGCCATAATATTTTCCAGTTTTGTTATGCCACGAACGGCGTGGCTTTCCAGAAATAGCGCGGATAGCCACGCACCTTGTCGACATCCTTGATGCGGTAGACCATGTGTAACGGGATGCCCACGTCGAGGCCGGCTTCGCCGACGTCGACAATCTCCATTAGAAGTCGGGCGCCGATATCAAACTGCACGAACCCTACATATAAAGGCGGGGAGGGGTGGTATGACAGCCAGTCACCTGTATAGGTCAGCACCTTGGCCGGTTCGTCATACAGTGGGGCTGGCTTGAAGACAGAGGCCGGAGCGTGGCACTCAGGCGCTACGCAATAGGCGAGTTGGGGAAACTGAACGGTGCCACAGCGGGTGCACTGGCCCGCAACAAAGCTCGACAGTTGGTGCGCCGAACGATACTGCTCGGTGAATGCAGTCTTCAGCTGTTTCTCGCCACGCATGCCACTTTCAAATTCGAGGCCGCCGTCATAGGCGAGCAACCGCATATAGCTCTCATGTACTTGTGCATCGGCCAGCGCGGCGCTGACCCCCCGACGCGGCTTGAATGAGTCGATTGCATCTGTCGCGCGCAGCACCAGCACGTCACATCCTTGACCGAATCCGATGATCACGAGGACATCGTTTGGCTTTGCGATTTCAAGCGCCTTGGCGAGCATCAGGCAAGGATGCGCGGTGCCCGCATACCCGCAGGTCTCCATAATTCCATCGCTGATCGCTTCGGGGGAGATGGCGCATTTTTTTGCCACAAATTCGGCAGTGCCTTTCAATGACGACGCCATGATGAAGTGGCTGACTTCAGAGGAAGATACCTTTGCGTCATCCAGTGCGGCCTTGACTACTTCGGGGACTATCTTTGCGTAGCCCTCGTCGCGGATCCAACGCTCCTCCCAGTAATAGTCATGTCTACCGTCAGCGGAACGGAAATGGTCGACGAAAACGTTGGTGCGGCTGGCGCTGCCAACCAGGTGAGCGATAACGTCTTCACTGCCGAGCGTGAAGGCGGCCGCACCAGCTCCGTAGGTCAGCTCCTGGGTGCTGGCCGGTTTGCTGGATGGGTGATCACTGGCGATAAATAGCGCGGGGCCACGGGAGCTCTGCAATGCATCGAGCAGGCCCGACACTCCCGCGCGCTGGGATTGTCCCAGGTCGCGAGTTTGAACATCACCAGGCAATGCCAGCGCGCTGGCGACAAGGCTGGCGCACTGCAAGTCCGCAAACGGCGCTCTCGTAGTGGCCAGTACCAGCGAGCGCAGCGTTGTGCGAGGACGTCCGTGAAGGGCATCGCGAGCAGCCTCGACCGCCATGGTCACGCTGTCTTCGTCCCAACTGCAGAACGCTCGTTGCCCTTTGGCCTGATTACGCAGGCCTGGAGCCATCCAACTGTGTGCAGCGGCGATCGATGTGCGCTGCATGCGCAGTCGTGGGATATATCCGCCGTAGGCGGTGAGGCCGAAGTCTGTGGGGATTGCAGTCACTTGAGAACCCTTCAGGTAGTTGGCATAGGTGTGTCACGAAGCGCCTTGGCCAGAATTATAGTATGAATGCATACGATATGTGCAAGCACATATTTTGATCATTTATCTACCTCTTACCAACATCTGTTGTGCTTTAAGTAGTAGTGGTTCGCGTGGAGGTGTGCTTGCATTATCTTATGCTGGCATATTAAATTGGCTGTGTTAAGGTTCCGAGCACTGTTAATTCATAGACCTTTTTCACGTTGGATGCGAGGTGGCAATGGCTGGTCTGTATTTTGAGCAATTGGCGGTTGGGCAGGTCTTTCAGCACGACATCCGACGCACGGTGACCGAAACTGACAATGTTCTGTTCACCGCGATGACCCACAACCCAGCCGCTATCCACCTTGATGCGGAATATGCGAAGGGCACGGAGTTTGGTCGCCCTCTCATGAACAGCGTTTTCACGCTCGGGCTCGTGGTCGGGGTTTCAGTGGGCGATACCACACTAGGTACGACCGTGGGCAACTTAGGTTGGGACGAGGTTCGCTTTCCGAAGCCGGTTTTTATCGGCGATACGATCCGAGTGGAATCCAAGGTGCTCGACAAGCGTGAAAGCAAGTCGCGTCCGACCAATGGAATCATCGTTTTCGAACACGTGGGCTACAACCAACACGACGAAATGGTGTGTACATGTAAGCGTAGTGCGTTGATGTACCGCCTTCCTTCAGGCGTAAGCTGAAGGGTTTCCTTTCTCGATAGTGGTTGTGTTTCGTACGCAGGCGAGAGTCTGGAATCGATGCGCCTCGTATCGCTGCAAGACTTATAAAAAACTGGAGGCTTCCTTGATCACACGCACGATTTTTGAGACCGAGCACGAACAGTTCCGCGACAGCGTGCGTCGGTTCATTGAGCGCGAAATTACGCCGCACCACGAGCGTTGGGAAGAGCAGGGGATGGTTGATCGTGAGCTTTGGCTTAAGGCCGGTGCTGCGGGGTTGTTGTGTCCCAACTTGCCAGAGGAGTATGGCGGCTGCGGTCCTGATTACCGTTTTAACGTAGTGATCACCGAGGAAATGGCGCGTGCCGGTGCTACCGGCCCGGGCTTCTCGATCCACTCGGATATGGTGGCAACCTATATAGCCACCTTTGGTACTGCAGAGCAGAAGGGCCGCTGGCTTCCAAAAATGGTCAGTGGCGAGGCTATTGGCGCGTTGGGACTGACGGAGCCTTGCGCCGGGAGCGACCTGAAGAATATCCGCTGTCGTGCGGTGCGCGAGGGCGACGAATACGTCATCAGCGGGCAGAAGGTCTACATTTCCAATGGCCAGTTATGCGACATCATTGTGTTGGCTTGCAAAACCGATCCTTCAGCCGGCGCAAAAGGCATGAGCTTTATCCTGGTCGAGGCGGATCGACCAGGTTTCACGCGTGGCCGTAACCTAAAGAAAATAGGACTCAAGGCGCAGGACACCTCGGAATTGTTTTTCGACAATGTGCGGGTTCCTGTTAGTAACCTTCTTGGGCAGGAGGGGACAGCTTTCGCAATGGCCATGAGCAAGCTCGCCGAGGAGCGGCTGACAATTGCCGTGTCCGCGATCACGGCGTCCGAAGCTGCGCTGCAGTGGACCGTCGACTATACGCGCGAGCGAAAAGCGTTCGGTCAGTCGATCAGTGATTTCCAGAACACGCGTTTCAAGTTGGGCGAGCTCAGTGCCGAGGTCCTGGCCAAACGGGTTTTCGTGGATCGCTGCATTGAACTTCTCTTAGAGAAGAAATTAGATGCAGTTGACGCGGCGGCGGCCAAGATGCTGTGCACCGAGTTGCAATGCAAACTGGTGGATGAGTGTTTGCAGTTCTTTGGTGGCTACGGATATATGCTCGAATACCCCATTGCCCGCGCCTACGTCGATGCGCGTGTTCGTCGCATTGCTGGTGGATCCTCGGAAATAATGCGCGAGATATTGGGGCGGCGCTTGTTCTCGGAGCGTTCTAAATGAGTCGCACACCCTCGCGTTCATTTCTGTTCGTGCCGGGCGACAGCGAGCGCAAGCTGCTGAAGGCCGAGACCTCTGGCGCTGACGCCTTGATACTCGATCTTGAGGATTCGGTGGCGTCAAACCGAACTGCCCTGGCTCGTGAGCAGGTGCTCGCTTATTTGCACGCGCATCGCCAACGCGAATCTCAAATATGGGTGCGCATCAATCCGTTGATCACGCCGGCGGCGCTGCTCGATCTTGCGGTTGTGGCTGGTGCGCCAGACGGCTTGGTGCTACCCAAAGTCGATTCGGCGGCGGACGTAGTCAGGCTCGCCAATATGCTGGATGCCTTAGAGGTACGCGACGGTCTTTCCTCAGGCAGTATCGCTATCCTGCCGGTGGTTACTGAGACACCAGCCTCGCTGTTCTCGGCTGGCTCCTATTCAGGTTGTTCATCCCGGTTGGCGGGGCTGACTTGGGGGGCTGAGGACATCACTGCCGCTCTGGGGGGCAGCAGCAATCGTGAACTGGATGGCGAGTACAACCACGTCTGCACGTTGGCTCGAACCTTGTGTCTGGCTGGCGCGGCGGCGGCGGGGGTGCAACCGATTGACACCATTTGGGCGGACTTTGCCAATATTGATGGTCTTGTCGAGGAGGCACGACAGGCGCGACAGCGCGGTTTCACCGGTAAATTGGCCATACACCCGTCCCAGGTGGAGGCGATTAATTTTGCCTTTACCCCTAGTGCCGAAGAGATTGCCTGGTCCCTGCGGGTTGTGAATGCATTTGAGGAGAGCCCGGGGCTTGGCACTCTTGCTCTTGATGGGAAAATGCTCGACATGCCCCATCTCAAACAGGCCCGCCGAATACTGGCGACAGCGCACAAGCTGGCGTGAACCGGCATGCACGGGGGGCATAAAGCAAGGCTAGTCTGTAAGTAGAAGCCATTTGCAGGAGGCGTTCCGGTCGTGGGCTGTCCGTAGGCTCGATAAAACAATAATCAAATTAGTTTGCGGCGCTTTTGTCGAAGGCGTCGCAATGGAGATCTGCTATGACCGAACATGTGATCGAGCGTGCCGTGGAGGGTGTGCTGGAGTTCCGGCTCAATCGACCTGAAAAATTCAATGCGCTCAGCCCGGCGATGTTGCACTCGCTGGCTGAGGCGGTGGAGCGCTTTGCGCAAGACTCAGCGTTGCGCGTGATGCTGATATCAGCCAATGGAGCGTATTTTTCCTCAGGTGTCGAGGTCACTGCCGAGATTACCCCGCCGGACAATGGCAGCACACTGGATAATCGTCGCTGGTTCCTCGACACCTATCATCGGCTCTTCGATGAGCTTGAGTGCATTGAAAAACCCATCGTTGTTGCGCACCAGGGAGATTGCCTTGGTGGCGCGCTAGAGCTCAGCCTTTCGTGCGATTTCCGTCTGGCTGCACGCAATGCGCACTATCGACTACCTGAAATCGATTTTGGCACGCTGCCCGGCTCCGGTGGTGTGAGTCGGCTCACTCGCATTGCAGGTCCTCACTGGGCACGCTGGCTAGTGATGGCGGGGGAGAGTGTGACCGCTGAAGAAGCTGTCACGATGGGGTTCGTGCACCGAGTGTTTGACGACGTTGTTTTCGAGCGTGAAGTGCAGGCTTTCTGCCGAAAACTTGCAGGGCAACCCCGAGAGATGCTCGCTGCTGCAAAGCTCTCCATTGAACTCGTGCAGGATTTGGATCGGTCGCAAGGCCGGCAAATCGAGCGCTTGGCTAACAGCATGTTGCTCTCCGGCGCGGAGCACAAGGCGAAGCTACAGGGATTCCTGGATCGACAGGCCGCGAAGCGACGCCAGCGCCTGAATGGTGGCGAGGCGCTGCCGTGATTCGGACGACGTTGGTGATATCGAATATGGCTGGTGCGATCAGATAGAGCGAATAAATAGTATGCTTAAAATCTAATAGATTTTTTTCAGATCCGTTTATTTTCAGCTTGTTTTCGCTATATCTGCATAATTTTTGTTTTATATTGTATGCATTGATACTATATTTTAATGCTCGGCACCCTGAATTGCCTGAAGGGCTAGCATAGGTCGCCGGCACTGTCATAAACCCTTTCTTCAGAAGAAATACTATGGCCCAGGGCACCTCTCATTTCATCGCTGAGACCAATGTCGATTTCCTTTCATTGTCGATTGGCGACTTGTTACGCGACGCCGCGCATCAGCGACCGGACTCAACTGCACTGATTATTCCCGCTGATGTGTATGGTCGTCCGGAGCGGCAATGGACATATCGCGAATTGGAGAGAGAGGCTAAGCGAGTTGCAGCGGCCTTGCTGTGCAGCTGCAAACCGGGTGACCGGATTGCAACCTGGGCCGGTGCCAGCTCCAACTTGGTGATGTTGCATTTGGGGGCCGCGTTGGCTGGCGTTGTACTGGTCACGCTCAATCCGGCTTGCCGCGGGGAGGAGCTCAAATATTTACTTAATCAGGGGGATGTTCGTGGCGTCTTTCTCGATCGAGTATTCCGCAACATGGACAATACCGCTGTCCTTGAAGCGGTACGGTCGCTGCTGCCGAAGCTCGAGTTGGTTGTCTACCTGGATGAGTGGGAAACGTTTATCGATGAAGCGGAAGAAGCGCCAGAGCTGCCTTTGGTCCAGCCTGACGCACCCGCACTGATTATCTTCACGTCTGGAACGACAGGAAAACCCAAAGGGGCGTTGCTCGGTCATGCGGGCGTGGCTAACAACGCGCGCTTCACTCAGGCTCGAATCGGCATGCCCGAGGGGTCGGTGTGGCTCAATCCGCTGCCGATGTTCCATGTCGGAGGCAGTGTCACGATGACGCTCGGCTGTATTGCGAATTTTGGCACTCAAGTGCTACTACCCGAGTTTAGCCCCGAAGCTATGCTGGACGCCCTGCAGCGTTACCAGGTGAATATGACCATGGCTGTGCCGACGATGGTTCTCGCGATGACGCAATGCGAGCAGTTCGAGCACACGGACCTGTCCCGCCTGCAAGTACTGGTCACCGGGGGAACCGTCATAGCCCCGGATCTGATACGCCTGATACGCGAGCGCTTCCACTGTGAACCTATGATCGTTTTTGGTCAGACCGAGGCGGGAGGAGCCATGTGCTTGTCACGCCGAGGCGACAGTATTGAGCTGCTCACACAAAGCGTTGGCGCACCGCTACCGCTTTCAGAAGCGAAGATCATTGATCTCGAGGGGCGTCTGGTGCCGTTAGGTGTTGTGGGAGAGATCTGCGTAAAGACCCGGTGTCGAATGCTCGAGTACTTTCGAATGCCTGAGAAGACACAACAAGCGGTTGATGGCGATGGTTGGGTGCATACCGGCGACCTGGGTATCCTGCAAGAAGATGGCTATGTGCAAATAACCGGCCGCCTGAAGGACATGATTATCCGAGGTGGAGAGAACATCTATCCTCGCGAAATCGAAGATTTATTGGCCGCACATCCCGCCGTGCAACAGTCGGCGGTGTTCGGAGTGCCCGATGAAAAGTGGGGCGAACAGGTGGCCGTCGCGATTGTGTTGAAGTCAGGTTATTCGTGCAATTCCGAAGAGCTTGGCCTGTTTCTTGACGGTCAGATCGCGCGACACAAAATGCCGCGGGTCTGGCACTTTCTGGACACTTTACCGGTTACGTCCACGGGTAAGGTGCAAAAGTTCGTGCTTCGAGAGCAACTGCTTCTTGGGTAAACCTTGGCCCGGATCTGCCGCGCGTGCGGCGGTCGAAATGATGCGAGCGTCCTGCCACTAACCCGTGCAGGCGGTGTGCTGAACTCACGACTGATTAGGAAGTGTTCGATGGAACTAGGCATTCGCGGGCGCAAAGCCATCATCAATGGTGGTAGCGCAGGGCTTGGGTACGGCGCCGCGTTGGCGTTGGCGCATGAGGGCGTGGATCTTTATATCTCTGCGCGAAATGAGGGGCGTTTGAACGAGGCTTGCGAATCGATCCGCCGTGCTACTGGAGCGAAAGTCGAGGCTGTCATCGCTGATCATGCCTCGGTGGAAGGGCGGCAGCGGATTCTTGAGCGCTGCCCTGAGCCCGATATTTTGATAGGTACCTGCTCGCCACCTCCGTTCATAGAGGACTTTCGCTCGATCTCTGAGGAGGACTGGCGTAGCAACTTTGAGATCACGCTGATTTCGCCGATTGAATTTATGCGATCAGTGGTCGATGGCATGGTCGAGCGGCGGTGGGGACGTATTGTCAATATCGCCACGGCGGCTGCCAAATTTCCACACCCTTGGCGCATCCTTTCTGGTGCTCCGCGTGCTGCGTTGACGAATTATTCAGTGGCTGTTGCGCGCCAAGTTGCGAAGTACAACGTTACGATCAATACGCTGCTGCCAGCGATGCACGATACCGATGGTATCCGCGCAATTTACGGGGCTAAGGCCGCTGAGAACGGTACCAACGTGGACATTGAAATTGCCGAGGCTGTGCGTTCGATCCCAATACCTGCGGGCAGATTTGGATCGGCAATAGATTTCGGGATGATGACCGCGATGTTTTGCAGCGAGCAATCAAACTATGTCACTGGGCAGAGTCTTGTCATCGATGGCGGGGTTACTAACTCTCTGTTTTGAGTTGCGCTGATAAGTCAGCAGAAAACGAGTGTAGCCATCCCATATTTTTATCAATGTGAACGGCGCACTGCGGCTGGATGCACGAAGGTGCGTTCGCTTTTTCATAAGGTGAGATGGAGATATTCGATATGACGGCGATTCAGAGAGGTAGAGCCCAACGTGACGGTATTATCGAGGCCGATATTGATAATACTTGGGCATTGTTAACCGATTGGGGAAACATGGACTGGTGGGGAAACGACCTTGAACAAGGAGCCATGACTGCTGGGCGGATATACCTTGAAGGAGAGAAAGGTCAGATTCCGCGTACCAAGGTCATCGAGCGTGAAAGTGGAGACGAGCCTGGGGTTGCTCATGTGAATCGGGAAGTCTTGATCCACGAGGACTCTGTGGCCCATCGCTTGTACTACACAGGCTCCAACGGGCTATTGCTTGGTGTTAATAATTACTTGGCAAGCTGGACACTTGATGCTCTGGAGGGAGGGCGCTGCCATATGACGATCAATGCGCAATTTGACGTGTTGGAGTCAGGTCAGTTGGAGGAGGCGCGCGGAATTTTCGAGGCTGTCTATGAGCTGATCTTCAAGGGCGTCAGTGGTTACTTGGTCAAGCGCGGCGGTATCTATATTCCTGCAGAATGAGCCCTAGGCGGGAGTTACAGCCAGGTTGGCGGATTGGTATTTCACCGTTCCGCCAATCTGGCAGGAATGCCTATGGGGTCGATGTACACGGCATCCAAGACTGCACTTCAATAGTTGAAGATGGCGAAGTGGTATGCAACGTGTCCTTCGTCTGAACAGGTCCCTAAGTCGCCAGCACAGTATTTTTTATCTCCGCCAGACAGCCGCCTGTAGAGGCGGCGTATCAGCGAGCCCTGAATCAACGTAAAGAGGCGAAGCTTACGGGAGGCGTGAAGCAGTAGGCGGGTCTCTCATCGCAAGTCTTTTTGGCCAGGAGCCTTGCGTTGGTCATGCTTTGGTCGAGCAGCATAACAGTTGTAATTATTAAGAGTACTAGCACGGGAACCATTATTGTTGTTTTCATTTTTCACCCACTCGTGAGTTCTTAAGTCTCAAGTCCAGGATCGTCACTGCCCCCATAAGAAGCGATGTACGGGCTCGTCTGGGCGCGTCAGTTTATTGGTTTTGCTTGCATACTGTACGGAAGCATATCAAATATTGCCATGATTTTTTCACCTCATAGCCTATAAATGATCTGCAGTCGGATGAGCTGGCATGGCGGAGTCACTCAGGCTTCATGAAACAGCTGGTGAATGCTTGAATAGCTCGCCGTGTCGCCGCTGGGCTGGCTGCCGGCGTGGCGCGAATAGAGGTTGCGAGTCATCATTCCAAGGGGCGTAAATGCCTGGATGTCCTGAGCACATTCCATTGCGATAGCCAGATCATCAAGCAGCGGGCCCACGAGCAAACCGCTGGATGCGGTTACTGCGTTTTCCTCGCGCTTGGCTTTGAATGCGCTAAGGCTCACGCGGTCCGCAGCTCCGTGCTGCATGATCGAGGCGAGGACTAGTGGATCCAGGCCGCTCCTGGTGCCTAACGCCAGCGATTCTGCTGTAGCGGCCATCACAATCGCTTGCCGGACATTGCTGCAGATTCGCGCGGTTTGACCGCTTCCGCTGTCGCCTGCATGAAATATCTGCCGGCCCATGCATAGTAGTAATGGGTTGGCGAGCGCGAATGACGCTCTTGAAGCTCCGACAAGGAAACTCAAGCGACCAGCCTGTGCTTCTTCAAGATTTCCTTGATAGGGGGCGTCCAGCCATCTGAGATCACGCTCCTGTGCGACGAAGGCAATCAACTCAGCCGTTTTAGGTGAGATGAATGAGCAATCGATCATCATCAGGTGGTGGGGGGCGCGGGTAATCAGGCTCTGGGGCGAAAGATAGAGTTTTCTCACCTGATCCTCGCAAGGCAAGAGGCTGATAACGACCTCCGACCGGCTGATTTCCTTGATGGTTGACGGAGCAAGTGCCTGGCCTTCCAGAGAGTAAACCAGAACTTTATGTCCGGAACTTTGTAGTTTTCTAACGAGGACCTTTCCGATTTCTGTCGTTCCGATGAAAGCAATTTTGGCCATGACTAAGGGGTCTCGATCGACTGTCGATGTTTTTTGGGGGGCGACAGGGGAGGGCATTTGATCTCTTCCAATGTGCCGGCGATGGAGGTTCGTACGATGCTGGTCATCAATCGGGAGCGGCTGGCGGGATCGAGTTGATCTGGGGCAAACCAGGAGGGCAGATTGTTGAGCAGCGATACGCTACTTCTGGCCAGAGCCCTCAGTTGTGGCGAAATATCCACGCAGGCGCACTCGGCGAGCAATTGCGCTACCCGATTTTCATAGGTGGCTCGCAGCTGTTGAATTGCCTTGGTCTGTTCCTCATCAAGGCAGTGCATTTCTCGTTCGGCCACCAAAAAATACAAAGCCATCTTGCTATGCAGCTCAATGTGTATCGCGAGTAGCTTATGCAGTCGATCTCGGGCGCAGGCTCGTGCGGGTGAGGCGCGGGCAAGGCCCTTTACCAGGCAGGTGTACAGCTCCTCTATCAGTTCGAAGAGAAGCACTTGTTTGCTTTCTATATGGTTGTAGAGCGAACCCGGGGAAAGCCCGATGTGGGCGGCAAGTTCTCGCATGCTGGTCTGGCCGAATCCACGGCTGGCAAAGAGCTCCAAGGCTTTTACCCGGGTCTGGTGTGGGCGCGTGAGATAGGGCTGGAGTGGTCGTTGCAATGATTCGTCAACCCCCGACGCACTTGGTTGTATGGCCATGATGATACCTCGACTCCTCAGTCTTTCCGGTGCGTGTGTGATGCGATCAGGCTCGCATGCATTACAAATGCATAAAGTATTGTAACATATCAAATTCATGGCGATGAGACGGAATGAAGTCTTTTCAGAATTTTTTGAGTAATAGAAGAATGTTTGGGATCAACGGTCGTGGGGATGACTCCACCGATGATGCCCAATGAATACGGGGCTTAGATTCATCTTGAGCGGGTGATAGATGCTGATTTTGCGGTTTCGTGGAGAGGGGAAGCGATACATGCAGATTTCACGTTGGCAATAGAAAGCTGCTCTCGGAATAATCGTATCCTTGCATATCAGAAATCGTATGGTAGCATGCGTTAACAGCCTGCCACTGGCCTGGTCAGCTATTCGCCAAGGCGGCCAACGTTGCAACAAAAACAAAAATAACCAAGGGGCACACGCATGAACGATCTCAAGAGAAGAGGTAGCGGGCCAGCTTTACTGGCGGTATCGGTAGCAGCGTTATCGGGAGCGGGCTTTACCGCGGCGGCTCCTATTGATGTCGGGAATCCAGATATCCAGCTACGCTGGGATAATACGCTTCGATACAATATAGGCATGCGTGCGCAGGGCAAGGAAAAGGCGTTGTCGCAGAGTGCTGCCCAGCAAATTGGTGACAACAAGTTCGATCGTGGCGATGTTGTTACCAACCGCCTGGACATTCTTTCTGAGATGGACCTTGTCTATAAAGACCGGTACGGCGCGCGCGTGTCAGCGGCCGGTTGGTATGACCAGGCCTATGATGACAAAGCCGAAGGCCTGCCGGCCTACCAGGCTGCGGGTATTCCTGCTGCCTACTCCAATAATAAATACACGGGTAGCGTGAAGCGTTATTACATGGGGCCGTCAGGGGAAATCCTCGACGCTTTTATCTTCGGTGGTTTTGATCTTGGCAGTACGCCAGTGAATTTCAAGCTGGGTCGACATAATCTCTACTGGGGGGAGTCGCTCTTTTCATTCGTTCACGGCGTCTCCTATGCCCAGGGGCCCGTAGATATCCGCAAAGCGACTGCTACACCAGGTATCGAGGCGAAGGAACTGTTTTTGCCCCTGAATCAGCTTTCTCTGCAGACTCAGCTCAACGATGACGTATCGATGGCAGCCTATTACCAGTTTGAGTGGGACTCGAACCGCTTACCTGAGGGGGGGACATATTTCGGAGCCGCCGACTTCCTATTCTCCGGCAATACGACTTTCCCGATTGCGCCAGGATTCGGCGTGCCCTTCGAAGGTGATCAACATAAGCCAAAAAATAGCGGGGCTTGGGGTGTTAATACCAAGTGGAGTTCTGACCTGTTGGGGGGCAACGTGGGTGTTTACTATCGCGAATTCAGCGACACGATGCCTAACGTGGTGGGTGTCTACGACGCGAATGGCGTGCCTACCAGTTTTTACAATAAATACGCCGAGAATGTCCGCCTTTACGGCATGAGCCTTTCCAAGCAGGTGGGGACTTTGGCTGTGGGCGCTGAGCTGGTACGCAGGGAGAACACTGCACTGAGTACGATCGGTGGTTCGCCTGATTTCGCGCGCGGTAATACATGGCATGGTCTCGTGAACGCCATCGCCTATCTGGGCGGAACACCGCTCTGGGATTCGGCGGTATTGCAGGCAGAGCTGACTTACAGTCGACTCGATAAGGTCACCAAAAACAGCGATTACTATAACGAAAAAGGTAATCCAGGTTGCCCCTCTCAGAATGGCGGTAAAGGTGGGGCCAAGGACGGTTGCTCCACTCGCGATGCGCTCGGTTTTCAGATGGCGTTTACCCCGACCTGGTACCAGGCTTTCGAAGGTGTGGATTTGACCTTGCCGATCACATATGGAAGAGGGTTGTACGGAACTTCGCCTGTAGCCGGCGGTGGTAATGAAGGTGCCGGTACTTTCAGTGTCGGGGTGGGGGCAGACTATATGGCTCGTTACAAAGTCGATCTGGCTTACAACGGTTTTTTCGGTCCTATCACCACGAACTTCAATCCAGTGGTTGGCCAGAATACGGTGGCCACCTCCAGTGGTACCACGCCTTTGCTGCGTGATCGGGGTTGGGTTTCGCTCACGTTTAAGACCAGCTTTTAATCCTTGCTGACGATTGAGTGGCTGCATTCCGTTAACGGGTGCAGTTCATTCAAACAGCTTCTGCCAAAAGACCGTTTAGGGTGGAGCACTACCGATGATTCGAGATAGCGATTCTCTGGCGTTGGGGCTGACGTTATCGCGCCGCAGTTTCCTAAGCGCTGCAATAATCGGCGCATGCGCTGCGTCACCTCTGGCCGTCGCGTTCACGAGCCCTCTGCAAGAGTCGGCGATGCCCAGCCATTTGAGTGTGCACAGTCCATTATTGGACGTGGTGTGTATCAATAGCCGGATCGTTGCAGTTGGAATTCGCGGGACTGTCCTGTTTTCCGATGACCATGGGGAAAATTGGACGCAGGCGAAGGTGCCCCTCAGTACGGATCTTGTGGCGATGGCTTTCTCCGGAACCGAACAAGGTTGGGCTGTGGGACATGGAGGGGTTGTGTTACACAGCGAAGATGGTGGCCGGTCTTGGAGCAAACAACTTGATGGCGCTGCGGCTTCAAAGTTGGCTATCGAATATTATGAAGCAAACCCATCATCACTTCCCGACGCCCAGCAGTTTTTGGAGCGCGAGCGCTCGCTTGCGATTGAAGGTGAAACTCAGCCGTTTATGGATGTCTTCTTCATCGATAAGCGTCGTGGGTATGTAGTAGGCACCTTCAACCGAATTTTCATGACTGAAGATGGTGGACGGAACTGGCGTCCCCTGATGCACCTTACCGAAAACCCTGGTGAACTACATTTTTACTCAGTCGCCGGGTTTGCCGACCAACTTTATCTGGCGGGAGAACAGGGGAAAGTCTGGCGTCATGACCCCGTAAGCGACCGTTTTGTCGCTATGGACACTTCCTATACCGGCACTCTTTTTGGTGTTCTACCCAGCGCAATTAATTTGCTCTTTGCTTACGGCATGCGGGGAAGTTTGTACCGCAGCGTTGATCGTGGAACCACTTGGGAAAAAGTTGATACTCCGCTTCAAAGTGGCATAACCACAGCGTTAGCGATGGCTGAAGACCGTTTTTTGATTGCGGATCAATCCGGTGCGGTTGCGTTAAGCGTGGATGGCGGCCGGCATTTCAAGAAACTTAACGTAGCTAAGCCTATGGCTTATGCAGGCGCTTCGGTTTTATCTAATAGCGCGGTGGTCATGGTCGGCGCCTTGGGCGTGCGTATTGAGACGGTTTAAAGGCCCTCACGAGCCGCATCCAGACGAGCAGGATTCAAAATGAACTCGATGAGCGAACACAACCAATATGGGGCAATGGAGGTCATTGCCGACCCGCGAGCGTTCGATGAACGTTCGGGCAACTTACTGGAACGGCTGGTATTCAACAATCGGCTCTGGGTCATTCTGGCGTGCCTCGCCGTAACGATTTTTTGCACATGGCAACTGCGTACGTTAGAGGTGGGTGCCAACTTCGAGAAAATGCTGCCTAGCGGTCACCCTTATATTGCCAATTATCTGGAGAACCGTAGCCAGTTACGAGGACTGAGTGACTCGGTTCGCGTTGTTATCGAAAATCCGGAAGGAGATGTCTTCGACCCGGAGTTTTTGCGGACGATGGCAAAAATCAACGATGAGATATTTTTGATTCCAGGGATCGACCGTGCTTGGATGAAGTCGATCTGGACCCCCGTGGTTCGCTGGACGGAGGTGACCGAAGAAGGTTTTGTCGGTGGGCCAGTCACTCCCAATAATTTTGATGGTTCTCAGAAGTCGATTGATGCACTGCGTTTGAATATCGCGCGAGCGGGTGTGGTTGGCAGCCTGGTCGCCAATGACTACAAGTCCAGCATGATTGTGATTCCCCTCCTGGCCGTAGACAGTGATGGCAAGCCTCTCGATTATCATGCGATATCGTCGGCTCTGGAAAATATTCGCAGCAAATATCAGGGCGACGGAGTAGTAAATATCCACATTATTGGCTTTGCAAAGTTGGCCGGCGATCTTATCGACGGTCTCTTTAAAGTCATGATGTTTTTTGTCGCTGCGGCCATCATCGCTGCGGTGATTATTTATCTGTTTATCCGATGCGTACGCAGTACGGTTTTGGTTCTGTTGTGCTCGCTGGTGGCGGTGGTGTGGCAGCTAGGCTTCGTGGCTACTTTAGGTAAACCTCTAGATCCGTTTTCGATACTGGTACCTTTTTTAGTGTTTGCTATCGGGGTTTCCCATGGCGCGCAAAAAATGAATGGCATCATGCAGGATATCGGGCGAGGAACTCATAAATGGGTTGCCGCACGTTATACCTTTCGGCGTTTGTTTCTCGCCGGGCTGACCGCGCTGTTGGCCGATGCCGTGGGGTTCGGGGTGCTGATGATCATTGATATTCCGGTAATTCGGGAGCTGGCGCTTTCCGCGAGCCTGGGGGTGGGTGTACTTATTTTCACTAACCTAATTTTGTTGCCGGTCTTGCTCTCTTATTCTGGCGTTACCGTTGCAGCTGCCCAGCGTAGCTTGAAGGAAGAAGGAGAAGAAGGCGCGGGCCGCGGCTTTGGCCGAGTCTGGGATCTGCTTGATCGATTCACGGAGCGTCGTTGGGCAATTGGCGCGATAACTGTGGCTGTGATTCTGGCGGCTTTTGGTTTGCTAGGCAGCCTGAAGCTGCAAGTGGGAGACCTGGATGCGGGGGCTTCCGAGTTGCGAGCAGATTCGCGTTACAACCAGGACAATGCCTTTATTACCGCGAACTATGGCGTATCCAGTGATGTTTTCGCAGTGATGATCAAAACTCCGTCGGATCAATGCAGTACCTATGCCACCCTGACTGAAGCAGATCGCCTAGCATGGACGCTGGCGCAGGTGCCCGGGGTACAACAGACGATATCCTTGGTAGACACTGTCCGCAGCTATACCTCAGGTGCATTCGAAGGTAATCCGAAATGGATGACCGTCAGCGACAACGCAGGATTGATTGCACCGCAGATCACCAATGCATTGACCTGGAACTCTGAACTGCTCAATGCCGATTGTTCGCTGATACCGGTCCTGGCTTACCTTTCCGATCACAAGGCCGCGACACTCGAGCGAGTGGTAAACGCCGCCAGCAGTTTTGCGCAGGCTCATGATTCACCTGATCGGAAATTTTTGCTGGCGGCGGGTAATGCGGGTGTCGAGGCCGCGACCAATATCGTTGTACGTGAAGCCAATCGCACTATGTTGCTGTGTGTTTATGCAGCCGTCGCGTTGCTCTGCGCTATTACGTTTCGTAGCTGGCAGGCGGTAGTGGTAGCTATTTTGCCGCTGATGTTGACGTCCATTCTGGCCGAAGCCTTGATGGTCCAACTTAACATCGGCATGAAAGTCGCCACTTTGCCTGTGATCGCTTTGGGGGTCGGTATTGGTGTCGACTATGCGCTTTACCTGCTGAGCGTTCAGTTGGCGCAGCAACGAGCGGGGCTCTCTCTGCGTGACGCATACAAAAAGGCGGTGCAGTTCACTGGCAAGGTAGTAGGGCTGGTCGGGGTGACTCTTGCCGCTGGTGTCGTAACCTGGGCTTGGTCACCCATCAAGTTTCAAGCTGATATGGGGATTTTGCTGACGTTTATGTTCATCTGGAACATGTTGGGCGCTTTGATTTTGATACCTGCTCTGTCTCATTTTCTTTTGAGACAGCGCTCTAACACCACGAAGTTTTCGAGTGAGTTAATAAAAGCATAACGCTGAACAAGCACCCGATAGCGTGATCGTCCCGGCGTCTTGTTGCCGTTAGCGTGAGGGGGGTTGCGCTCTAATTAATTACCAAATGGGTTGGTGCTTCGTTGGGCAGGAGCAATATATGAATCGTGAAGTTGTGGTCTTGAGTGCGGTCCGCACTGCCATAGGTAGCTTCGGCGGAAGTCTGAAGGATGTTCCTTTAAGAAATTTGGCAACGACGGTTGTTCGGGAAGCGTTGCTGCGGTCTGGCGTGGATGCAGAACGAGTAGGTCATGTCGTCATGGGAAATGTCATTCCTACCGGACCTGAGGATGCTTACCTTAGTCGGATTGCAGGCGTTGACGCCGGTATTCCTTTTCAAGTACCGGCATTTAACGTCAATCGTCTTTGTGGGTCCGGGTTGCAGGCCATTGTGTCTGCTGCGCAATCCATTTTACTGGGTGATTGTGATTTTGCTGTTGCGGGTGGCGCCGAGTCCATGAGCCGCGGGCCCTATATCCAGTCGTCTGTACGTTGGGGAGCACGGTTGGGCGATGTACAGTCCTTTGATTACACGTTGGGCGTTCTGCATGATCCGTGGAAACAGAATCATATGGGCATCACCGCTGAGAATGTTGCGCAACGATTTGGCATTACTCGAGAAATGCAGGACGCGTTGGCGCTTGAAAGTCAGCGTCGAGCCGCTCAGGCGATTGAAGAAGGGCGCTTCGCTGGGCAGATAGTGCCGGTGGAGATTAAAACGCGAAAGGAAACGCTGAGCTTCTGTATAGATGAACATGTGCGCATTGGTGTGACCAGGGAACAATTGGCGCGTATGCCACCGGTCTTCAAACCTGACGGACTGGTCACGGCTGGTAATGCGTCTGGCATCAATGACGGAGCCAGCGCTCTGGTTTTGGCGGAGGCCAGTGCAGCTCAAACTCTGGGTCTGAAGCCGCTGGTGAGGTTGATAGGTTACGCCCATGCGGGGGTCGATCCTGACTACATGGGCATAGGCCCGCTAGCGGCGACGCGATTGTTGTTGCAACGAACTGGATTGAATATATCCGATCTGGATGTGATCGAGGCGAACGAAGCATTTGCTGCTCAAGCTTGTGCGGTCATTCAAGAGTTGGGGTTGGACCCACAGAAGGTCAATCCAAACGGTTCTGGCATATCGCTGGGCCACCCGGTCGGCGCCACTGGCGCGATCATTGCCACGAAGGCTATCCACGAGTTGCAGCGAGTCGGAGGGCGTTACGCCCTGGTGACCCTTTGCATTGGTGGTGGGCAAGGGATTTCGGCGATTTTTGAGCGGCTTTGATTGGCCAGCGTCGGCCATAGGCAGCTCGGAAAACAGAGCAACGTTATTAAGTGAAGCGCCGGGCATGACGACCCTGGGTCAGTTCTGTTGTGCAGCTACATCTTGTTTCCTGATTCTGCGACCGATCCATTCAATAGCATTGGAGAAAAAAGTGCACATTGGTGTTCCTCTCGAAACCCAGACCGGTGAAACGCGGGTGGCTGCCACCCCGGAAACCATCAAGAAGCTGATCGGCCAGGGCCATAAGGTCACTGTTCAAAGCGGAGCCGGTATCAAAG
>NZ_JBFMHW010000011.1:0-202182 GCF_040754745.1 Pseudomonas sp. SB113
TCTACAGCAGCCTCATTTGCTGTCAAGTGATTATTTTCAGAAGCTTTCGAAGATTTCTTCAACAACTTCAACCACTTGCGCTTCCGATCTCTCGTTAGCGGGAGGCGAATTCTACAGCGTTACACGCCGCTGTCAACACCTCTTTTTCTCCACTTTCGACCGAGAAGATCGAACCGTTAATAGCGTCAAACAACACGACCCCATCAACTTCTTCTGGACTTCGATGAACTGAAGCAAGTTGCTGTCTAATCCTGCATAACTCTTTGTTTACCAAGGAGTTTTACGTTTGACTGCGCCGGAAGTGGGGCGAATTATAGACAGATACAATTCGCCGTCAACAGTTAATTTCGGGTTTATTCGGATTTGAGCGTAATACGCGCAAATGCCTTCTTCCCCGCCTGACAAACGTGGGTAGCGCCCAGCTCGTATATAAAGGTGCGATCCACCACTTCACCATCTATACGCACACCGCCAGACCCCAGAAGGTCTCGCGCAACCGCCGAGTTCTTAACCAGGCCCGCTTTATTAAGGACAGCAGCAATCGGCATGGCCTCAGAAGCAGTCAATTCAATCTCGGGCAGATCATCCGGCAGCTCGCCATCCTTCATGCGGTTACCCGCCGCACGGTGAGCACTGGCCGCAGCCTCCTCACCATGGAAACGCGCAACGATCTCTTCCGCCAGCTTGATCTTCACGTCACGCGGATTGGCACCCGCCTCCACATCCGCACGCAGCGCATTGATCTCATCCATCGAGCGAAAGCTCAACAGCTCGAAGTAGCGCCACATCAGGGCATCCGGGATAGAGACCAGCTTGCCGTACATCACACCCGGAGCTTCCTGAATACCGACATAGTTGCCCAGGGACTTGGACATCTTCTTGACGCCATCCAATCCTTCCAACAACGGCATGGTCAGGATGCACTGAGCTTCCTGCCCATAAGCACGCTGCAACTCACGCCCCATCAGCAGATTGAACTTCTGATCGGTGCCACCCAACTCGACATCGGCGCGCAGCGCTACCGAGTCATACCCCTGAACCAGCGGATACAGGAACTCGTGAATCGCGATCGGTTGATTGGTTGAATAGCGTTTGTCGAAGTCATCGCGCTCAAGCATGCGCGCTACGGTGTACTGGGACGTAAGGCGAATGAAGTCCGCCGGCCCCATCTGATCCATCCAGGTAGAGTTAAACGCCACCTCGGTCTTGGCCGGATCAAGAATCTTGAATACCTGGGTCTTATAGGTCTCGGCATTATCGAGAACCTGCTCACGGGTCAGTGGCGGGCGTGTCGCACTCTTACCACTCGGATCGCCGATCATCCCGGTGAAATCGCCTATAAGGAAGATCACCTGATGCCCCAGCTCCTGGAACTGACGCAGCTTATTAATAAGCACGGTATGACCCAGGTGCAGGTCCGGGGCCGTCGGATCGAAACCAGCCTTAATACGCAGGGGTTGGCCACGCTTGAGCTTTTCGATCAGCTCGGCCTCGACCAACAGTTCTTCCGCACCACGTTTTATCAGCGCTAGCTGCTCTTCAACCGACTTCATAACAGACCCGCAAGGCTCAGATTCAAAAGGGAACCAACCATACAAGATCAGGGACTAATTACAAGTTTTGCCCTGCGCACGGACACCGTTCAGCAAGCTCAGCGTTCGCGAGCTTGCGCCCCAGATGATTTGGTTATATTTTATACAGTTATTTCATCTTCATCATGTCATTCATCTTTTCCATTTCATCTTCAAAGTCAAAATTACCTATGACCACTGAACCGTCTAAAGCGCCGCCGCTTTACCCGAAGACCCACCTGCTCGCTGCAAGTGGTATCGCCGCCCTTCTCAGCTTGGCACTCCTGGTATTCCCTTCCAGTGACGTAGAAGCCAAACGAACATCCCTGAGCCTTGACTTGGAGAGTCCGGTTGAGCAACTGACACAAGATCAAGACGCTTCCGATGCCCAACAAGCCACAAATACTCCAACTGAATCGCCTTTTGCCCAGATCGAAAACACGCCGGAAGATACCCAGCAAGCCGCTCAAGAACAGCAAACGCCCGTAGCAGACGCCGCCAGGAACCCTCAACACCGCGAAGTAATCGTGGCGAAAGGCGATACGCTCTCTACCCTGTTCGAGAAAGTAGGCCTTCCCGCGGCCACCGTTAACGACGTGCTGGCCAGCGATAAACAAGCCAAGCAATTCACCCAGCTCAAACACGGCCAGAAACTTGAGTTCGAACTGACACCAGACGGTCAGTTGAACAACCTCCACACTAACGTCAGCGATCTTGAAAGCATCTCCCTGACCAAGGGTGCCAAAGGCTTTGCGTTCAACCGCATCACCACCAAGCCAGTCATGCGTTCCGCCTACGTTCACGGCGTGATCAACAGCTCGCTGTCGCAATCTGCCGCTCGCGCCGGCTTGTCCCATAGCATGACCATGGACATGGCCAGCGTGTTTGGTTACGACATCGATTTCGCCCAGGACATCCGTCAGGGCGATGAATTCGACGTAATCTATGAGCAGAAAGTCGCCAACGGCAAAGTGATCGGCACCGGCAACATTCTCTCCGCACGCTTCACCAACCGCGGCAAGACCTATACCGCCGTGCGCTACACCAATAAGCAAGGCAACAGCAGCTACTACACCGCCGATGGCAACAGCATGCGCAAGGCCTTCATCCGCACCCCGGTGGATTTCGCTCGTATTAGCTCGCGTTTCTCCATGGGTCGCAAGCATCCAATTCTGAACAAAATCCGCGCCCACAAAGGCGTCGACTATGCCGCACCTCGCGGTACGCCTATCAAGGCGGCCGGTGATGGCAAGGTCCTGCTCGCAGGGCGTCGTGGTGGCTACGGCAACACGGTGATCATCCAGCACGGCAACACCTACCGCACCCTGTACGGCCATATGCAAGGTTTCGCCAAGGGTGTGAAAACTGGCGGCAATGTCAAGCAGGGCCAAGTGATCGGTTATATCGGCACAACTGGCCTGTCCACCGGCCCGCACTTGCACTATGAGTTCCAGGTCAATGGTGTGCACGTTGACCCATTGGGCCAGAAACTGCCGATGGCCGACCCGATCGCCAAGGCCGAACGCGCGCGCTTTATGCAACAGAGCCAGCCTCTGATGGCGCGCATGGATCAGGAGCGCTCCACCCTGCTTGCTTCGGCGAAGCGTTAGGGTATGCCGCTCTATATAGGTGTAATGTCCGGGACCAGCCTCGATGGCCTGGATATCGCCCTGATCGAACAAGGTTCGGCGATCAATCTGATCGCCACCCACTACACACCGATGCCGGACACCCTGCGCGCAGAGCTGTTAAGCCTGTGCGCCAGCGGCCCGGATGAGATTGCCCGCTCAGCGATAGCCCAGCAGCATTGGGTCACACTCGCCGCCCACGGCATTCACACGGTGCTCGACCAGCACAACCTCAAGCCTCGAGATATACGTGCAATCGGCAGCCATGGCCAGACCATCCGCCACGAACCCGCCCGTGGTTTTACCGTGCAGATCGGCAACCCGGCGCTGCTTGCGGAGCTGACGGGCATCACCGTAGTCAGCGACTTCCGCAGCCGCGATGTCGCCGCCGGCGGGCAGGGCGCGCCTCTGGTGCCCGCGTTTCATGAAGCGTTGTTTGGCGAAAGCACCGGCAACCGTGCAGTGTTGAATATCGGGGGCTTCAGCAATCTCAGCCTGATCGAAACCGGCAAGCCCGTAGCTGGCTTCGACTGCGGCCCAGGCAATGTCCTGCTGGACGCCTGGATTCAACAACAGCGTGGCGAACACTTTGACCGTGATGGGCAGTGGGCGGGTAGTGGCAAGGTCGAGCCTCAACTACTCGCGGCCCTACTCAGCGATCCATTCTTCCTGACCAAAGGCCCGAAAAGCACCGGCCGTGAAGTGTTCAACCTCGAGTGGCTGCACCAACACCTTGGTCGCTTGCCGGCCTTTGCCCCCCAGAACGTACAGGCCAGCCTGCTGGAGCTGACCGCCCTGACCATCGTCGAGGCCCTGCAAACCGCACAACCCCAGACAGCAACGCTACTGGTCTGTGGCGGGGGTGCCCATAACACCACAATGATGAACCGCCTGGCGGCGTTGTTGCCGTCCACTCAAGTCAGCAGCACCGCCACGCACGGCGTAGACCCCGACTGGGTCGAAGCCATGGCCTTCGCCTGGCTGGCTCATTGCTGCCTGGAAGGCATTGCCGCCAACCGGCCCAGTGTCACCGGCGCACGTGGGCTACGGGTACTTGGCGCGATCTACCCCGCCTGACGACCACCTCGCCAGAATCGCAGACAGCAAAACGCCGCTTGGCCGATCAAAGCCAAGCGGCGTTTTTTATTTGTTGTGGATCAGGCTGTCGATCAGATCGAGAACGAAGAGCCGCAACCACAGGTGGTGGTAGCATTAGGGTTCTTGATCACGAAACGCGAACCCTCCAGACCTTCCTGGTAATCCACCTCGGCGCCTGCCAAGTATTGGAAGCTCATCGGATCCACGACCAGGCTTACGCCCTCGCGCTCAACAATAGTGTCATCGTCGGCCACATCTTCATCGAAGGTAAAACCGTACTGAAACCCTGAACAACCGCCGCCCGTAACGAATACGCGCAGCTTCAAGCGATCATTACCCTCTTCATCGACCAGGCTCTTCACCTTGTGCGCAGCACCGTGGGTGAATTGCAAAGCCGTGGGGGTGAAGGATTCAACGCTCATGCTGATAATCTCCCGGCGTAGCGCCGCCATATGCGTAATGGCGGACATTATCCGCTTCTCCTAGAAAAGCGGTCAACTATTAAGGGAGCAACGGCAAGCTTCAAGCCGTCAGCTCCAAGCTTGCCGCTGACAACTTGAGGCTTGCGGCTGGCTTTAAGGCAACATACCGGCGTGGGACAGACCCAGCTTTTCATCCAGGCCAAACAGGATGTTCATGTTCTGCACCGCTTGGCCCGACGCGCCCTTGACGAGGTTATCGATCACCGACAACACCACCACCAGGTCACCATCCTGCGGGCGGTGCACTGCAATACGGCACACGTTAGCGCCCCGCACGCTGCGGGTTTCCGGATGGCTGCCGGCAGGCATTACATCGACGAACGGTTCGTTGGCATAGCGCTTTTCAAACAACGCCTGCAGGTCCACCGAGCGATCAACCACAGTGGCGTACAATGTGGAATGAATGCCACGAATCATCGGCGTCAGGTGTGGCACGAAGGTCAGGCCTACGTCCTTGCCGGCGGCGCGACGCAGACCTTGGCGAATTTCCGGCAGATGGCGATGCCCTTTTACTGCGTAGGCCTTCATGCTTTCCGACGTCTCGGAGTACAGGGAACCTACAGCGGCTCCACGACCGGCGCCGCTGACACCCGACTTACAGTCTGCGATCAGGCGCGAAGCATCCGCCAGCCCGGCCTCGAGCAACGGCAGAAAGCCCAGTTGCGTGGCCGTCGGATAGCAACCCGGCACCGCGATCAAGCGCGCCTGCTTGATCTGCTCACGATTGACTTCCGGCAGCCCGTACACCGCCTCTTCCAACAGTTCCGGTGCACCGTGAGGCTGGCCGTACCACTTGGCCCATTCGTCGGCGTCTTGCAGGCGGAAGTCAGCCGACAGGTCGATGACCTTGGTGCCAGCGGCCAGCAGTTCGCCAGCCAACGCATGGGCAACGCCGTGAGGGGTGGCAAAGAACACCACATCGCAGGCGCCAAGGGTGTTGATGTCCGGAACGCTGAACGCCAGGCCATCGTAGTGGCCTCGCAGGTTCGGGTACATATCGGCCACGGCCAGGCCGGCCTCGGATCGAGAGGTAATGACCACCACCTCAGCTTGCGGATGCTGAGCCAACAGACGCAGCAATTCGACACCGGTGTAACCCGTGCCGCCGACGATACCGACCTTGACCATAAACCTGCCCTCAACGAACCCACTGGAAAGCCGTCGATAATAGGGGCCGCATCGTCCTGCGACAACCGTCAACGTGACGTACGGGCGCATGAGCCACTACTATCTTCGCTACCGTGAACCTGGGAATAACTAAAAATGCTTTATCTATGGGTCAAAGCCTTCCATATCGTCAGCATCGTCTGCTGGTTTGCCGGGCTGTTCTACCTGCCACGCCTGTTCGTCTACCACGCTCAAAGCGAGGACACTGTCAGCAAGGAACGCTTCAGCGTCATGGAGCGCAAGCTGTACCGCGGCATCATGGGCCCGGCGATGCTGGCCAGCCTGGTGTTCGGTATCTGGCTGATAGTCCTTAACCCCGGCATCTTTCAATCGGGCGCCTGGATCCACGCCAAGCTGACCCTGGTAGTGTTGCTGATTGGTTACCACCACATGTGCGGCGCCCAGGTAAAACGTTTCGCCCGTGGCGAAAACACCCGCAGCCATGTCTTTTATCGCTGGTTCAATGAAGTCCCGGTTCTGATATTGCTGGCTATCGTAATTTTGGTCGTGGTCAAACCGTTCTAACTTCACTTACTCGGGGTACTTCCAATGTCGCTGCCCGCTCTGCTTGAACAACGTCTGCGCCTGCCCGTGGTGGCTGCGCCGATGTTCCTGATTTCCAATCCGCAACTGGTTCTGGCCTGCTGCCGCAATGGAGTGGTCGGGAGTTTCCCGGCGCTCAACCAGCGCGAGAGCAGTGGCTTCAAGGCCTGGCTGGAGGAAATCGAAGCGGGCCTGGCGCAGTTGGACAATCCCGCGCCCTACGCCGTCAACCTGATCGTGCACAATAGCAACCCTCGCCTGCAGGCGGACCTGGCGATCTGCGTCGAGCACAAGGTCCCGATCGTGATCACCAGCCTGGGCGCGGTGAAAGAATTGGTAGATGCGGTGCACAGCTATGGCGGCCTGGTGTTCCACGATGTCACTACCCGGCGCCACGCCGAAAAAGCCGCCGAAGCCGGCGTGGATGGCCTGATCGCCGTGGCCGCAGGCGCCGGCGGCCATGCCGGTACCTGGAGCCCGTTTTCGCTGATCGCAGAGATTCGTCAATTCTTCGATAAAACCCTGCTGCTGGCCGGCTGCCTCAATCACGGCCATGAGATACTCGCCGCCCAGTTGCTGGGGGCAGACCTGGCCTATTTCGGCACACGTTTTATCGGTACCACTGAAAGCCACGCGCCGGATGCGTATAAAGAGATGCTGCTCACATCGCGCGCCGCCGACATCGTGCACACTCCCGCTGTCTCCGGCGTACCCGCAAGCTTTATGCGCCAGAGCCTGGAAAATGCCGGTTTCGACCTCGCTGCCCTGCAAGGCAAAGGCGAAGTAAACTTCGGCTCCAAGCTCAAGCCGCTGAGCGACGAAGCCAAGGCCTGGAAGACCGTATGGTCCGCCGGCCAAGGTGTCGGGGAGATTAATGATTTACCCAGCGTCGATGAACTCGTTGCCCGCCTGGATGCCGAATACCGCAAGGCGCGCGAGCAGGCGGCACAGTTACGCTGGCCACGCTGACCCAACCGCAAGGCCTGCCATTTGAGCAGGCCTGCACTACCCCACTGATTCCGTGACAAGGATGCCCGCATGAGCGACAACCGTTTCAAGATTGTGTTTGATGGAGCCTTGCTCCCGGGTGTCGAAAGCACCACGGCCAAGCTGAACCTGGCTGAACTCTTCAAGAGCACAGTCGAGGAAATCGAGAAACTCTTCACCGGCCGCCCGGTTGCACTGAAGCGCGACCTGTCCCGGCCCGACGCCGAAACCTACCTCACCGCGCTGAAAAACGCCGGGGTGGACGCGCGTATCGAGGCCGAACAGCCCGTAGCCTTCAGCATTGCCGAAACCCATGAGACCGATTCCGGCGCTGCGGACTTCTCGCGCCCTGCCGCGTCCCCGTACGCACCGCCGCGTGCTGCCGTTGGTGAAAGCTTGCCGGAATACGCCACCCTCAAGGTCTTCACCATCAATGGCCGTATTGGTCGTCTGCGGTACCTGGCATGGACGCTGGTACTGACCGTGGCCATGCTCGTCGCAGCAGGCATCCTCAGTACCGTGGGCTTCGCGATCGCAACCGCGTCGCCGACGATAGCCATTATCATCGGCTCGCTGCTGGGCTTCGCGCTGTTCGTCGCGGTGGTGGTCGTGAGCGTGCAGATCGGCGTGCAGCGCCTGCACGATCTGGGCTGGTCTGGCTGGTTGTACCTGCTGAACCTGGTACCGCTGGTGAACAGTATTTTCCCGCTGCTGCTGTTGGTAGTGCCAGGTAACACCGGCGCCAACCAGTACGGCGCACCACCACCGCGCAACTCCACCGCAGTGAAGGTCCTGGCCTCACTGTGGCTGGCATTCATTCCGCTGATGCTCATCCTCGTGGTGTCGCTGGGCATGAACGGCTACCTGGACCAACTCGAAGCCAACGTGGACAGCAGCTACGAAAGCAGCTCCATCACCTCCGATGAAGACGCCGACCAAAGCGTGATCGTCGATGAAGAAGACGTGCAAAGTGCTGACGACGCGGCCGAACCTGTAGACTCTCCAGAACAGTAAAGAAACGCCCCGCGCCTGTGATGCCTCCATCCCAGGCGCGGGGCGTTGCGATGGAGAAAGGCATGACCCGTTACGCTCTGATCACCGGTGCCTCCAGCGGCATCGGCCTGGCTTTGGCCGAAGCCCTGGCCCGTCGCGGCCGCAGCTTGATTCTAGTGGCCCGCCAGCGTGATCAGTTGGAAAGCATTGCAATCGAATTGACCCAACGCTTCGGCGTCGAAGTACTGTTTCGGGCGTGCGACCTGGGCGAGCCATTGCGCTTGTCCGGGTTCCTGCTGGAGCTGGAAGAAGGCGAGCGGCAGATCGACTTGCTGGTGAACTGCGCCGGGATTGGCACCAGCGGGCCGTTCCTGGCCCAAGACTGGATGACCGAACAAGACCTCATCGAAGTCAACATCCTCGCCCTCACCCGCATGTGTCACGCCCTGGGCAATACCATGGCGCTGCAAGGTGGCGGGCAGATTCTCAACGTCGCCTCGGTCGCCGCGTTCCAACCCGGGCCTTGGATGAGCAGCTATTACGCCAGCAAAGCCTATGTGCTGCATTTCTCCGAAGGCCTGCGCGAAGAACTGAAGACCTGTGGCATCAAGGTCTCGGTGCTTTGCCCCGGCCCTACGCGCACCGCCTTCTTCGGTACAGCGCAAATGGACACCCCCAAGCTCGAGCGCAGCAAGCAATTGATGAGCCCGGAAGAAGTGGCCCTCTACACCGTGCGTGCGCTGGAAAAGAACAAAGCCATCATCATTCCTGGGCGACGTAATCGCTGGTTGGCCTTCAGCCCGCGTTTCAGCCCGCGCTGGCTGACTCGCAAGATCGCCGGTGCGATCAACAAGGCCTATTGCCCGCGCTGATCGCCTGGGTACACTCACCTTGCACTTTCATAATGGAGAAACAGCTGTGGATACTCTGTTCACCAAGATCATCAACAGAGAAATACCCGCGAAGATTATCTATGAGGATGACCAGGTCCTGGCCTTCCACGATATCGCCCCTCAGGCACCCGTGCATTTTCTGGTGATCCCAAAGAAGCCGATCCGCACCCTTAATGATCTCAAGGAAGAAGATAAAGCACTGGCGGGGCATATCCTGTTCACCGCCCAGCGCCTGGCCCTTGAACTGGGCTGCGAGGAAGGTTTCCGAGTTGTCATGAACTGCAATGAGAAAGGCGGGCAAACCGTCTATCACATCCATATGCACGTACTGGGTCAGCGCCAGATGAATTGGCCGCCGGGCTGATAACCTGTTCAAGCGGGTCGTGGTCCCAGGCTGCGACCCCATGCCATTGACTCAGCGCAAACGCTTCATCCTCTCTTGCGGTAAACTGGCCGCCGAGATTCTTCCCGGAGGTCAGCATGACTACCCAACGTCACTACTCGCCAATTGACCGTCTGTTGCTGCAAGCCGACATGGCCATGCGCACACTGCTGCCCTTCAGCGGCCAACCGTACCGCCCGTCGCCCGCCATCGTGCAGCCTGACGCGCAGATGAGCGAGACCGAGACCCGCCATGTCGCAGGCCTTATGCGCATCAACCATACCGGTGAAGTCTGTGCCCAAGCGCTGTATCAGGGCCAGGCCCTGACCGCGAAGCTTCCGCAGGTGCGCGCAGCCATGGAGCATGCGGCCGAGGAAGAAATCGATCACCTGGCTTGGTGCGAGCAACGTATTCGCCAGTTGGGCAGCCATCCCAGTGTGCTCAACCCGCTGTTTTACGGTTTGTCATTCGGCATCGGCGCGGCTGCCGGCCTGATCAGCGATAAGGTCAGCCTCGGTTTTGTCGCCGCGACTGAACAACAAGTGTGCAAGCACCTGGATGAACACCTGGAACAACTGCCGACCGAAGACGAAAAGTCCCGGGCGATTCTTGAGCAGATGCGTATCGATGAAGAGCACCACGCCGAAAGTGCATTGGATGCCGGCGGTTTCCGCTTCCCGGCGCCGGTGCGATTCGGCATGAGCCTGCTGGCCAAGGTCATGACCAAAAGCACCTACCGCATCTGACTAAACCTGCGGCTGCAAAAAAGGGCGCTATCCAAGCGCCCTTTTCTTTTGCCGATTGGCGGTCAACCCAACTCGATGATCTCGTAATCATGGGTGATGGCCACACCCGCCGCGCCGAGCATGATCGACGCCGAGCAGTACTTCTCGGCCGACAGCTCGATGGCGCGCTTAACCTGGGCTTCTTTCAACGCCCGGCCCTTCACCACAAAGTGCATGTGGATCTTGGTGAACACCTTGGGATCTTCAGTGGCGCGCTCGGCTTCCAGGAAGGCTTCGCAGCTTTCCACGGCCTGGCGGGATTTCTTCAGGATGCTGACCACGTCGAAATTGCTGCAACCGCCCACACCAAGCAGGAGCATTTCCATCGGGCGTACGCCCAGGTTACGGCCACCGGCTTCCGGCGGGCCATCCATGACCACAACATGGCCACTGCCCGACTCACCGAGGAACATGGCTTCGCCCGCCCATTGGATGCGTGCCTTCATCGCCCAGACTCCACTGCTAAAAAAGGGTCGCCAGCTTAGCACAGGGCCTGGGCGCCACCGCGTTTCCCATCAAAGCGATCAATAATCGGGCTGACTCAGTAAATTCGCTAATCGAGTCAGAATGTGTCTGTTAAGCTGGCGCCAAATGAGTGGCGTATTGCCACCCTTTATACAACGTGTATCAATGCCGATACCGCTGAGTACAACAACTCCAACCACCTCGCGCTGCCTTTCGGGATACAACCATGGTTGCTCTTACGCCCATACCCAAGATCAAGAATCTCGACAAGTTGCTGATGCACTGCCAGCGCCGGCGCCACCCGGCCAAGCACAACATCATCTGCGCCGGTGAGCGCTCCGAAACACTGTTTTTCATTATCAAAGGCTCGGTCACCATCCTGATCGAGGATGAAGACGGCCGCGAAATGATCATCGCCTACCTGAACACAGGGGATTTTTTCGGCGAGCTGGGACTGTTTGAACAAGCAGGGAAGGAGCAGGAGCGCAGCGCCTGGGTGCGGACGAAGGTTGAGTGCGAAGTGGCCGAGATCAGTTACGCAAAATTTCGTGAACTCGCCCAGCAGGACCCCGACATCCTCTACGCCCTCAGCGGGCAAATCGCCCAGCGCCTGCGGGATACCACACGCAAAGTCGGCGACCTGGCGTTCTTCGACGTCACTGGTCGAGTCGCCCGCTGCCTGCTGGAGCTGTGCAAACAGCCCGATGCAATGACTCACCCCGACGGCATGCAGATCAAGATCACCCGTCAGGAAATCGGGCGCATTGTCGGCTGTTCACGGGAGATGGTCGGCCGCGTGCTCAAGGATCTGGAAGAGCGCAACCTGGTGCACGTCAAAGGCAAGACAATGGTCGTGTTCGGTACCCGTTAACCCGGCAGGAAACTGGCCAGCATCTGACGGTACAAGGTGTCCAGCCGGCTGATTGCATCCGGCGCGGCGAAGGCTTCGTGCAGGGCAATATGGCTGTCGGCGCGAACCCGCTGCTCCAGGCCGCAGGCTTCGTTGAAGCGATTGACCGCCGCGATCAGTTCTTCGCGATCGTTATCCAGCAACAACGCACCGTGCACCAACCCCACCGGGCGGCCCCCGCTTTGCCGCCAGCGCTGGGCAGTGCCGACCATTTTGCGCCCGTTGAGGTTGACGTTGTAACGACCATCGCAGAATGCACCTTCGATTTCCCCGACGGAGGCATCGCCGCCCAACTCGATCAGCAAGTCGCAGATTGGTTGGCACAAACGCAAGTAGCCAGTTTCGATACGATTGTGATCGCCTTCACTGCGCGGCGGTGCGTAGACCAAGGCGATATTGACCGTAGCGCTGGACTGCGGCACCGGTTCGCCGCCAGTTTCGCGCAAGAGCACCGGCCAACCGGCATCCGCAGACACGCGGCTGGCGACATCAAAAGCAGGCAATCGGCTCAAGCGGCGCGGCATCACCAATGCCTGATCACTGGGCTGCCAGAACAACAAACCGAACCCCTGCTCACCCGCGCAAACGGCCGCCAACAAGGCTTGCTCGGCGGCAAGGCCTGCTTCAACACGCATCGACACTGGCTGGATCAAAGGGCACCTACCTATCTGAATAAACACAAACCCAAACGTGGGAGGGGGGCTTGCCCCGATAGCGGTGTGTCAGTCAAGAATGCTCCAACTGAACCGCAGCCATCGGGGGCAAGCCCCCTCCCACATTTTGATCGCATTTCAAATCAATCGAGAGTAGAACCGCTGACCGCCACGCCACGCTCCGGGAAGAACAGACGCTGCAGTTCCGCCCCAGGGTTCTCGGCGCGCATGAAGGTCTCACCCACCAGGAACGAATAAACGTCACTGATTTCCATCAGTTCCACATCGGCACGGTTGACGATGCCACTTTCGGTAATCACCAGGCGGTCGCGCGGAATACGCGGCAGCAGATCGAGGGTGTTTTCCAGGCTGACTTCAAAGGTGTGCAGGTTACGGTTGTTGACCCCCACCAGCGGTGTGTCGAGGGTTTTCAGTGCGCGCTCCAGCTCATCGCCGTCGTGCACTTCCACCAGCACATCCAGCCCGACGCTTTTGGCCACGGCCGCCAGCTCGGCCATCTTCACATCATCCAATGCGGAGACGATCAACAACACACAGTCGGCGCCTAAGGCGCGGGCTTCAATGATCTGGTACGGATCAACCATGAAATCCTTGCGGATCACCGGCAACTTGCACGCGGCACGGGCCTGCTGCAGGAACAGGTCGGAACCCTGGAAAAAATCGATGTCAGTGAGTACCGACAGGCAAGTCGCCCCGCCCTTCTCGTAGCTGACGGCGATTTCGGCCGGTACAAAGTTTTCGCGAATCACGCCTTTGCTCGGCGACGCTTTCTTGATCTCGGCGATCACGGCCGGCTGCTTGAGCTTGGCCTGGGCGATCAACGCCTTGGCAAATCCACGCGGTGCGTCAGCGGCTTTCGCTTGGGCTTCCAACTCGGCCAGGCTCACACGGGCACGGCGCTCGGCGACTTCTTCAGCCTTGCGGGCGAGGATTTTTTCCAGAACGGTCGGCACACTCATCCTTCATTCTCCATCTTGAATACGGCGGTGAATGCTCCCAGCTCTTCGAGCTTTTCGCGAGCCAGACCGGTGTGCAGCGCATCGTGGGCCAATTCGACACCTTCCTTAAGACTATAGGCATGATCGGCTGCGTAAAGTGCCGCGCCAGCATTCAGAACAATCATTTCCGCAGCCTTTTGACCGTTCTCGGTCTTACGACGCCCCAGGGCATCGCGAATCAGCTCCAGGGACGCCGCCGGGCTTTCCACCGCCAAGCCGTGCAGGCTCTGGCTCTTCATGCCCAGGTCTTCCGGCTCGACCCAGTATTCGGTGATCTGGTCATTCTTCAGCTCCGCCACAAACGTTGGCGCGGCCAGGCTGAACTCGTCCAGGCCGTCTTTGGAATGCACCACCAGCACATGCTTGCTGCCCATGCGTTGCAGCACTTCAGCCAAGGGCCGGCACAGCGCCTGGCTGAACACGCCCACCACCTGGTGCTTCACACCGGCCGGATTCGTAAGCGGGCCGAGCATGTTGAACAGGGTACGCAGGCCAAGGTCTTTGCGCGGGCCGGCGGCGTGCTTCATCGCACCATGATGGGACTGGGCAAACATAAAGCCGATGCCGACGTTGTCGATGCAGCGCGCCACTTGTACCGGTGTCAGGTTCAGGTAGATGCCGGCCGCTTCCAACAGGTCGGCACTGCCGCTCTTGCCGGACACCGCGCGGTTACCGTGCTTGGCCACGGTGCAACCCGCCGCCGCGACCACAAAGGAAGAGGCCGTCGAGACGTTGAAGATGTTCGCACCGTCACCGCCGGTGCCGACCACGTCGACCACGCCGTCGAGGGTCTTGAGCTCGACCTTGTCCGCCAGCTCACGCATCACCGAGACGGCGCCGACGATCTCGTCGATGCTTTCGCTCTTCATGCGCATCGCCATCATGAACGCGCCGATCTGCGCGTCGGTGCATTGACCGGTCATGATTTCGCGCATCACATCGCTCATTTCAGCGGTGCTCAGGTCCAGATGGCCGACGATACGGCTCAGGGCAGTCTTGATATCCATGGAAAGTCCTTAGCGCGTGCCGCCGCTCTGCTTGAGAAAGTTGGCGAACAGCTCGTAGCCCTGCTCGGTCAGGATCGATTCAGGGTGAAATTGCACCCCTTCGATGTTCAGTGTCTTGTGACGCAGGCCCATGATCTCGTCGACGGAGCCGTCTTCCAGTTGGGTCCAGGCGGTCAGTTCCAGGCATTCCGGCAAGGTTTCGCGCTTGACCACCAGCGAGTGGTAGCGGGTCACGGTCACCGGGTTGTTGAGTGCCTGGAATACGCCCAGGTCTTTATGGAACACCGGGCTGGTCTTGCCGTGCATCACCTGGCGCGCACGCACTACATCACCACCAAAGGCCTGGCCGATGGACTGGTGGCCCAGGCATACGCCCAGGATCGGCAGCTTGCCGGCGAAGTACTTGATGGCTTCGAGGGAGATACCCGCCTCGGTCGGCGTACAGGGGCCCGGCGAAACGACGATACGCTCCGGGTTCAGGGCGGCGATTTCGGCCACGGTCAGTTCGTCATTGCGAACCACCTTGACCTCGGCACCCAGCTCCCCCAGGTACTGCACAACGTTGTAGGTAAAGGAGTCGTAGTTATCAATCATCAGCAACATGGGGGAAACCTCAAGAATTGGGGGTCTGTTCAGCCAGCGCCACGGCGCGGAACATCGCGCGGCGCTTGTTCAGGGTTTCTTCCCATTCGAGGGCCGGCACCGAGTCGGCGACAATCCCGCCACCGGCCTGCACGTGCAGCTCCCCGTCCTTGATCACCGCCGTACGAATCGCAATGGCGGTGTCCATGTTGCCGTTCCAGGCGAAATACCCCACGGCGCCACCATAGACACCCCGCTTGACCGGTTCCAGTTCGTCGATGATTTCCATCGCACGGATCTTCGGCGCGCCCGACAAGGTGCCCGCCGGCAGAATCGCCCGCAATGCGTCCATCGCGGTCAGCCCGGACTTCAGCTCGCCGGTGACGTTGGACACGATGTGCATCACGTTGGAATAGCGCTCAATGACCATCTTCTCGGTCAACTTCACCGAACCGATTTCCGAGACACGCCCAGTGTCATTGCGGCCCAGGTCGATCAGCATCAGGTGTTCGGCAATTTCCTTGTCGTCGCTGAGCAGGTCTTCTTCGAGCGCCAAATCCGCTTCTTCGGTCGCGCCACGCGGGCGTGTACCGGCAATCGGGCGCACGGTGATCAGGTTGTCCTCGACACGCACCAGCACTTCCGGCGAGCTGCCCACTACGTGGAAGTCACCAAAGTTGAAGAAGTACATATACGGCGTCGGGTTGAAGCAACGCAGCGCCCGGTACAGGTCAATGGGCGCAGCCTTGAAGTCGATGGACATGCGTTGCGACGGCACCACCTGCATGCAGTCACCGGCGAGGATGTATTCCTTGATGGTATCGACCGCGCGCTCGTAGTCATCCTGGGTAAAGCTGGAGCGGAACACCGGGTCGGCCGCCGGTGGACGGCTGAGGTCCAGGCCGCGACGCGGGGTGATCGGCTGGCGCAGTTTTTCCAACAGCGCTTCGAGGCTGGCTTGGCCTTGCTCGAAGGCGTCGGCCTGGGACGGGTCGGCGAGCACGATCGCGTGCATCTTGCCGGCGAGGTTGTCGAACACCACCACCGCATCGGAGACCATCAGCAGAATGTCCGGCACGCCCAGCGGGTCCGGGTTCGGGCATTTGCCCAGGCGTTTTTCCACATAGCGCACGCAGTCGTAGCCGAAGTACCCCACTAGGCCGCCGTTGAAGCGCGGCAGGCCAGGGATGGTCGGCACGTTATAGCGCGCCTTGAAGGCTTCGACGAAGGCCAGCGGGTCTTCGACGTCATGGCTTTCGACCTCGACGCCATCATGGGTGATGCTCACATGATGGTCATGCACACGCATGACCGTGCGGCATGGCAGGCCGATGATCGAGTAACGGCCCCACTTCTCGCCGCCCTGCACCGACTCCAACAGATAGGAGTTGGGCTCGTCGGCCAGTTTCAGGTAGATCGACAACGGCGTGTCGAAGTCGGCCAGGGTTTCGCAGGCCAGGGGGATACGGTTATAGCCGGCAGCGGCCAAACGCAGGAATTCTTCGCGGATCATGAGGTGCCTCGTGGCGTGAGGGTCTAACAGTCAGGTATGCAAACGTGCCGCATGGTGCGGCCAGGATCAGTCAGGCGCGCCAACGCCAGCGGGCCAGGGCCTTGATGACTTTCATCCAGAGTTTGCGAGTGACCACCACGATGGAATTTCCAGAAGGGGACGGATCGATGTCGGGCAACGTTATCTCAGCGCCAGCTCCCAAGCAACCGGGGATTAGCAGTCGCAGGTCATCAATCACCAGCGATGGCGACTCTTCGGCGATCGGACGGCCATGGTTGTAGCCGTAACTCAGGGCCACGCACTGCACGCCAGCCGCTTTCGCCGCCAGCACGTCACTGCGCGAATCGCCGACAAACAGCGACTGGGACGCCGGAATATTGGCCATTTTCATCACGAAAAACAGCGCCGCCGGGTCGGGCTTCTTCTGTGGCAGGGTATCGCCACCGATGATCCAGCGAAAATAACGGCCGATTTTCATCTGGTCCAACAGCGGCGCGACGAAGCGCTCCGGCTTGTTGGTGATCAGGGCCATTTCCACGCCCTGCTTGCTCAGCCATTTGAGGGTGTCGCGTACGCCGGGGTAGACCACGGTCAGTTCGTGGCTGCGCTCATAGGCTGCGTTGAACAGCTCCAGGGCGTGCTCGGCCTCAACCTCATCGACACCTTCGGCATCGATATGATTGGCCAGGGCCCGGCGCACCAGCATCGGCGCACCATTGCCGACCCATTCGCGTACTGACGCAAGCCCCGCCGGCTTGCGCCCCAGCTTGAGCAGCATCTGGTCCACCGCCGCCGCCAGGTCTGGCACCGAGTCGATCAAGGTACCGTCCAGATCGAACATCACCAGCCGTGGCAGTTTGCCGGGGAACAGCTGCTCAAAGCCGCTCATGGACGCGCCAGCGCCAGTTCGGCGCGCATCTTGGCGATGACTTCCTGATAGTCCGGGGCGTTGAAGATCGCCGAGCCCGCCACGAAGGTGTCGGCGCCGGCGGCAGCGATTTCACGGATATTGTTGACGTTGACCCCCCCGTCGATTTCCAGGCGGATGTCGCGGCCCGACGCATCGATCAGCGCACGGGCTTCGCGCAGCTTGTCAAGGGTACCGGGGATGAACTTCTGCCCGCCGAAGCCTGGGTTGACGCTCATCAGCAGCACCATGTCGACCTTGTCCATCACGTACTTGAGCACGTCCAACGGGGTGGCCGGGTTGAACACCAGGCCGGCCTTGCAACCGCCCTCGCGGATCAGTTGCAAGGTGCGGTCGACGTGCAGCGAGGCTTCCGGGTGGAAGGTGATGTAGGTCGCGCCGGCGTCAACGAAGTCACCGATGATGCGGTCCACCGGGCTGACCATCAGGTGCGCATCGATCGGCGCGGTGATGCCGTACTTGCGCAGCGCCGCGCAGACCATCGGGCCAATGGTCAGGTTGGGCACGTAGTGGTTGTCCATGACATCGAAGTGCACGAAGTCGGCACCGGCGGCCAACACCTTGTCCACTTCCTCACCCAGGCGGGCGAAATCGGCGGAGAGAATCGATGGAGCAATAACGAAGGGCTGCATGACGCACCTTTTTTGAGCTAAATCACGATGGCGCGCATTGTATACCTCATGCTTTGCCCTGCGCACCGTGACCTAACTCAACAGCTAGTACGCCGCCCGATAGATTTTCTCGATATCGGCCGCGCTGAGCTTGCGCGGGTTGTTGCGCATCAAGCGCTCGATGCCCGCCGCCTCCGTGGCCATGGCCGGGATGGCGTCCTCGGGAACCCCGAAACTGCGCAGGCCGGAAGGAATCTCCACGGCGGCGCACAGTCGCGTCATCGCCTCGACGGCCTGATCGGCGGCATCGTTGGCACTCAGCCCGATGACATTCACGCCCATGGCCTGGGCAATGTCCTGCATGCGTTCGACACAGGCCAGTTTGTTCCAGTGCATCACGTAGGGCAGCAACAGCGCATTGCTGACGCCATGGGCGATATTGAACCGCCCGCCGAGCGGGTAGGCCAATGCATGCACTGCGCCCACCCCCGCATTGCCGAAGGCCATGCCGGCCATCAGGCTGGCGGTAGCCATATCGTCGCGGGCCTGCAGGTTGGCCGGGTTGGCATAGGCCTTGGGCAGTGCTTTGGCGATCAGCTTGATCGCACCGATGGCCAGGGCATCCGTGATCGGCGAGGCATTCAGGGAAAGGTAGGACTCAATGGCATGCACCAGCGCATCCACGCCACTGGCGGCTGTGACACTGCGCGGGCAAGTCAGGGTCATTTGCGGGCTGATCAGCGCAACGTCCGGCAGCAGGTAGTCGCTGACGATGCCTTTCTTCAACTGCGCGACCTTGTCAGAGAGGATCGCCACATTGGTCACTTCCGAGCCGGTGCCGGCCGTAGTCGGGATGGCGATCAGCGGTGGGCCCTTGCGCGGTACCTGGTCGACGCCGAACAAGTCGGCCAATGCGCCGTGGTAACCGGCGTAGGCGGCAACGCTTTTGGCGATATCGATGGCACTGCCGCCGCCCAGGCCGATCAGGCCGTCGTGCCCACCGTCGCGGTATGCCTGCATGCAGTCTTCGACGATGGAGATTTCCGGGTCGGGCAGCACGCGGTCGAAAATCTCGTAGGGGCGTTCCCCCAGGTGTTCGAGCGCCAGCGCCACGGTGCCGGACTTGACCAGCGCCGCGTCGGTGACAATCAACGGGTTATCCACATCCAGGCGCGTCAGCTCGGCAGCGAGTTGCTCAATGGCGCCAGCGCCGGTCAGCAGTTTGTGGGCGATCTTGAATGAGGAAGTACTCATGTGCGCGGCCTCTTATCGGTGATGGGCTGGCACAAGAGTAGCTGACTGGATCGGGTTGTCTTTCATTCAGGCGCTGAATGGTCAAAGCCCCCTGTGGGAGGGGGCTGTGTTGGGCTTTAGACCTGGGCAGTGCGCAGTTTCTCGCTACGCCCGCGCAGCCATTCCAGGGTGAGCAACAGCAACACCGAGAAGGCAATCAGCAAAGTCGCCGCCGCCGCAATCGTCGGGCTGAGGTTTTCGCGGATGCCGCTGAACATCTGGCGCGGCAGGGTCGCTTGCTCGGGGCCGGCGAGGAACAGCGTCACCACCACCTCATCGAACGATGTGGCGAAGGCAAACAGCGCACCGGAGATCACCCCCGGTGCGATCAGCGGCAGGGTCACTCGGCGAAACGCCGTCAATGGCGAGGCGCCCAGGCTGGCCGCCGCCCGTACCAGGTTATGGTTGAAACCCTGCAAGGTCGCCGACACGGTGATGATCACAAATGGCACCCCAAGCACGGCATGCACCACGATCAAGGAGAAGAAACTGTTGCCCAGGCCCAGCGGCGCAAAGAACAGGTAGCTGGCCACACCGATAATCACCACCGGCACCACCATCGGCGAAATCACCAGGGCCATCACCAGCGCCTTGCCGGGGAAATCCCCACGGGTCAGTCCGATCGCCGCCAGGGTGCCGAACACCATGGCCAGCACCGTGGCTGCCGGGGCGACGATGATGCTGTTCTTCAGCGCACGCATCCATTCCGCCGAGGCGAAGAAGTCCTGGTACCAGTGCAGCGAGAAACCTTGCAGCGGATACACCAGGAAACTGCCACTGTTGAACGACAGCGGGATGATGACCAGCACAGGCAATATCAGGAACAACAGGATCAAGCCGCAGAGGATCCGCAAGCTGTAGAACCACACCCGTTCCACCGGTGACATATAAGGGCTCAGCATTGCAAGGTCTCCTCAGCTCAGGCGCAGGCGACTGGCGCCCACCAGCCGGTTGTAGATCAGGTACAGCACCACGGTCGCCAGCAGCAGCAAGCCGCCCAACGCCGTCGCCATGCCCCAGTTGATGCTGGTGTTGGTGTAGAAGGCCACGAAGTAGCTGACCATCTGGTCGTTCGGGCTGCCCAGCAATGCCGGGGTGATGTAGTAACCAATCGCCAGGATGAACACCAACAGGCATCCGGCGCCGACACCGGCATACGTCTGGGGGAAGTACACGCGCCAGAAGCTGGCAAACGGGTGACAGCCCAGGGAAATCGCCGCACGCATGTAGGTGGGCGAGATACCTTTCATCACGCTGTAGATCGGCAAAATCATGAATGGCAGCAGGATATGCACCATTGAGATGTAAACCCCGGTGCGGTTGAACACCAGCTCCAGGGGTTTGTCGATCAGGCCCATGCTCATCAGCGCACTGTTGATCAGCCCGCCGGACTGCAACAGCACGATCCACGCCGCCACCCGTACCAGGATCGAGGTCCAGAACGGCAGCAATACCAGAATCATCAACAGGTTACTTTTGCGCGCCGGCAGGTTGGCCAGCAAGTACGCCAGCGGGTAAGCCAGCAACAGGCAGATGGCGGTGATCACCAGGCCCATCCAGAAGGTGCGGGCGAAGATGTCCAGGTAGATGGCCTGGTCCGGGGTGGCCGGGGCCACTTCGCCAAGGTCGTCGATGCGGTGATCCACGGCCGCCAGCAAGTAGAACGGCGTCAGGCTGCTGGTGTTGCGCCGGATCGCCTGCCAGTACGCCGGGTCGCCCCAGCGTTCGTCGAGGTTTTCCAGCGCTGCTTTATAAGAGGCAGGCGCTTCGGTAAACGGCAGCGCCCGCGCGGTTTTGGTCAGCAGGCTGCGATAGCCGGCCAGTTCCATGTTCAAGCGTTTGGACAGATCGCCCAGGGTCTGGTTTTTACGCGCCTCGCCCAGGTCCTCACTCAGAGCCTGATACACCGGTTCACCCGGCAGACCACGACCATCCCAGGCCATCACCGCCACCACGGTGCGCGGCAAACCGCCCACCACTTCCGGGTTGCCCACGCTTTTAAACAGCAGCGCAACAATCGGCACCAGGAACACCAGCAGCAAAAACAGCACCAGCGGCGCAATCAAGGCTTGGGCCTTCCAGCGGTTGAGCCGCTCGGCACGCGCCAGGCGCTGCTTGAGGGTTGAGGGAACGGCCATGGCTAACTCCGGATATTGAATTAAATACAGACCCCCTGTGGGAGGGGGCTTGCCCCCGATAGCGGAGTGTCAGTCAAATCATTTATCAACTGAAACACCGCCATCGGGAGCAAGCCCCCTCCCACAGGGTTATGCGGTGTTACTTGGCAGCCCAGGAGTTGAAGCGCTGCTCCAGCTGCTCGCCGTTATCCGCCCAGAAGCTCACATCGATCTGCACCTGGTTGGCGATGTTCTCTGGCGTAGTCGGCATATCCTTGAGGATGTCCTTGGCCAGCAACGGTACGGCCTGGATGTTGGCCGGGCCGTAGGCGATGTTTTCCGAGTAGGTCTTCTGCTGCTGCGGCTGTACCGAGAAGGCGATGAATTTCTTCGCCGCTTCGGCGCGGTCCTTGGCCAGGCCTTTAGGGATGGCCCAGGCATCGAAGTCGTAGATGCCGCCGTTCCACACCACTTTCAGGTTGCTTTCTTTTTGCACGGCGGCGATGCGGCCGTTGTAAGCCGAGCTCATCACTACGTCACCCGAGGCGAGGTATTGCGGCGGTTGTGCGCCGGCTTCCCACCATTGGATCGACGGCTTGAGTTCGTCGAGCTTCTTGAACGCACGGTCCTGACCATCTTTGCCAGCCAGCACTTTGTAGACGTCCTTCGGCGCCACGCCGTCGGCCATCAAGGCGAATTCCAGGGTGTACTTGGCGCCCTTGCGCAGGCCGCGCTTGCCCGGGAATTTCTTGGTGTCCCAGAAATCTGCCCAGCTGGTTGGCGCGGAAGCCAGTTTGTCCGCGTTATAGGCCAGAACGGTCGACCATACGAAGAAGCCCACGCCGCACGGTTGGATCGCGCCCTTCACGTAGTCGGCGCTGTTACCGAACAGTTTCGGGTCCAGCGGCTCGAACATGTCTTCGTCACAGCCACGGGATAATTCCGGCGATTCCACTTCCACCAGGTCCCAGGACACGCTCTTGGTGTCGACCATGGCTTTCACCTTGGCCATCTCACCGTTGTACTCACCGGCGACAATCTTGCCGTTGCCCGCGCTTTCCCACGGCGCATAGAAGGCCTTGACCTGTGCAGCCTTGTTCGCGCCGCCAAAGGACACGACGGTCAGGTCCTGGCCGGCCATGGCCTGTGTCGCGCCCATCAAGCTCAGGGCCAGGACGGAATATTTCAGGGATCTCAACATTGTTGTTCTCTCCACGTGCAGGGTTGGTGAAGCCATGGGGCGATCAATTCGCCTCTAGAAGTGGGTCGAGTGCGCGAACGTGCTCGACTTGCCAGCCAATCGGTACCACGTCGCCGACCGCCAGTGCCGGATCCAGCTCGGCGATCGGTTGTTTCACAAAAAAATCGGCCTTGCCGCAGACTTCCAGGCGCACACGCACGTGGTCGCCCAGGTAGATAAATTCCGCCACCCGCCCGGAGAATCGGTTAACGCAGCTTTCGCTGGAGCCATTGAGGCTGACACGCTCAGGGCGTACCGACAGGGTCACCGGGCCGCCGATCTGGCCGACGTTCACCGCCAGCGCCTCGACCTTCTCGCCGCGCGCCAGCTCGACCACGCAGCGCTCGCCGGTGTGGCTGTGCAGGCGGCCATTGAGGCGGTTGTTTTCACCGATGAAGTTGGCGACGAAGGTGTTTTTCGGCTCTTCGTACAAGGTGCGCGGTGCGGCGATCTGCTGGATCTCCCCCTGATGGAACACCGCCACGCGGTCGGACATGGTCAAGGCTTCACCCTGGTCGTGGGTCACGTACACCACGGTCACGCCGAGGCGTTGGTGCAGGTGCTTGATCTCCATCTGCATGTGTTCGCGCAATTGCTTGTCGAGGGCGCCGAGGGGTTCGTCCATCAGTACCAGTTGCGGTTCGAACACCAACGCCCGGGCCAAGGCCACGCGCTGTTGCTGGCCGCCGGACAATTGCGCCGGATAGCGCTGGGCGAAGGCATCGAGCTGGACCATGCTCAGCACGCGCTTGACCCGCTCGCTGATATCGGTCTTGCTCAAGCCCCGCACCGACAGCGGGAACGCAAGGTTCTCGGCGACGGTCATGTGCGGGAACAGCGCGTAGTTCTGGAACACCATGCCGATGTCGCGCTTGTGCGGCGGCACGTTGTTGATCGAGCGCCCGGCCAGCTGGATTTCCCCGGCAGTCGGCGTTTCGAAACCGGCCAGCATCATCAGGCTGGTGGTCTTGCCCGAACCGGAAGGCCCGAGCAAGGTGAGGAACTCGCCCTTGCGAATTTCCAGGTTGAGGTCTTTGACGATCAGGTTCTCGCCGTCGTAGCTCTTCTGCACGCCACGAAAGCTGACCAGCACATCATTTGAATCCACCTCGCTCATACCCGCACCTTTGTGTTTTGGACTGCTGTGGCACAAGCGTAGTCCAGGCGCGAGACCCCGGAAATCGGGGGCCAGGAGAGAATTGCATCAGCCGGATGGAAGGTTTGGGGTAGGGATCGCCCTACACGAATGGCGGGGATGGGACAGGGCAGCGGCAAGAGGCGAGCTGCAAGCGGCAAGAATGGGTTCGGCGGTGTTTTGGGGTTGTCGTTATTGGGTATGTGGTTAGAGGAGCTTGTGCTCCATGGCGTACTTCACCAGCTCGGCCAGGGAGGTGATATTGAGCTTCTGCATCAACCGCGCCTTATGGGTGCTGATGGTCTTGCTGCTCAACGCCAGTTGCTGGGCGATGTCATTGACGTTGGCGCCCTGGGCCAGGCGCTCGAACACTGAGAACTCACGCTCGGACAGCAGCGAATGCAAGGGCCTCGAGTCAGTCAGGCCGACCTCGAAGACCATGCGGTCCGCCAGGTCCGGGTCGATGTAACGCCCACCGGCCGCGACCTTGCGAATCGCCATCAACAGCAGCGCCGGGTCGCTGTCCTTGGTGGCGTAACCCGCCGCACCCACCTTCAGGGCGCGGGCGGCCATTTGCGCCTCATCGTGCATCGACAGCACCAGGATTGCCGGCGGATTGCTCAGCGCACGAATGCGCGCAATCGCTTCCAGGCCATTGACGCCTGGCATCGAGATGTCCAGCAACACCACCTCGCAAGGCACATGGCGCAAGGTCTCCAACAACTGTTCGCCATTACTTGCCTCGCCCACCACCAGCAGGTCTTTGGCCAGGCCGATCAATTGCTTGATGCCTTCACGAACAATGGTGTGGTCTTCGGCTACCAGTACACGGATCACAAGGGCTTCCTCTTATCGTTATGCATCCAACGGCACCGTGACACTCAGGGTGGTGCCCTCGCCCAATTGACTGTCCAGGCTCAACTGCCCGCCCATGATCAGCACCCGCTCGCGCATTCCCACCAGACCAAACGACACCGGGCGCCCCAAGGCCTGGACGAACCCGACGCCATCGTCACTGATGGTCAGCCGCAGGTCGGTGCCTTCCACCGCCAGGGTCAGCTCGACAGTATGCGCCTGGGCATGGCGCATCACATTGGTCAGCGCCTCTTGCAGGATACGGAACAGGCCGATGGCCTTGGCATCGCTCAAGGTCGGCAGGTTATCCGGTACCTGCACCAGGCAGGGGATTTGCGTGCGCGCTTCGAAACGCCGTGCCTGCCATTCAATCGCCGAGGCAATACCGGCGTCGAGGATCGGCGGGCGCAGCGCCGTCGCCACGTCCCGCACCAACTGGAACAACTGGGCGATCAGGCGCTTCATGCTGTTCAAGCGCTCGTGCAGGCCAGGATCCAGTTGCGCATAGGACAGCTCGCACATGGAGGTTTCCAGCTTGAGCACCGTGAGCATTTGCCCGAGTTCGTCGTGCACTTCCCGGGCGATGCGGGCCTTTTCTTCTTCGCGCACGGTTTCCAGGTGGGCGGACAACTCGCGCAGTTGCGCTTCACTTTGCATCAAGGCGGCCAGGGTGCGGCGCAGTTCGGTGACATCGTTCAGGTAGACCACCAGGTACTCAGCCTCGGCAAAGCGCAGAAAGCTCAAGGACACATTGGCCGGCAGGATGCTGCCATCGGCGCGCAAACAATCGGTGGCGAAGTTCTGCGGCCCCTCTTCGCTGGCCCGTGCACGCTTCCACAGGTTGAGCCAGCGGTCCATATCCAGGGTCGGGTCGAGGGCGACCAGCGGCCGTTCGATCAGTGCACCGGGGGCGTAACCGAGCATGCTTTCGGCCGCACGATTGGCGTAGCGCACATGGCTGTCCCAGTTGACCCACAGGATGCCGACGGTGCTTTGGTCGATGGAAAACTGCGTCAGGCGCAACGCTTCGGCACCGGCGGCGCGGGCCGCGCTTTCTTCGCGGGCGGCCAGCAGGTCATGCTCCAGCCCGCGTTGCTGGCGGCGCTGCCAGAACACCACGGCCAGGCTGGCGAGCAGCAACAGGCCGAGCAGCAGGCTGAGGTTTTGCCACAGGCCTTTGGATTCGGACAACCGTGGGTATTTAGGTTGCAGCCAGCGACTGTGCAGTTGATCCAGGTCGCGGGCCGGGATAGCGCTCAGGGCACTTTCCATGATGCCGGCCAGTTCAGGCCAATCCCGGCGAGTAGCCACCCGCAACAATTGCGGCAGGCCGATATCCCCCACCACCGCCAGCCCACTGAACTCAGGCTCTGCGGACAAGCGGCTCAATTGCGCTTCATCCACCACGGCGTAACGCGCCTGCTGGCTGACCAACAATTGCAAGGCCTGGCGCTCCACGGGCACGCCTTGTAGGTTGAGGCCGGGGTAGGTACTGCGCAGGTAATCGGCCACAGCGCTGGGCATGCGCACGGCGACGCGGGATTGATCGTCGAGTTTTTCCAGTTCCACGGCACCACCGCCCTCGCGGATGCCGACAATATGTTGCGGCACACGCATATAGGGGTCGGTGAACAGCCACAGGCGCAACCCGGCCGGGGTTTGCTGCAAGCCAGGGGCAATGTCTACCTCGTCGTCGCGTACGGCCGCTTCCAGTTGCTCCTGATCAGGGAAGTTGCGCCAGGTCAGCTCGATGTTCAGCGCCTTGGCCAACCACTGCATCAACTCCACATTCGCCCCGGACAAGCGCTGCAGACGTCGGTCGTATTGCGCGTAAGGCGCCTGCAACACCACGCCTACTCGCAGTTCCGAGTGCTGGGCCAGCCATTCGCGCTGCTGCGCATTAAGCTGCGCCTGCGGTGCGGCGGGCGCGGGGGAAGCGTTTGCCATCAAGGCAACGCACAAACAGCCGATAACCAGCAGACAGCGAAAACCCATGATCCACGTCTCACATCACTGACAAATACTGACCAACCCATTAGGCTGCTGGAATCACTTCTGGCCGGAAATCAACGATGCCCTATCGAAACCGTCCGGCACTGCCAGCATTGTGCCTGTCACTGCTGTTTACCAGTGCCTTTTCTGTACAGGCCGCAGACACGCCTGAGCCCTCGGCCGAAAAACCCGTCGAACGCCAGCCCCTGCCCGAGCGTAGCCAGGAAGAGGCCAACGCCCTGGAACGCATTCTTCCGCAGCAGGAACAGCAACAGTTGCAGGCCGGGAGTGACTCGTTCCTCGCCCTGTGGAAACCGGCCAACACTGCCGAACCCGAAGGCGTGGTGATTATCGTACCGGGCAGCGGAGAAAGTGCTGACTGGCCTCAAGCAATCGGCCCTTTACGGCGCAAATTGCCGGACGCCAATTGGAGCAGCCTCAGCCTGTCGCTGCCGGACGTGAGCGTGGACACTCTGCCGCCCCGCGTGATGGAAGCGCCCAACGCCACCGTCGATACCAGCAGTAAAGATGCGAGCACCGCCGACAAGCCGATCGAGCAAGCCGCCAGCGCCGAGGCGGAAGGCACCGACCCGGCGGTGGTCCCGGGTGCCGACGAACAGGACAAGACCGACGCCTCGCGCATCTTTGCGCGCATTGATGCCGCCGTGGCCTTTGCCCAGACCCAGAGCGCACGCAGCGTGGTGCTGGTGGGCCATGGAACCGGCGCTTGGTGGGCTGCGCGCTACCTGAGTGAAAAACAACCCTCCCAGGTGCAGAAGCTCGTGATGGTCGCGGCTCAGACGCCCACCGGGCGTCATCCGGACGTGCAGCAACTGGCCCCCGGCCTGAAATTGCCGACCGCCGATGTCTTCTATCAAGACAACGCTCAAGCACGCAAAAACGCCCTGGCCCGCGCCCAGGCCGCGAAGCGTTTGAAGAATGAGGGTTATAAGCAGGTGTCATTGAAGACCCTGCCCGGCAACAGCGCCGCCGAGCAGGAACAGTTGTATCGCAGGATTCGCGGCTGGTTGAGCCCGCAGGCGACTTCAGACTGATCGCCTATCCAGAATCGCGGCAGATCCACTGTGGGACGGGGTTGTCACTTCAAGATCGTCAACGAAAATCCCGGCGCTCGCGGATCAACGAATAGGCGTTGTGCAATTCACGGGTGCGCTCGGTCGCCTCACGCACTTGCGCAGGGCTGGCACCACTGCCGGCCACCTTGTCCGGGTGGTGACGGCTCAGCAAGCGGCGATAGGCACGCTTGATGGCCGTCGGCTCGGTGGTAGCGGTGACGCCAAGCAAGCGCAACGCCTCCTGATAGGTCGTGCCACGATTGACCAACGGCTTGCGCTCAGGTGTGTAGTCGGCCGCCAACGCCTGGAGCTGTTGCGGTGTCCAGCCCAACCACTTCCCCCACAGGTCGATCAAATCGCGCTCGGCAGCGTCCGCCTTGCCGTCCGCCCAGACCATCCGCCAGCACGCCCGCAACACCCCTTCCGCCGCATGGGGTTGGGCCTTGAGCACACGCAGGTAGCGGCGCACCCGGTCAGAACCGGATTTGCCGCGGTTGAACGCCGCAATCGCGCGGCGCTGGGCCGATTCGGTCATGTCCAGCGAGCGCATTTCTTGCCGCGCCTGCTGGATATGCCCGTCCAACACACGCCCGTTGCTTTTAGCCAGGCGCCCAAGCAACACAAACAATAACTCGTCATTGCGTAACGCCGGACGCCCGCCCAAGCGCTCGCGCAACTGTGCCCAACTGTGCAGTTGCATGCGGCGATCCAACGCCTGCCCCAACAGCGCACCCAACAAGGCCCCCGGAATACTGGCAATGGCAAAGCCAGCCCCGGCGCCGATCAGCGTCCCTGGCCACAACATGCTACTGCCCCGCTGTCAGCAGGGTTTCGACTTGCGCCAGGCGCTCCAGCGTGCCGACATCAATCCAGCGTCCCGCCATGTGTTCCCCCGTTACCAAACCTTTCGCCATCGCCGCACGCAGCAGCGGCGCCAGCTTGAAGGCACCGGCACCGCAACCCGCGAACAACTGGGGGTCGAGCACTGAAATGCCACTGAAGGTCAGGTTATCGGCACCGGGCGCCGCATCATGAAGCAGACCCTGGTCGAGGTAGAAATCACCGCCCGAGGGGTGATGTACCGGGTTGTCGACCATCACCAGATGAGCCAGGCCCTTAAGCGGTTGCTTGAGCTGGGTAAAGTCGTAGTCGGTCCAGATATCGCCGTTGACCACCACGAATGGCTCATCCCCCAGCAACGGTAACGCCTGGAAAATCCCGCCGCCGGTTTCCAACGGTTCGCCCTCGGGGGAGTAGCGGATGCGCAAGCCGAACTGCGCGCCATCCCCCAGGTAGCTCTCGATCTGCTGGCCGAGCCAGGCGTGGTTGATCACGACATCGGAGAAACCGGCCTTGGCCAGCGCCTCCAGGTGGTACTCGATCAGCCGCTTGCCGCCGGCCTGCACCAACGGCTTGGGTGTATGCAACGTGAGCGGACGCATCCGCTCGCCTTTGCCGGCGGCCAGGATCATGGCCTTCATACGCTGGCCTCAGCGGGTTGGCGCAGGCTGGTCAGTAATTCGCCCAATTCGCTCAACTCCTGACGATCCGCGAGCACCGCCTCTATATAAGCAAAGAAACGTGGCACATCAGCCAGGTAGCGTGGCTTACCGTCACGATGGCAGATGCGCGCAAAGATACCGATGACTTTAAGGTGGCGCTGCACACCCATCAGGTCGCTGGCGCGCAGGAAGTCCTCGAAATCCGGCTGTACCGGAATGCCGGCCTGGCGCGCACGCTCCCAGTAGCCGCGCTGCCATTCCCGCACGCGGGCCTGGGGCCAGCTGAGAAAGGCGTCCTTGAACAGGCAGGTAATGTCGTAGGTGACGGGGCCGTAGACCGCGTCCTGGAAATCCAGCACACCGGGGTTCGGCTCGCTGATCATCAGGTTGCGTGGCATATAGTCGCGGTGCACCAGCACCTTCGGTTGTGCCAGGGCGCTGTCGATCAAATGATCACTGACACGCTGCCACAGGGCCTGTTGCTGAGTATCCAACTCGATACCCAGGTGCCGGCGCACGTACCACTCGGGAAACAATTCGAGTTCGCGGCGCAACAAGGCGACGTCATAGCTGGGCAGTGGTGAGTCCATCGGCAACTGCTGATAAGCCAGCAAGGCGTCGATGGCATCGGCAAACAACTGATCGGCATTTTCGTCGTTAATCACGTCCAGATAGGTTTTTCTGCCCAGGTCATTGAGCAAAAGAAAGCCTCGCGGCAAGTCTTGCGCATAAATTTTCGGAACATTTATTCCCGACGTCGACAACAAATGCGCGATATCGACGAAAGGTTTGCAGTTTTCCTGGGGGGGTGGAGCGTCCATTACCACGAAAGTCCGACCGCCGCCGTCCCAACGAAAATAGCGCCTGAAACTCGCGTCGCTGCTGGCCGCGGTCAATGTGGCCGGGGGTACGGCACCCCAGCCTTGAGCGTTGAAAAGGATCGGCAACTGCTCATCCAGCCAGACTTCCAGCTGTTGTAAACGTAGATCTTGCTCGGGCATTACAAGGGTCTCCGACGGCGCTAGCCGTCAAGCGGGTCATGCTTTATTATCACGCATCTTTTTCAGACCATCGAGAGGCGTGCGGCCCACACCGCGGGCAGATGGCACGCAGGAAGCCCGGACTAATAAGATGGCATTGAAATCCCCCGCGTTTCGTAGAAAATTTCCGTTGCTGGTAACCGGCAGTCTGCTGGCCATGCAACCCTTCGCCACCTCATTCGTGGTCGCCGCGGAACAGTATGACTGCTCAGTCTCTGCTTCGGGTGCCTGGGATTGCGCGCCGAAAACGGCCGCCGCCCCATTGCCACCGCGCCCGGTGCATGACGGCGCAGCCGTCAGCTCGGCCAACAGCACGGCGCAGGCCGACGCTGGCGGCAGTGCCGAAGCCGAGCCGAAGACCGCACTGGTCACCGAGTCCAAGGGCCGTGGCCTGCGTTCGCGCAGCGCCGACTACAGCCACTTGGACTGGGTGCCTCGCGAAAAGTTGACCGCAGCCCAGCTGGCGGAAACCGGTCCTTACTGCGGCGGTGCGTACATCGAGCCAACTCGTCCTGGCATGAACGACAAGACGAACAAGAGCGATGCGCCGACCTTCATCGGTGCCAAGGCCTCTCGTTACGAGCAGGAACAACAGGTCGCAACCCTGGCCGGTGACGTTGTCATGCGCCAGGGCAGCATGCAGCTGGAGTCGGAAGAAGCCAGCCTGTACCAGGCCGAGAACCGTGGCGAGCTGAACGGTAACGTGCGACTGCGCGACAACGGTGCATTGATCGTCGGCGACCACGCCCAGGTTCAACTGGACACCGGCGCGGCGCAGATCGACAACGCCGAATACGTACTGCACAAGTCGCGTATCCGCGGTAACGCGCTGTACGCCAAGCGCGCCGAAAACGCGATCATCCGTCTCAAGGACGGTACGTACACCACCTGCGAGCCGGACAGCAACGCCTGGCAGCTCAGGGGCAACAACATCACGTTGAACCCGGCCACCGGCTTCGGTACGGCCACCAACGCGACGTTGCGGATCAAGAACATTCCGATCCTGTACACCCCTTACATCTACTTCCCGATCGACGACCGTCGTCAGTCCGGCTTCCTGCCGCCAAGCTTCAGCACCGCCAGCGAGACCGGCTTCACCCTGGTCACGCCGTACTACTTCAACCTGGCGCCAAACTACGATGCCACGTTGTACCCGCAATACATGACCAAGCGCGGCATGATGATGGAAGGCGAATTCCGCTACCTCACCAAGTCCAGCGAAGGCCAGTTCGGCGGCGCGTACCTGAACGACGACAACGACGAACGCAAGCTGCAGACCGATTACGAAAAAACCCGCTACATGCTCAATTGGCAGCACAAGGGCGGGCTGGATTCGCGTGTAATGACCCAGGTCGACTACACCAAGATCAGTGACCCTTACTACTTCCAGGATCTCAAGTCGTACCAGGAAGGTGTTGAGAGTCGGGACTATGTCAACCAGCAGGGTGCTGTGACTTATCGTGGCGACTCGTTCCAGGCGCGATTGAATGTCCAGGCTTATCAGTTGGCGACTATCTCCCAGGTCACACCTTATGACCGTCTGCCACAGATCACCTTCAACGGCCAACTGCCATACCATCCGGGCGGACTGAACTTCAGCTACGAGACCGAAGCAGTTCGGTTTGAGCGCAGTCTGGAAAACGGCAACTTCATCAATGAAAACGGTGGTTCCGAGCGTCGCCTGGACACCTACGTGACCGGCCTGACCCGTGCAAACGGTACTCGCCTGAATGTCGCGCCGGCCGTCGATTATCCGATGAACTGGACCTACGGTTTCATTACGCCGAAGCTCAAGTACGTGTACACCAAGTACGACCTTGACCTGGACAGCACTGGCAAAAATGACATCATCGCCGCACAAGCTGCTGCGGCGCAGAACGGTACCCAGTACGCGGGCGGCACCTTCAAAAGCTCCCAGGACCGTGCGGTTCCGGTGGCCAGCGTCGACAGCGGCCTGTACTTCGATCGCAATACCAACTGGTTCGGCAAGGATTATCGCCAGACCCTTGAGCCGCGTGCGTTCTACCTGTACGTGCCGAACAAGGACCAGGCCGACATCCCAGTCTTCGACACCAGCGAATACTCGTTCAGCTACGCGTCCCTGTTCCGCGACAACCGCTTCAGCGGCTCCGACCGTATCGGCGACGAAAACAAGCTGTCCCTGGGCTTGACCAGCCGCTGGATCGAAGACAACGGCTTCGAACGTCAACGCGTATCCGTGGGCCAGGCGCTGTACTTCAAGGATCGTGAAGTACAACTGCCGGGCATCCTCGCCGCTGACCGTGCCGATGCACAGTCCGATGTATCGCCCGTCGCCCTGGACTACGAGTTCCGCTTCAACCGCGACTGGCGCGCCACGGCCGACTACAACTGGGACACCGAGGAGCACAGCCCTCGTTCCGGTAGCGCGATGCTTCACTACCAGCCGGAAGACAACCCGAACAAGATCATCAACGTCGGTTATCGCTATCGTAACGACCAGGTCGTCTACAACCAGCTGACCGGCAGATGGCAGTTCGGTGGCGACTACGGCACGCCAGGCGCGGATAACTATGTGAAGGATTACTACAAAATCCAACAACACGATTTCTCGATGATGTGGCCGATCATTCCCCAGTGGAACCTGATCACCCGCTGGCAGTATGACTACGCACGCAACCGTACCCTGGAAGCCTTCGGTGGTTTCGAGTACGACAACTGCTGCTGGAAACTGCGCGTCATCAACCGTTACTGGGTTTCCAACGACGAATACAGCCAGATCGCCCCGCTTAACGAAAAGGGTGACCACGGGCTCTTCCTGCAGATCGTCCTCAAAGGACTCGGCGGCCTGACCGGCGCCAAGGTAGAGAGCTTCCTCGACAAAGGCATTGAAGGTTATCGTGAACGTGAAGACCAAGCTTTCTGATTGTCTGCGCCCGCTAGTGCTGGGCGCGCTGTTCCTGGGCACCGTATCGGCTCACGCTGCGGTTCAGCAACTGGATAAAGTAGTGGCCATCGTCGATAACGACGTGATCATGCAGAGCCAACTGGACCAGCGCGTCAAGGAAGTGCAGCAAACCATCGCCAAGCGTGGCGGTGGCGTGCCACCTACCAGCGTGCTGGACCAACAGGTGCTGGAACGCCTGATCGTCGAAAACCTGCAACTGCAGATCGGCGATCGTTCCGGCATCCGTATTTCGGACGAAGAACTGAACCAGGCGGTCGGCACCATCGCTCAACGCAACAACATGAGCATTGATCAATTCCGCGCAGCCCTGGCCCACGACGGTCTTTCGTATGAAGACGCCCGTGACCAGATCCGCCGCGAAATGATCATCAGCCGTGTACGTCAACGTCGCGTTGCCGAGCGGGTCCAGGTGTCCGAGCAGGAAGTGAAGAACTTCCTGGCTTCGGACCTGGGCAAGATGCAGCTGTCCGAAGAACTGCACCTGGCCAATATCCTGATCCCGACCCCGGACAGTGCCAACTCCGAGCAACTGAATGCGGCAGCGGCGAAAACCCAGGCTATCTATGATCGCCTGAAAGCCGGCGCCGACTTTGCTCAGATGGCCATTGCCCAGTCCGGCAGCGACAACGCCCTTGAAGGTGGCGATATGGGCTGGCGTAAAGCTGCTCAACTGCCACCTCCGTTCGACCGTGAACTGAGTGCCATGGAAGTGGGTGGCATCACCCAGCCGGCCCGCACCCCAGGTGGCTTCATCATCCTGAAGTTGCTGGAGCGTCGCGGTGGCGAGACCTCGTTGAAAGACGAAGTACATGTTCGTCATATCCTGGTCAAACCCAGCGAAATTCGCACCGAGGCACAAACCAAGGAACTGGCCCAGAAGATCTATGACCGCATCGAAAGCGGCGAAGACTTTGCCACCCTGGCCAAAAGCTTCTCGGAAGACCCTGGCTCTGCCCTCAACGGCGGCGACCTGAACTGGATCGACCCGAAAGCCCTGGTGCCCGAGTTCCAGCAGGTGATGGCCGATACTCCGCAAGGCGTACTGTCCAAGCCGTTCAAGACCCAATATGGCTGGCATGTGCTGGAAGTCCTTGGCCGTCGCGCCACCGACAACACCAGCCAAGCCCGCGAGCAGCAAGCGCTGAACGTACTGCGTAACCGCAAATACGACGAAGAGCTGCAAACCTGGCTACGTCAGATCCGTGACGAAGCCTACGTGGAAAACAAGCTGCCAGGCGCCGAGCAAACAGGCACCGACCAGGCAACACAGTGAAACCACAGCGTTTCGCGGTAACACCCGGCGAGCCGGCCGGCATTGGTCCAGACCTGTGCCTGCTGCTCGCCTCGCAACCCCAGCCGCACCCCCTGATTGCCATTACCAGCCGCGACCTGCTCCTTGAGCGGGCCGCGCAGCTGGGTGTGGTCGTCAATCTGCTCGACGTGGTACCGGGCAACTGGCCCGACGTGCCGGCGCCTGCTGGCAGCTTGTATGTGTGGAACACCCCGCTGCAAGCCAAGGTCGTTGCCGGGCAACTCGACAAGGCCAACGCGGCGTTCGTCCTGGAAACCCTGACCCGCGCCGGACAAGGCTGCATCGACGGCGACTTCGCCGGCATGATCACCGCGCCGGTCCACAAGGGCGTGATTAACGAATCGGGCATCGCGTTTTCGGGCCACACCGAATTCCTGGCTGAGCTGACTAATACCGCTCAAGTCGTAATGATGCTGGCCACACGTGGCCTGCGGGTCGCCCTGGTGACGACGCACCTGCCATTGCGCGACATTGCCGACGCCATCACCGCCGAGCGTGTGGAACGCGTTACACGCATCCTGCATGCCGACCTGCAAAAAAAATTCGGCATCGCCCAACCGCGCATCCTGGTCTGCGGGCTCAACCCCCATGCCGGCGAAGGCGGACACTTGGGCCATGAAGAAATAGACATCATTGAACCAACCCTGGAGCGCCTGCGCCAAGAAGGCATGGACCTGCGCGGCCCACTGCCAGCAGACACTCTGTTTACCCCAAAATATCTGGAGCACTGCGACGCAGTGCTGGCGATGTACCATGACCAGGGGCTGCCGGTGCTTAAATACAAAGGCTTCGGCGCCGCAGTCAACGTGACACTGGGCCTGCCGATCATCCGCACCTCCGTCGACCATGGCACCGCCCTGGACCTGGCGGGCAGCGGCAAGATCGATACCGGCAGCCTGCACGTGGCCCTGGAAACCGCCTATCAGATGGCCGAGACCCGTATATGACCGAGCATTACCAACACCGGGCGCGTAAGCGCTTCGGGCAAAACTTCCTGCACGACGCTGGCGTGATCGACCGTATCCTGCGCTCCATCCATGCCAAGCCAGAAGACCGTCTGCTGGAAATCGGCCCGGGCCAGGGCGCGCTGACCCAAGGCTTGCTCGCCAGTGGTGGCCAACTGGACGTGGTTGAACTGGACAAGGACCTGATTCCGATCCTCAACCAGCAGTTCGCCGACAAGCCCAACTTCAATCTGCACCAGGGCGATGCACTGAAGTTCGACTTCAATACGCTCAACGCCGCGCCCAACAGCCTGCGCGTGGTGGGTAACCTGCCGTACAACATCTCCACACCGCTGATTTTCCACCTGCTGAACAACGCCGGGATCATCCGCGACATGCACTTCATGCTGCAAAAGGAAGTGGTCGAACGCCTGGCCGCCGGCCCTGGTGGTGGTGATTGGGGCCGCCTGTCAATCATGGTTCAGTACCACTGCCGCGTCGAACACCTGTTCAATGTCGGCCCGGGTGCGTTCAACCCACCGCCGAAGGTCGACTCGGCTATCGTGCGCCTGGTGCCTCACGCCGTGTTGCCACACCCGGCCAAGGATCACAAACTGCTGGAGCGTGTGGTGCGTGAAGCGTTCAACCAACGCCGCAAGACCCTGCGCAACACGCTCAAGGCGCTGCTGAGCAACGCCGAGATCGAAGCCGCCGGCGTCGACGGCAGCCTGCGCCCCGAACAACTGGACCTGGCCGCGTTCGTGCGCCTGGCCGACCAGCTTGCCATCCAGCCTGCGCCGGCCGCCGACTGAAGCACCCAGGCATGGCCAGACACATGTCTGGCCTAGTGCCCGCCTCTTGGCCTAGACTGATCCGCATCTGCTGTCCTCCGCTTTTGCTTTTAAGGCCTCTTGCATGTCCGATCCTCGCTACCAGATCGACGTCAGCGTCGTCACCCGCTTCCTGGCGGACCAATCGCAACCTGAACACAACCGCTTCGCCTTTGCCTACACCATCACGGTGAAAAACAACGGGCAGGTGCCGGCCAAGCTGCTGTCACGCCACTGGGTGATCACCGATGGTGACGGTCAGGTCGAGGAAGTTCGCGGCGCAGGCGTTGTCGGCCAACAACCGTTGATCGACATTGGCGCCAGCCACACTTACAGCAGCGGTACGGTAATGACCTCCAAGGTCGGCACCATGCAAGGCTCGTATCAGATGAAAGCCACTGACGGCAAACTGTTCGACGCCATCATCAAGCCTTTCCGCCTCGCCGTACCGGGGTCCCTGCACTGATGGCAACGTACGCGGTCGGCGACCTGCAAGGCTGTCTGGAGCCCCTCAAGTGCCTGCTTGAACGGGTAGCCTTCGACCCGGCGAATGATCGCCTGTGGCTGGTAGGCGACCTGGTCAATCGCGGCCCCGAGTCCCTGGAGACGCTGCGTTACCTGTATAGCGTGCGTGATTCCCTGGTGTGCGTACTGGGCAACCATGACCTGCACCTGCTGGCGGCCGGCAATAACATCGAGCGCCTGAAAAAGGGCGACACCCTGCGGGAAATCCTCGAAGCGCCAGATCGCGCACAACTGCTTGACTGGCTGCGTCGGCAAAAGATCATGCATTACGACGAAAGCCGCGATATTGCCTTGGTCCATGCCGGTATCCCGCCGCAGTGGACGCTGAAAAAAGCCCTCAAGTGCGCCGCCGAAGTCGAAAACGCCCTGGCCGATGACAGCCTGTACACCGCCTACCTCGACGGCATGTATGGCAACGATCCCGTGAAATGGGACAACGACCTCACTGGCGTCGCCCGCCTGCGGGTGATTACCAACTATTTCACGCGCATGCGCTTCTGCACCGCCGAGGGCAAGCTGGACCTCAAGAGTAAGGAAGGCGCCGACACTGCGCTGCCCGGCTACAAACCGTGGTTTGCCCACAAGGAACGCAAGACCCGCGACACCAGGATCATCTTTGGTCACTGGGCAGCCCTCGAAGGCAAGTGCGACGAACCTGGCGTGTTTGCCCTCGACACCGGCTGCGTGTGGGGCGGCGCCATGACACTGATGAACATCGACACTGGCGAGCGCCACAGCTGCCAATGCCAACCCACTCTTCCCGTTACCCTGCCGGCTGCAGCCAAGCCATAGGAGCCCGCCATGAGCGAATTCAAACGTATCCCTCCCGAACAAGCCCAGGCCCTGCGCGAGCAAGGTGCAGTGGTGGTCGATATCCGCGACCAGCCTACTTACGCCGCCGCCCATATCGCTGGCGCCCAGCATCTGGACAACGTCAACATCGCTGATTTCATCCGTGCCGCCGACCTTGATGCACCGCTGATCGTGGCCTGCTACCACGGCAATTCCAGCCAGAGCGCAGCCGCCTATCTGGTCAGCCAGGGCTTCTCCGACGTCTACAGCCTGGACGGCGGCTTTGAGCTGTGGCGTACGACGTATCCTGCGGAAATTGCCTCCGGCGATTCGCAATAATTTTTTTCACACCCCGCTACCCCGCGTGACGCTTGGGCTCGCGCCGTTTCTGACGAACGGCGCAGCCAAACTAATTGCGCATCGCGCCTTGCCCTCTCAGATTCCGAACTATCCTTAAGCGCAGGCCATCCGAATCAGGGGAGAGCCGGTACACCGGCGTGCGGGTCATCGGTAGCGTTTCAGGGTGTTCTGGGGGGAAAACAGCCATTGGCGTTCGTCAATGACTGCCAGCATCGACTGATAGATCCGGCGTCGGCTCCACGTATCGAGCGAGGTGACGACGTCATGAGTATTTTTAGCCACTTCCAACAACGCTTCGCATCCACACAGCAGGAAGAACTCACGCTGCAAGAGTATCTTGAGCTGTGCAAACAGGACCGTAGCACCTACGCGTCGGCCGCCGAACGCCTGCTATTGGCGATTGGCGAGCCGGAGCTGGTGGAAACCGCCAATAATTCGCGCCTGTCGCGAATATTTTCCAACAAGGTGATCCGCCGCTATCCGGCCTTTGAAGACTTCCATGGGATGGAAGAATGCATCGACCAGATCGTCTCCTACTTCCGCCACGCCGCCCAAGGCCTGGAAGAGAAGAAACAGATCCTCTACCTGCTCGGCCCGGTGGGCGGCGGTAAATCGTCCCTGGCAGAAAAACTCAAGCAACTGATCGAGAAGGTGCCCTTCTACGCCATCAAGGGCTCACCAGTCTTCGAGTCGCCGCTGGGCCTGTTCAACGCCACGGAAGATGGCGCGATCCTCGAAGAAGACTTCGGTATTCCACGACGCTACCTCAACACCATCATGTCGCCCTGGGCCACCAAGCGCCTGGCCGAATTTGGCGGCGACATCAGCCAGTTCCGCGTAGTGAAACTCTACCCGTCGATCCTCAACCAGATCGGCGTGGCCAAGACCGAACCGGGCGATGAGAACAACCAGGACATTTCGGCGCTGGTGGGCAAGGTCGATATCCGCAAACTGGAAGAATTCCCGCAGAACGACGCCGACGCCTACAGCTACTCCGGCGCATTGTGCCGGGCCAACCAGGGCCTGATGGAGTTCGTGGAGATGTTCAAGGCACCGATCAAGGTGCTGCACCCACTGCTCACTGCAACCCAGGAAGGCAACTACAACAGTACCGAAGGCCTGGGCGCGATTCCGTTCACCGGGATCCTGCTGGCCCACTCCAACGAATCGGAATGGCACACCTTCCGCAACAACAAGAACAACGAAGCCTTCATCGACAGGATCTACATCGTCAAGGTGCCTTACTGCCTGCGGGTCAGCGATGAAATCAAGATCTACGACAAGTTGCTGTTCAACAGCTCCCTGGCCAAGGCCCACTGCGCACCCGACACCCTAAAGATGCTCGCCCAGTTCACCGTGCTGTCGCGCCTCAAGGAGCCGGAAAACTCGAATATCTATTCGAAGATGCGCGTATACGATGGCGAAAATCTCAAGGACACCGACCCCAAGGCCAAGTCGATCCAGGAATATCGCGACACAGCAGGCGTGGATGAAGGCATGAACGGCCTGTCGACACGCTTTGCGTTCAAGATCCTGTCCAAGGTCTTCAACTTCGACCCTCATGAGATCGCCGCCAACCCGGTGCACCTGCTGTATGTGCTGGAGCAACAGATCGAGCAGGAACAATTCCAGGCGGAAACCCGCGAACGCTACCTGCGCTTCCTCAAGGAGTACCTCGCGCCGCGCTACATCGAGTTTATCGGCAAGGAAATCCAGACCGCTTACCTGGAGTCCTACAGCGAGTACGGCCAGAACATCTTCGACCGCTACGTGCTGTACGCGGACTTCTGGATCCAGGACCAGGAATACCGCGATCCGGAAACCGGCGAAATTCTCAACCGCGTAGCCCTCAACGAGGAACTGGAAAAAATCGAAAAACCTGCTGGCATCAGCAATCCGAAGGATTTCCGCAACGAGATCGTCAACTTCGTGCTGCGCGCCCGCGCCAACAACAACGGCAAGAACCCTACCTGGCTCAGCTACGAGAAGCTGCGGGTGGTTATCGAGAAGAAAATGTTCTCCAACACCGAGGATCTGCTGCCGGTCATCAGCTTCAATGCCAAGGCCAGCAAGGAGGACCAGCAAAAACACAACGACTTCGTCACACGAATGGTCGAGCGCGGCTACACCGACAAACAGGTACGGCTTCTTTCGGAATGGTACCTACGGGTCCGAAAATCGCAGTGAGAGAAGCAGCTGCAAGCTTCTAGCTACAAGTGCAAGTAAAAGCCGATCGGCTTTTACTTGTCGCTTGCAGCTTACGACTTGAAGCTCCCCGGAGGGGCCCCATGAGCTATGTGATCGACCGACGCCTCAATGGCAAGAACAAGAGCACGGTAAACCGCCAGCGTTTCCTGCGGCGTTACCGTGACCACATCAAAAAGGCCGTTGAAGAGGCCGTCAGCCGCCGCTCCATCACAGACATGGAGCATGGCGAACAAATCAGCATTCCCGGACGCGACATCGACGAACCGGTGCTGCACCATGGTCGGGGCGGCAAGCAGACCGTCGTGCACCCAGGCAACAAAGAGTTCACTACCGGCGAGCATATCCAGCGCCCGCAGGGCGGTGGCGGCGGCAAAGGCCCAGGCAAGGCTGGCAACTCCGGCGAAGGCATGGACGAGTTCGTATTCCAGATCACCCAGGAAGAATTCCTCGAGTTCATGTTCGAAGACCTGGAACTGCCCAACCTGGTCAAGCGTAACCTGACCGGCACCGATACCTTCAAGACCGTACGGGCGGGGATCAGCAACGAAGGCAACCCCTCTCGAATCAACATCATCCGCACGTTGCGCTCGGCCCATGCGCGGCGCATTGCCCTCTCGGGCAGCAGCCGCGCCAAATTGAGGACGGCAAAGGAAGAGTTGGCGCGCTTAAAGCGCGAAGAACCGGATAACTTCGGCGATATCCAGGAAATCGAGGCAGAAATAGAGAAACTCAGCGCGCGCATCCACCGTGTGCCGTTCCTCGATACCTTTGACCTCAAGTACAACCTGCTGGTCAAGCAGCCCAACCCCAGCTCCAAAGCCGTGATGTTTTGCCTGATGGACGTGTCCGGCTCGATGACCCAGGCGACCAAGGACATCGCCAAGCGTTTCTTTATCCTGCTGTACCTGTTTCTGAAGCGGAACTACGACAAGATCGACGTGGTCTTCATCCGCCACCACACCAGCGCACGGGAAGTGGATGAGGAGGAGTTCTTCTACTCGAGGGAAACCGGCGGCACCATCGTGTCCAGCGCCTTGAAGCTGATGCAGGAGATCATGGCCGAGCGTTACCCGGCCAACGAGTGGAATATCTACGCGGCCCAGGCCTCCGACGGCGACAACTGGAACGACGATTCGCCGATCTGCCGCGACATTCTGATCAACCACATCATGCCGTTTGTGCAGTACTACACTTACGTCGAAATCACCCCCCGTGAGCACCAGGCCCTGTGGTTCGAATACGAGCGCATCGGCGAAGCCTTTGCCGACACGTTCGCCCAACAGCAACTGGTCTCGGCCGGCGATATCTATCCGGTCTTCCGTGAACTCTTCCAGCGCAGGTTAGTGACATGACCGCCAAAAAAGAGACTAAGCGCCAACCCATTTCCACCGGTTCCGAGTGGACCTTTGAACTGATCCAGGCTTATGACCGGGAAATCAGCCGCATCGCGGCGGGTTATGCCCTGGACACCTACCCCAACCAGATCGAAGTGATCACGGCCGAACAGATGATGGATGCCTATGCCTCCGTCGGCATGCCCCTGGGTTACCACCACTGGTCGTACGGCAAACACTTCCTCAGTACCGAAAAGTCCTACACTCGCGGCCAGATGGGCCTGGCCTACGAGATCGTGATCAACTCCGACCCGTGCATCGCCTACCTCATGGAAGAAAACACCATCTGCATGCAGGCGCTGGTGGTGGCTCATGCCTGTTATGGGCACAACAGCTTCTTCAAGGGCAACTACCTGTTCCGCACCTGGACCGATGCCAGTTCGATCATCGACTACCTGGTGTTCGCCAAGCAGTACATCATGCAGTGCGAGGAGCGCCACGGTATCGACGCCGTGGAAGACTTGCTCGACTCCTGCCATGCCCTGATGAACTATGGCGTCGACCGCTACAAGCGCCCGTACCCTATTTCTGCCGAGGAAGAGCGCCTGCGCCAGAAGGAGCGCGAAGAGCACCTGCAGAAGCAGATCAACGACCTGTGGCGCACCATTCCCAAACGCGCCGGCAAGAACAGCGACAAGGACAACGCGCGCTTCCCCGCTGAACCCCAGGAAAACATCCTGTATTTTCTGGAAAAGCACGCACCGCTGCTGGAGCCGTGGCAACGGGAAATCGTGCGTATCGTACGCAAGATCGCCCAGTACTTTTATCCACAGCGCCAGACCCAGGTGATGAACGAAGGCTGGGCAACGTTCTGGCACTACACACTGATGAACGACCTGTACGACGAAGGCCTGGTCACCGACGGCTTCATGATGGAGTTCCTGACGTCCCACACCAGCGTGGTGTTCCAACCCGGCTTCGACAGCCCGTATTACAGCGGGATCAACCCTTATGCGCTGGGTTTTGCCATGTACCGCGATATTCGGCGCATGTGCGAACACCCCACCGATGAGGACCGCCACTGGTTCCCGGAAATCGCCGGCAGTGACTGGCTATCGACCATCAAGTTCGCCATGAGCAGCTTCAAGGATGAGAGCTTTATCCTGCAGTACCTCTCACCCAAGGTGATCCGCGACCTCAAGCTGTTCAGCATCCTGGATGATGACCTCAAGGACGATTTGGTGGTGCCGGCCATCCACGATGAACCCGGCTACCGCACCATCCGTGAAACCCTGGCGGCGCAATACAACCTGGGCAACCGCGAGCCGAACGTACAGATCTACAGCATTGATGTGCGCGGCGACCGCTCGCTGACCCTGCGCCACCAGCAGCACGACCGTAAACCCCTCGGCGAATCCACCGAGGAAGTACTCAAGCACCTGCATCGGCTTTGGGGCTTCGACATCCACCTGGAAACCCTGCAAGGCGACCAAGTGATGAAGACCCACCATGTGCCACCGCGCAACGATCACAACGACAATGACTACGGCCGCCTGGACCTGGCCGTCGTTCACCTCTGAAACAGCAAAGCCTCCATTGGCCAGGCACAGGCGGTATCCTGTGCCGCTAATGGAGGCTTTTTCATGAAAATCTACAAAGTCGGCGGCGCTGTGCGTGACCGCTTGCTGGGCATCAAGGTCACCGATATCGACCGCGTGGTCGTCGGCGCGAGTACCGAAGAGATGCTCGCCAAGGGCTTCAAGCCAGTGGGTTCGGACTTCCCGGTGTTTCTGGACCCGAAAAACGGCGATGAGTACGCCCTGGCCCGCACCGAGCGCAAGAGTGGCCGGGGTTACGGTGGTTTTGTGTTTCACGCCAGCCCCGAGGTTACGCTGGAAGAAGACCTGATCCGGCGCGACCTGACCATCAACGCCATGGCGCAAGACGATGACGGCAACCTGACCGACCCTTATCACGGCCAGCGCGACCTGGAATCCCGCATACTTCGCCATGTTTCGCCCGCGTTCGCCGAAGATCCCCTACGAGTGTTGCGTGTTGCGCGCTTTGCCGCACGCTATGCGCACCTGGGTTTCACGGTGGCGCCGGAGACGCTGGAGCTGATGAGTCAACTCAGCGAGTCCGGCGAATTGGAGGCCCTGACGCCGGAGCGTAGCTGGAAAGAGATCTCCCGGGCGCTGATGGAAGATCAGCCCCAGGTGTTTATCCAAGTACTTCGAGACTGCAATGCGCTGAAAACCTTAATGCCGGAAGTGGACGCACTCTTCGGCGTGCCCCAACCCGCGGCCCATCACCCCGAAATAGATACTGGCGTGCACACATTGAGCGTGTTGGAACAAGCCGCCTTGCACAAAGAGCCACTGACGGTGCGCTGGGCCTGCCTGCTGCATGACCTTGGCAAAGGTCTGACGCCTGTGGATAAGTTACCGCAGCACATCGGTCATGAGCACCGAGGCCTGGAGCTGATCAAGGCCGTCAATGAACGCTTCAAAGTGCCAAGGGATTGCCAGGAATTGGCGCTGTTGGTGGGTCAGTATCACACCCACGGCCATCGTGCGCTGGAGCTGAAAGCCTCGACGCTGCTGGAGTTGCTGCAAAGTTTTGATGTGTATCGTCGGCCACAGCGCTTTGAGGAGTTTGTGGTCGCCTGCGAAATGGATGCCCGGGGCCGCAAGGGGCTGGAGCAAAGAAGTTACCCACAGGCGGATTACTTGCGTGGCGCAGCAAAAGCAGCGCGCGAGGTTGCCGTTGCGCCACTGCTTGAGAAAGGATTCAAGGGACCGGCGCTGGGCGAAGCGCTCAAGCATGAACGGCTCAAGGCACTCAAAGCCTACAAGGAACAACACAAGCCCTTGTAGGAGCCGAGCTTGCTCGCGAGGAACGTCGACGATAACGCAGCGCTCTCAGTTTTTTCGCGAGCAAGCTCACTCCTACAGGAGCGAGTTCGGGGTGAGTTGCCGGCCCTGCCATTCAAACCTGACAGGCGCCAGCACCTGATCAATCCGAGCATCACGCCACAGCGCAGCCATTGTCTTGCCCGCTTCAGGGTGCAAGCGATCCGGCGCCATCATCGACAGCGGCCACAACACAAAGGCATTTTTCAGGATCTCTACCCGCGGCAAGATCAAACCATCGAAGTTACCCACCAACTCGCCGTACAGCAGCACGTCGATATCCAGCGGCAAGCCTTTGCGGTCCGGCGCATAGCGACCGTTTTCGGCTTCGATGAATTTCAGCCGGCGATCCAACTCCATCAATGGCAAGTCGGTATAGGCCGACACCACCAGATTGAAGAACGGCCCGCTTTTTATGCCCACCGGCTGGCTTTCGAACACCGCCGAGCAGCGCATATCCGTCAGAAAACTCGCCAACGCGTCGAGCCCGGCGCACAGATGGGACTCGCGCTCGATATTGCTACCGAGGCCAAGGTAAACCTGAGTTAGCGACATCCGCGCTCAATCTCCACGCCCACACCCTTGGCAGCCGGTACTGCGCCGGGCTTGGTCAGCTTGAGGTGCAACCAGGGAATCTGGAACTCGCTCATCAGCACTTCGGCCAGGCGTTCGGCAAAGGTCTCCACCAGTTGGTACTGGGACTGCTCGGCAAAGGCCTGGATACGCGCGGACACGCTGGCGTAATCCAGCGCCAGGGTCAGGTCGTCACCGGCCGCAGCCGGGCGGTTATCCCACGCGAAGCTCAGGTCCAGGCGCAGGCATTGGCGGATCCCGCGCTCCCAGTCGTAGGCCCCAATCACGGTGTCGACTTCCAGGCCTTCGATAAACACTCTGTCCAAGCTCTTCTCCGCAGCACGACAAGGGCGCGATGCCCCGTTAGAATCAGGGCGTCCTCGCCCGGAATAGTTAGCATGTTTTGGTCACTGGCGATTATCGCCTACCTGCTCGGCTCGCTGTCCTTCGCCATTTTGCTCAGCCGCCTGACGGGAAATCCCGACCCGCGAATGAGTGGCTCCGGCAATGCCGGCGCCACCAATATGTTGCGCCTGGCCGGCAAGAAGCTCGCCGTACTGACGCTGCTGGGCGACCTATGCAAGGGCCTGTTGCCCGTACTGATCGCCAACCTCGCCGGCCTGACCCTGCAGCAGCAGGCCTGGGTGGGCGTGTGCGCCGTCCTCGGCCATTTGTTCCCCCTGTACTTCCGCTTTCGCGGTGGCAAAGGTGTCGCCACGGCAGCCGGCATGCTGCTGGGAATCTACCCGCCGGCAGCGTTGCTGGCCGTGCTCGCCTGGCTGCTGACGTTCTACCTGACCCGCACCAGCTCGCTGGCTGCGCTGATCGCCACGCCGCTCACCCTGCCATTGCTGGCCTGGCAAGAGCCGGCGGCGCTGCTGCCGATGAGCGTGCTGACACTGCTGATCGTCTGGCGACACCGGGGCAATTTACGCGACCTGTTTGCCGGGCGCGAACGGCATTTTTAAATACCGTCAATGAGCCCGATTCAGGTTGCGCATTTACAAGGGCGGCAGTTGCTCCATCGGCCAGCGCGCCTGCACGCTGATCGCCAGGCTTTCGTGCTGCCCCGCCTGCAGGCGCTGACAACCGGCATAGGCGATCATCGCGCCGTTGTCGGTGCAGAACTCAGGACGGGCATAGAACACATCCCCCTTCATATCACCGAGCATCTTCTCCAATGAGCTGCGCAATGCCTTGTTGGCGCTGACACCGCCTGCGATCACCAGGCGCTTCATGCCCGCCTGTTTCAGGGCGCGCTTGCACTTTATGGTCAAAGTCTCCACCACGGCCTGCTGGAACGCCAGCGCGATGTCGCAACGGGCTTGCTCACTGTCGTCCCCGGCGCTGACGCTGTGCTGCCAGGTATTCAATGCGGAGGTTTTCAAGCCGCTGAAGCTGAACATCAGGCCAGGGCGATCGCACATCGGGCGCGGGAAGGTGTAGCGGCCGACCACGCCTTTTTCGGCGAGGCGGGCGATTTCAGGACCACCCGGGTAATTGAGGCCCATCATCTTCGCGGTCTTGTCGAAAGCTTCGCCGGCGGCGTCGTCCAAGGACTCACCCAAAAGCGTGTATTGACCGATTCCGTCGACCTGAACCAGCTGCGTATGCCCGCCCGAAACCAACAAAGCGACGAACGGGAACTGCGGCGGGTTTTCTTCCAGCATCGGCGCCAGTAAATGGCCTTCCATATGGTGCACGCCGAGGGCCGGAATATCCCAGGCAAAAGCCAGCGCCTGAGCGCAAGAGGCGCCAACCAGAAGGGCTCCGACCAATCCGGGTCCTGCCGTATAGGCAATCGCATCGATCTCGGTCGGCACGCAACCGGCCTCGTCCAACACTTGGCGAATCAACGGCAGCATCCGTTTGACGTGATCACGACTGGCCAGCTCCGGCACAACGCCGCCATAGGCTCGATGCAAGTCGATCTGACTGAACAGTGCATCGGCCAAAAGCCCGCGTTCACTGTCGTAAAGTGCGACACCGGTTTCGTCGCAGGAGGTTTCAAGTCCCAGTACTAGCATGGGTTTGCGCCTTGTAGAGGCTGAATTCGAAGGCGCGCATAATAGTCGCCACTCCCCCTCCCGACTAGCGGTTTTCGATCAGAGGCTTTGCATTCCTGCCAATGAGGGGTTAACATCCGCAACCCTTAAAAACCGACGACCTCAGCCGCGAATTTTTTGCGACGAGAACGTTGATTCCCGGTAATGAAAGAAGGTAGCTCTGGATGCCAGCCGTCAAAGTAAAAGAGAACGAACCCTTCGACGTAGCTCTGCGTCGTTTCAAGCGCTCCTGCGAAAAAGCCGGTGTTCTGGCTGAAGTTCGTAGCCGCGAATTTTATGAGAAGCCAACTTCTGAGCGTAAGCGTAAAGCAGCAGCCGCTGTTAAGCGTCACGCCAAGAAAGTTCAGCGCGAACAGCGCCGCGCCGTTCGTCTGTACTAATACACAGACGTTCGTAGCAAGCTTCTGCCAAGCCCGGCCCTCAGCCGGGCTGTTGGCATTTGCGGATATCGCTTGATGCTTCATCGTTGACGCCGCACACGCGACTGATACACCTGCTTCAAACGTCAGGACTGGCTCTTTTGCCAGCGGTGCACGTCTCTTCTGACGAGCCTAACAAGGCTACTGACGAGCACACTCATTTTATAAGCAGGCGATCAACTGTATCGGCTGTGCCCACCGACGAGCATCCGAGGCCACCACTGGCCAACGCCGGACTCCAGGGCAACATTTCTACGCCGAAAAACTGATTGAAACTAACGTCAGTGAATGTTCGGCAGATACACTTCCTGACAGCCCAAGCAGACGATTGATGGTCGAGCCATTCGATACGTGCGCTTGAGCATTTCACGGGCACTCATTTACACGCAGTGATGACGAGAACGCCATGGCCGGGCTGATTCCCCAGAGCTTTATTGACGACCTTCTGAACCGCACCGACATCGTCGATGTTGTCAGCTCGCGCCTGCAATTGAAGAAAGCCGGCAAAAACTACACAGCCTGCTGCCCGTTCCACAAGGAAAAGACCCCGTCATTCAGCGTCAGCCCGGACAAGCAGTTCTACTACTGCTTCGGCTGCGGCGCAGGCGGCAACGCCCTCGGCTTCCTGATGGACCACGACAACCTGGACTTCCCCCAGGCTATCGAGGACCTGGCGAAAGCCGCCGGCATGGAAGTCCCCCGCGAAGAAAGTGGCCGTCCGCATAAACCACGGCAACCCACCGACTCGCCGCTGTACCCGCTGCTGACCGCCGCTGCCGACTTTTACCGTCAGGCACTTAAAAGCCATCCGCAGCGCAAGGCCGCCGTTGACTACCTGAAGGGTCGCGGCCTGACCGGCGAAATCGCTCGCGACTTCGGCCTCGGCTTCGCCCCACCCGGCTGGGACAATCTGTACAAACACCTGAGCAGCGACACCCTGCAGCAAAAGGCCATGATCGACGCCGGCCTTCTGGTTGAGAACGCCGAGACCGGCAAGCGCTACGACCGCTTCCGCGACCGCGTGATGTTCCCGATCCGCGACAGCCGTGGTCGCATCATCGCCTTCGGCGGCCGGGTGCTGGGGGATGACAAGCCCAAGTACCTGAACTCCCCGGAAACCCCGGTATTCCACAAGGGCCAGGAACTCTACGGCCTGTTCGAGGCGCGCAAGAACAATCGAAACCTCGATGAAATCATCGTGGTCGAAGGCTATATGGACGTGATCGCCCTGGCCCAGCAGGGGTTGCGCAACGCGGTGGCCACCCTTGGCACCGCCACCAGCGAAGAACACTTGAAGCGCCTGTTTCGCGTAGTGCCGAGTGTGCTGTTCTGTTTCGACGGCGACCAGGCCGGCCGCAACGCTGCTTGGCGCGCACTCGAAGCCACGCTGTCGAGCCTGCAGGATGGGCGCCGCGCGCGCTTTCTGTTCCTGCCTGAAGGTGAAGACCCTGATACCCTGGTGCGCTCCGAAGGCACCGACGCATTCCGCGCGCGCATCAATCAACATGCGCAGCCGTTGGCGGATTATTTCTTCCAGCAACTGACCGAAGAGGCCGATCCGCGCTCCCTCGAAGGCAAGGCCCATATGGCCACCCTCGCGGCGCCATTGATCGACAAGGTTCCAGGCGCAAACCTGCGCACCCTGATGCGCCAACGCCTGCTGGAAATTACCGGGCTGAGTGGCGAAGCCGTCAGCCAGCTGGTGCACAGCGCGCCGCAGGACGCGCCGCCGACCTACGACCCAGGCATGGATTATGACGCCATGCCGGACTACGCCGACTTCCATCAACCCCAGGAGGCGTACGCGCCCCAACAGGAATGGACGCCGAAGAAACCCGGTGCCGGCGGCAAGAAATGGGACAAAAAACCCTGGAGCAAAAACGGCAAGCGCGGTGATCGCGATGAGGCCTACGCCCCTCGCACGCCGGTCGCCGTCGAAGCTCCCACGTTGATTGCCCTGCGCACGCTTATCCACCACCCACAACTGGCGAGCAAGGTTGAAAGCGCTGACCACTTTGCCAACGCGAGCAACACTTACGCTCAAGTGCTGATCGCGCTGATCGAGGCGGTGCAGAAAAATCCTAAGCTAAACTCAATTCAGCTGATGGCTCGTTGGCATGGCACAGAACAAGGTCGCTTATTGAAAGCACTCGCGGAAAAGGAGTGGCTAATTGACGGCGATAACCTTGAACAACAGTTTTTAGACACCATTACTAGGTTATCTGCGGGTCAGCACACGCAGACCCTCGATGAACTCATCAAGAGAGCAAGACAGCCGGGATTATCGGCTGAAGAGCAAATTCAGATAGCAAAACAGATGCGCGACCTCTTAAAACAGAATGTTTCCGCATCAAACCCGACCTCAGCTGGCGTGTGAGGTCATAGCTCGGGTATAATCCTCGGCTTGTTTTTTGCCCGCCAAGACCTTCAGTGGATAGGGTGTTATGTCCGGAAAAGCGCAACAGCAGTCTCGTATCAAAGAGTTGATCACCCTTGGTCGTGAGCAGAAGTATCTGACTTACGCAGAGGTCAACGATCACCTGCCTGAGGATATTTCAGATCCTGAGCAGGTGGAAGACATCATCCGCATGATTAATGACATGGGGATCCCCGTACACGAGAGTGCTCCGGATGCGGACGCCCTTATGTTGGCCGACGCCGATACCGACGAGGCAGCCGCTGAAGAAGCCGCTGCCGCGTTGGCCGCGGTGGAGACCGACATCGGTCGCACGACTGACCCTGTGCGCATGTATATGCGTGAAATGGGTACTGTCGAGTTGCTGACACGGGAAGGCGAAATCGAAATCGCCAAGCGTATCGAAGAGGGCATCCGTGAAGTGATGGGCGCAATCGCGCACTTCCCTGGCACGGTTGACCACATTCTCTCCGAGTACACTCGCGTCACCACCGAAGGTGGCCGCCTGTCCGACGTCCTGAGCGGTTATATCGACCCGGACGACGGCATCGCGCCGCCTGCTGCCGAAGTACCGCCGCCTGTCGATGCCAAAGCCGCGAAAGCGGACGATGACACCGAAGACGACGATGCTGAAGCCAGCACCGACGATGAAGACGAAGTCGAAAGCGGCCCAGACCCGATCATTGCTGCCCAGCGTTTCGGTGCGGTTTCCGATCAAATGGAAATCACCCGCAAGGCCCTGAAAAAGCACGGTCGCTCCAACAAGCTGGCAATTGCCGAGCTGCTGGCGCTGGCTGAGCTGTTCATGCCGATCAAGCTGGTACCGAAGCAATTCGAAGGCCTGGTTGAACGCGTTCGTAGCGCCCTTGAGCGTCTGCGTGCACAAGAGCGTGCGATCATGCAGCTCTGTGTCCGTGATGCGCGCATGCCGCGTACCGACTTCCTGCGCCAGTTCCCTGGCCACGAAGTTGACGAAAGCTGGAGCGACGCCCTGGCCAAAGGCAAGGCGAAGTACGCTGAAGCCATTGGTCGCCTGCAGCCGGACATCATCCGTTGCCAGCAGAAGCTGACCGCACTTGAGACCGAAACCGGTCTGACGATTGCCGAGATCAAGGACATCAACCGTCGCATGTCGATCGGTGAGGCCAAGGCCCGCCGCGCGAAGAAAGAGATGGTTGAAGCGAACTTGCGTCTGGTGATCTCCATCGCCAAGAAGTACACCAACCGTGGCCTGCAGTTCCTCGATCTGATCCAGGAAGGCAACATCGGCTTGATGAAGGCTGTGGACAAGTTCGAATACCGTCGCGGCTACAAATTCTCGACTTATGCCACCTGGTGGATCCGTCAGGCGATCACTCGCTCGATCGCCGACCAGGCCCGCACCATCCGTATTCCGGTGCACATGATCGAGACGATCAACAAGCTCAACCGTATTTCCCGGCAGATGTTGCAGGAAATGGGTCGCGAACCGACCCCGGAAGAGCTGGGCGAACGCATGGAAATGCCTGAGGATAAAATCCGCAAGGTATTGAAGATCGCTAAAGAGCCGATCTCCATGGAAACCCCGATCGGTGATGACGAAGACTCCCACCTGGGTGACTTCATCGAAGACTCGACCATGCAGTCGCCAATCGATGTCGCCACTGTTGAGAGCCTTAAAGAAGCGACCCGCGACGTACTGTCCGGCCTCACTGCCCGTGAAGCCAAGGTACTGCGCATGCGTTTCGGCATCGACATGAATACCGACCACACCCTTGAGGAAGTCGGTAAGCAGTTTGACGTGACCCGCGAGCGGATCCGTCAGATCGAAGCCAAGGCGTTGCGCAAGTTGCGCCACCCGACGCGAAGCGAGCATCTGCGCTCCTTCCTCGACGAGTGACACCAGAACCCCCGGCCCAGGCCGGGGGTTTTGCTTTCTATCGATAAAATTCCCCGCTACGCCCCTCCCCCGCAATGCCCGTCTACACTCGAAACATTCCCCGTGCCATAACGAGACCGTTATGCCCAGATTGCCGACCGTGATACTGCTGTCGCTGCTGACCTGGACCGCAACGGCTGGCGCGTTGACTCTTAGCGATGACGAGCGTGCCTGGCTGGCGGACCATCAGGAGTTGCGCCTGGGGGTGGACGCCTCGTGGCCACCCTTCGAATACCGTGATGAAGAAGGCCGCTACCAAGGCTTGGCGGCGGACTACGTGCGCCTGATCCAGGAGCGCCTGGGCGTCAGGATCAAACTGATCGAGCCGGTCAATTGGAGCGCGGTACTGGAGCAGGCACGCCACAACCAACTCGACCTGCTGCCGGGCATCATGTCGACCCCCGAGCGCCAGGGCTTCATGGCATTCACACGCCCTTACCTGGACTTCCCTATTGTCATCCTCGCCCATGAAGGCGGCGCCAAGCCACGCAACCTCAATGACCTGTATGGGTTGAAGATTGCCGTGGTGGAAAATTATGCCCCCCATGAACTGCTACGTACCCACCATCCAGACCTCAACCTGGTGGCCATGCCGAATGTCAGTTCGACGCTGCAGGCGCTGGCCACCGACGAAGTCGACGCCGTGGTAGGCGACCTCGCTTCGAGCGTCTGGAGCCTGCGTCAGCTCAAGCTCGATGGCCTGTACGTAAGTGGCGAAACGCCTTATCGCTATCAATTGGCAATGGGTGTACCACGCGACAACAAAATGCTGGTGGGCATCCTGGACAAGGTTCTTGCTGACCTCAGCCCGGACGAAACCGAAGCCATCCAGCAACACTGGGTGGGCAGCCTCACCGACCACCGTACGTTCTGGACGGACTTGCTGAAGTACGGCCTGCCCACTGTCCTGTTATTGAGCACCATATTGGCCATCGTTATTCGGATAAATCGCCGGCTCAGCTCGGAAATTTCCCGCCGCGTCGCCCTCGAGCAGGAACTGCGCAGCAGCGAATACCACTATCGCGGCCTGGTGGAGAGCCTGTCTGCCATCGCCTGGGAAGCCAGCGTTACCGATTTCACCTACAGCTATGTTTCGCCTCATGCCGAGGATCTACTCGGCTATCCTCGCGCTCACTGGCTGATTCCAGGCTTCTGGCGCAACATCATCCACCCCGCCGACCTGCTGCGTGCCGAAACGTACTGCTACCGCGAAACCCGCGCCAACCGCGATCACAGCGTCGATTATCGCGTGATCACCGCCGACGGCCGCTGCCTGTGGGTGCGTGACATTGTCAGCCTGATCGAGCACGGCCATGAGCCGGTGCTGCGGGGCTTGATGATCGACATCAGCGAAGCCAAACGCACTGAAGAGGCGCTGCAGCTTTCCGAGCAAAAGTTTGCCTCCGTGTTCCAGCAATGCCCGGACATCCTGGTGATCGCACGGCTGTCCGATGGCTGCCTGCTGGAAGTCAACAAAGCGTTTGAGGATCAAGTGGGCTTGAAGGCCGAAGACGTGATCGGAAAAACCGCTACCGCCCTGAATATATGGGGCATCCCAGGCGTCGGCCCGGACCTGTTGCAACGGGTGCAGACCACCAGCATTCGCAACCTGGAAATGCCCTTTCTGCGCAGCAATGGCCAGGCCTTTACCGGGCTGATTTCCGCCGAACCGTTTCAACTCGACACCATTGAAGCCATTGTGGTGGTGGTACGCGACATCACCCAGCTCAAGGAAACCCGGCAACAACTGCAAACCTCCGAAGAAAAATTCGCCAAGGCCTTCCACGCCTCTCCCGACGGCTTGCTCCTGAGCCGCCAGAGTGATGGCCTGCTGATTGAAGTGAATGATGGTTTCAGTCGCATCACCGGCTTCACCAGTGCGACATCCATCGACCAATCAACCCTGGAGCTGGGCATCTGGGTCGACCTCAACGAACGCAAACACATGCTGGAGTTGATGCAACGAGATGGTTTTGTGCGTGACTTCATCTGCCATATACGCCGTAAGGATGGCCAAATCCGTCTGTGTGAATTATCCAGCCGGCCACTGCCCATCGGCGACGACGACTGCATGCTCACCATCGCCCGGGACATCACCGAGCGCCAGCTGATGCAGGAAAAACTGCAACAGGCCGCCACGGTATTCGAGAGTACCGCCGAGGGCGTATTGATCACCGACACCCGCCAGAACATCAGTGCCGTGAACCGCGCCTTCAGTGAGATCACCGGCTACAGTGAAGCCGAAGCCCTTGGCCAGACACCGCGCCTGCTCGCCTCCGGCCTGCATGACAGCGCCTTCTACGCCGCAATGTGGCACCAACTGACGGCCCAAGGTCATTGGCAGGGCGAGATCTCCAACCGCCGCAAGAACGGCGAGTTGTACCCCAGCTGGCTGACCATCAGCGCCGTGCGCAACGGCGATCAGTTGATCACGCATTTTGTCGCGGTGTTTGCCGACATCTCCAGCCTCAAGCTGGCCCAGGCGCGGCTCGACTATCAGGCGCACCACGACCCGCTGACCGGCCTGCCGAACCGCACGCTGTTTGAAAGTCGGTTGCAGGCGGCCCTCAACGGCCATCAGGAAACCGGTAAACAAGGCGCGGTGCTGTTTCTCGACCTGGACCGCTTCAAACACATCAACGACAGCCTCGGCCACCCGGTCGGCGACCTGCTGCTCAAAGACATCGCCGTACGCCTCAAAGAGCAACTGCGTGACATCGACACCGTCGCACGCCTGGGCGGCGATGAATTCATCATTCTGCTACCCGGCCTGCAACACGCCAGCGACGCCGAGCAACTGGCCAATAAACTGCTGGCCTGCTTCACCCCGCCGTTCCAGGCCGGCGAACACGAGTTCTTCATCAGCGCCAGCATCGGCACCAGCCTGTACCCCCAGGACGGTACCGACGTTGCCACCCTGGTCAAGAACGCCGACGCCGCGATGTACCGTTCCAAGGCCAAGGGCCGTAACCGGGTCGAAAGTTACACCCGCGATCTGACAGCCCAGGCCAACGAGCGCGTGGCACTGGAGCACGAACTGCGGCGTGCCATCGAACGTGATGAGCTAAGCCTGTATTACCAGCCAAAACTGAGCCTGTTGACACAAGAATTGATCGGCGCCGAAGCCCTGATCCGCTGGCACCACCCCACCTTTGGCGATGTCCCGCCCGAACACTTTATCGCCCTGGCCGAAGAGAACGGCATGATCCTGCAGATTGGCGACTGGGTCCTGGAGCAGGCCTGCTTGCAAATGCACACCTGGCAAACCACTTTCGATGACTTCGGCCCGCTATCGGTCAACCTTGCCGGCGCACAACTGCGCCACCCTGGTTTACTGGATCGCATCGAACAGCTATTGCGTGACTACAGTCTTGAACCGGGCTGCCTGCAACTGGAGATCACTGAAAACTTCATCATGAGCCAAGCCGAAGAAGCGTTGGCAGTCCTGCACGAACTCAAACACCTGGGCGTGCAGTTGGCGATCGACGACTTCGGCACCGGCTATTCGTCCCTCAGTTATCTCAAGCGCCTGCCGCTGGATTTCCTGAAGATCGACCAATCCTTCGTCCGCGGCCTACCCGACGACCCCCACGACGCCGCCATCGTGCGCGCCATCATCGCCCTGGGCCACAGCATGCAATTCACCATCATCGCAGAAGGCGTGGAGAACTCCGCACAGCAAGCGTTCCTGGCCGCTGAGGGCTGCGAACAGATGCAGGGCTACATCGTCAGCCTGCCTCTACCGCCCGAGCTTTTTGCTGCTACCTTCCTTCGTATGAACGTTGAGGATTTTTCGGATAGCACAGTGGAGAAACCATCGTTATAATCCGCGACCTACTGAGGGCCTATAGCTCAGTTGGTCAGAGCAGAGGACTCATAATCCTTTGGTCCACGGTTCAAGTCCGTGTGGGCCCACCAATTCGAAAGCCGCGCATTGCGCGGCTTTTGTGTGTCTGGCACGTGGAAAACAGGTGTTGAACCTCATGAAAAAATCGCTTTCCGTCCACAAAACGTCCACACCCACCTAATCCAGTTAAAACTCCAGTAGGTAACGGCGCGCAATCCAGCCTGTAATTTCTTTCTCTCCGACCTCAACCTGTACGCGAGTCCAACTATCTGTATCTCCACCAAGATTTTCAACCAGCGTGCCAATTTTAAGACGCGCAAGCTCCTCCGAGCGCTTATCAGGCCCGGCCCTGACGATCACATGATCTCCAATGACAGCGCTATTCCCCTCTAAAAGCACGCGCGTTTCTGCGGGAATCGAACTAACTGTATCGCGAACGTCCTTGGGTGTAGCTGCAGTATTTAAAGCGGCCAAAGCTATGAAGCCTGTAACCAACGTAATTATGATTGCCGCCTTATTCAGAAATCCCCAAAGCCAAGCCCAGACCACCTCTAGATAAGCTAGCGCTTCATTAGAAAGCTCGGAGAAGCTACGCCCCGCTTGGAGAACTTCAACAATCTCAGCCTCTAATTTAGGTTCAACCTTTGGAGGCTTAACAAACTCCGAACTTTCAATATCTACGACTTGTGCATCGACATCAAAATACTCAAGACTAATAGAGTCGTGCTTCTGAGATGAAAACGAAGTCAAAAAACCAAATAACGCTGAGTTTTTATGCTGCTCTACCCAATCAGCACCAAATGAGAAGCCCCGGTAGCGTTCGAGCAACGCAATGTTATCCTTCCTAGATAGCTCACCTATCAGACCGATCGAATCAAAGGTCTTTTTTGCTCGATCCAACTGAGCTGACGAGGTCAAAGCGGCAACCGCTCCGAACGAATCTTTATATGCTTTAAAAAAGCTATTATTACCAAGGTGATTAAGCGCCACTGATGCCGCGCTAGCCTCTTGCATTCTCCTCACCGTTTCGCCAATCCCACTTGTACGAATGTTTTCCAACGCAGGATGCCGAATCGAATTTTGTATGCTGGCTACCGTCTCGGCAAGTGACTTCCTTTTATCGTTGTCCATACAGTTACGGCCTCTCTTTTCTATTATTTGATAGCGGATTCAACTTCACCACCTCCGCCATATGCCCCGGACTAAAGTGCGCATACTTCATCGTCATCGCCAACGTCGCATGCCCCAACACCCGCTGCAACGTCAGAATATCCCCACCATTCTTCATATAATGACTGGCAAACGTATGCCGCAAGACATGCGTCAACTGCCCCTCGGGCAACTCCAGCCCAATAGTCTCAACAGCCCGCCGAAACGTGTTGTACCCTGATTTGAACGGCAAAGCCTCAACCACCTGCGCCGCCAGCTCCTTGGATATCGGCACACTGCGATTCTTGCTCGACTTCGTTTTGAAGTAATGCACCATGCCGTCGCGCACTTGCCGCGCCTGCAAGCTCTCAGCCTCGCCCCACCTGGCCCCAGTCGCCAAGCACACCTTAGCAATCAGCACTGCGCCAGACTCCCGACTATCCAGCTCAGCCAACAACGCCTCAATCTGCTCCCTCAGCAGATAGACCATCTCCGTCTCATCAAACTTGAGCTTACGGATATTGGCCAAAGGGTTCTCGGCATCCCATTCCCCCAGTCGCTTCAACTCGTTGAACACGGCACTCAAGTACGCCAACTCATGATTGAGCATATTCGCGCCAACGCCCTTCGGTTGCTCACCTTCCTTAGCGAAACCTTTGCCAGGCGTAGTTCGTGAATACTTACCCTCGGCACGTTCTGAGCGGTACTGAGCAAAGATCGACGCAGTGAAATCGACAGCCCGTGGGTTCCCCATACGAGTGGCCATATTCGTCAACAAAGCGAGCCGCTGCTCACCGGTCTTCAAGCTCTGCCCGTGGACCTTATACCAACGCTCCACCAGGTCCTGGAGCTTGCGCCCATCATGCTTAGGAGCCTTTACAAACTCGCCCTTGGCCCCCTCCCCCATGACCTTATTGCGAAAAACCTGCGCCTCATTCTTCGTGCGGAATATCCGCCGCACCCGGACCCCATACCGACCATCCGGCCGGCAATCAACTTCATAGCGGCCGTCGTCTAATTTTTTGATCGGCACATTCACGCTCCCTGCTTAAACCGGGCTGATTTGTCCACACCCCGGCGCCGCCTCATCACACATCAACCACAACGTGTACTTCTTAAATTGCGGGTGCCCCGTGATCTTCAACAGCTCCAACGAGCTGACTTCCTTGCGCCGTTGCAATTCGTAACTCTTCCACGTCGACAGGTTAATCCCCGTCGCATCGCACAACTCCCGCTGTGTCAGGCCTTCGGCCTGGCGGATCACCTTCAACTTCTCAAAAAGCTCCATAGCCCCTCTTGACAGGTGTACGTACGCAACCTTAGATTTAGGTCGCGATTGTACACCTTTTCAGAAAATGTTCCGTGGAGCTTATACAAAATGCAGATCGTCATCGACACGCCATATGTAACCCCGCTCGAATTCGCCCGCCGAGCGGGGCTGAGCGAGCGCTCGGTACGCCACAAGATTGAAAGCGGGATGATCCTCATCAAAGAAAAGACCGAGGGTAAAAAAGGCAGCGTGTTTATCAACATGGTCCATCTGGCGCGGGAAGCAGCAGAACAGTCCGATCGCGTGACCGGCTACAAGAAAAACGGATCCCGCTAATGGCCCTTCGCAAACAACTCAACCAAAAGGCCTACGACGACATCTACCTCAAAGAAGTCGTCCAAGCCCTCAAAGATGACCGCGACCTCGACTTTGAAACCATCGACAAGAAGTACCTGCAAAAAGGCGTCTGCCCCAACCCCAAATGCGGCGAACGCACCGTCTACATCGCCATCGCCCAGCCCTACCAACTCAAATGCAACCGCCTCAACAACTGCCAATACGAGGAAAAAACCCGCGAACGCTACCGCCACCTGTTCGAAAACCTAAGCGAGCGTTTCCCCAAAACAGGCGAGAACCCCAACGCCACCGCCGACGCCTACCTGCAGCGCAACCGCGGGTTCGACATCAGCCAACTGAAAGGCTGGTACCAACAAGGCCGGCGCAAGCTCAAGGACGGCCAGTGGGCAGACACCGTGCGCTTTCCCCTCTGCAACGGCCACTGGGAGCGCCTTATCGACGCCACAGCCGTAACGGCCAACGAGGGCGTAAAGGCGGGAATAAAAAAGGGCATGACCTACCTGGGCAACGGCTGGGTGCCGCCGGGCATGGCAATCAACAAGAGCGACCGTGTGTACATCGTCGAAGGCATCTTCCACGCCATCGCCCTGCACCTGTCGGGCTACAAAGTGATCGCCTCGATATCGGCCAACAACTTCCCGTGGGACCTGATCGAGGCCCACAAGGGCAAGTCCATCACCTGGGTCATCGCCCTGGATGACGACCCGGCCGGGCACACGATGACGGTCAAATACCTACGCCAACTGCGCGACCAACAAGAAATCGCCTGGGTAGCCCTCGCTGGCGAACGCGACTGGGACGACGTTTACCGCGACGGCCAGCTCGACGCCGCCTTCATGGCCGAGGCCCAATACCAAGGCCGCCTGTTCACCGCCGAATCCACCCATAAACTCGCCTACCTGCTTTACCTGCGCAGGCCGGTAGCGTTCTACCTGATGGAATTCCGCAACCGCCTCTACTCCGCCAAAGTCGCCCAAGCCGACCTCACCACCGACTTGGGCGAAGAAAAAGTCGAAGGCAACCGCGAGCTATTCAGCAAGCACGTCAAAATCAAACAGGTCTCCAACTGCATCCCCAACCTGGAATACCTGGAAAAAGACATCATCACCAGCGAACAGCGCTACTTCTTCGACTTCCAATTCCCGGACACCTCACGCAGCTGCAAAGCCCCCCTGGCCCCCAACGCTATCGCCGAACCCCGCAGCTTCGCCCGTGCGCTCCTGGAACACACCCCTGGCGGCAACTTCGAAGGCGGCGAGCCGGTGCTGGCCGTGCTGCGCAACAAGTGGCTCAACGACGAACACCGCCCCGTGCGTACCGTGCGCAGCCTACCCTTCGTGGGCTACGACGACGCGACCGGACTCTACTGCTACCCCACTTTCGGCTTCCACCAAGGCAAGGAGTTGCCAGTGAACAGCCACGGCTTCATCGACATCGCCGGCAACGGCATCAAGACCACCCTGGCCAACTTCAAAATCGACCGAGCCCAGGACTTCGACCCCGAATGGTTCGACGACTTCCTGGCCGTGAACGGGCTCAACGGCCTGGCTATCCTGTCGTGGTGGACCGCCGCCTACTTCGTGCAGCAGATCGGCGCCCAACAAGCGTCCTTTCCCTTTATGGAATTCACCGGCCAACCGGGCGCCGGCAAATCCACACTGCTGCGTTTTTTATGGCGGCTCACCGGCCGCGAGAACTTCGAAGGCATCCAGCCCAGCGGCGCGGGGGCGAGCATGATTGGCCTGTCCCGCATCTTTGCCGAAGTCAGCAATCTGCCGGTGATCCTGATCGAATCGGACAAAGAACATACCGACAGCCAAGGCCGCAAAGTGGTGGTGCAGTTCCACTTCGACGAGTTCAAACGGCTCTACGACTACCACGCCACCCTGCGCGTGACCGGCGTCAAAACCGGCGGCAACGAAACCCGCATCACCTACTGGCGCGGCGCCCTGGGCATCTCGCAAAACAACAGCGTCGACGGCTCAGAGGCCACGCTGTCGCGCATCGTGGAGTTTCACGCCACCAAAGACCACCACACCCTGGCCCTCAAGCCCCGCGCCGATCGACTCAAAAGCATGAGCGCCCAGGACCTGGGCGGCTACCTGCGCAAGTGCCTGGCCTGCGAACACCAGTGGCTGGCCCGCTACTTCGACGCGTTCCCGCGCTGCGAACAGCGCCTGCAGCGTGCACCCGCCATCACCGAGGCGCGCATCGTGCAGTGCCATGCTCAGGTTCTGGCCGCCGCCTACGCCACCCAGGCTCTGTTCCCTGCCTGGACCGACGCACACACCGACACCCTGGCCAAACACTTGGAACAACGCGCCATCGCCCGCCAGCAGCGCTGCCGTTCCGAACACCCCGACGCCGCCGCCTTCTGGCAGATCTACCACTACCTCAACGAACGTGTGGTCACCATCACCGACAGCGACGGCACCCGCGAAGAAAAACACCAAACCCTCAACCACAGCAACGAACGCGGCGTGGTGGCCATCAACATCGAGCACTTCCAAGAAGCCTGCCGCAAAGCCGGCCAGGAAGTCCTCACCCGCGCCCAACTGCAGCGTGCCTTGCCGCAAAGCACCACGTACACGTTCGTAGAAACCCGCAAGGCCTACTCCCGGATCGAACGTCGCACCATCAACTGCTGGATCTTCAAGACCCCTTAGCTCCCCCCCTGAATAACGGGTGTTTGTCACCCATGGGGAAGTGTTGCCTGCGTTTTAGCAGTGCCCCCGCGAGCGGATCTGTCTGCGTCTGTAACTTTTGAACTATTGAGGTATTTATAAATGAATTCAATTACTTATAAAAAATCATCAATGGAATGCCGCTGGAAGGCACTGCACTACTTTTCATTCCACCCACATTCCATTCACGGCCAAACCATCCAAACCCGCTTCACGCCTTTAACCACAAGGCCTACAGCCAATCACACCCGCCCCCATAGTTCAGCGCATTCCATTTGCACCGAACTACTTTTTCGGCCACCCGCGCCCAACCAATACAAGGCCTCCAGCCCTGTAAATCCGCCGACAGTTCAGACATTCCACCCCCACCCAACCCACGCGCGGAAATCCCCGTGCGAGCCATGCCCTGCCCACTGAAAAAGGAGCAACACCATGCCGCTACACGTCTTCACCGGCCCCCAAGCCTCCGGCAAAACCCGCCGCCTGCGCGCCCGCCAAGCCGAGCTGCAAGCCCAAGGCATCGACGCCGTGATCATCACCGGCAACGCCTGCACCACCAGCTACCTGGTGGACCGCATTCAACAACAAGCCAAGGCCGACGCGCGCTACTTCCTGGCCGACGACTGCACCCGCGACCAGATCAAGGCCGTGCAGAACATCGAGCTGCCCGAGCAATTCACCGTCTACCTGGCTCGCCAGGCCTAACCCCAAGCAAGGAGCAACACCATGAGTGATTCTTTGATCAATGCCCTGACCCAGATCTGGACCTACCAGCGCCGCCGTCCCGCCATCATCCACACCGGTACCCAAGCATTAAACCGGCTGATCCCGATTGCCCTCAGCCGCACCGAAACAGCCAAAACCGTTGGCCGCTTTCTGCTGGGCTTGTATGACGGGGCGACGTTCCGGTTCGACCTGAAGCAACTGCAAGGGCTGGGCGTGCGGGAGTTTGAAGACTGCCTGCAAGTGCTGGAGATGGACTACACGCCCGAGGTCGAAGTACATCAGCGTATCGACGAAGGCGAACACGTCTGGCGCGAATTGATGGACCTGTGGCGCACCCAGCCCCTGGAGTTCGGCCGTCAGCCAGCCCCCCAGCGCAGCGCAGCGTTGCGCGCAAAGCATTGCGGCGCCGATAAATCCCATGGAGTAGAAGCGTTCGACCGTCTGCTGCAAGTGGCGGAAGGCTGCACCGGCCAGAGCCAAATCGTCGCGATCTTTCTGATGAGCCTGGTTCACAACGGCCGCTACCGGTTCAACCTCACCGACCTGCGCGGGCTGGATATCAAGCTTTTCGAAGACTGCATCAGCGTACTGCGCATGGATTACTACACCGAAACAGAAGCCGGCAAACCATGATCCTGCACTACACCGCCAACGGTCTGATCGGCCGCTTATACCTGCCCGCGTGGTACGTCGAAAAAGGCACCGCCGAAGAAATGGCCGAACTGGCCGCTACTGACCATTGGCGCGCCCACCCCGACAGCCGCCCGACATTCGTCACCGTCGTGCACCTGCACAACGTAGAAGGCCACGACCTGGGACTGTTTGAAGTGCGCTGTCAATGGCGGTCCGTGTACACGGCCATCGCCTTGCAGCAAGCCTGAAAAGAGACGGTGCCGAGGAGTTCGTACCTCCCCGACACCTGCCACCACACAAGGAGCAACACCATGCAAGCACAGCACCTCCGCAGCAGCGGGCACAAGGCTACCACGGCCATCCAGGCCCGAGGACATCACCATGGATAAGCAACGAATTGTCTACTTCCCAACCCGTCATCGCAGCGGCAACTTTTGCTTATGGATCGACGGTGAACGGGTGATGGTGCCAGAACACCAACTCAAGCAGGCACGCCAGCAATTGGGCCTACGCTCTGATGCTCACCTGGTGGGCGCCACCCGGTTGCTGGAGTTCGACAGCGGCTACGGTGTGGTGCGTATCCCGTTACCCGGCAAGCAAGTAGTGACCGCGTTCGAAGGACCAAGCGGTGAACGCTTCTATGGCGTGGTCACACTGGATGCTTTGAGCTACCACCTACACCCGATGTGATGCAAAACCTGTAGCACCGAAAAACACAAGGGCGCTGAGCGCCCTTGTTTTTGTAAACAGATAAAACAATCGGCGATCTTCGATAACGCTTTCTTTTGCGCATTTGGGCCCGCATTCCTCCGCCACAGCCATTGATTTAGAGCCATCTGACTGCTTGAACCTAAAACGAAATTTTTCAGCAAAACACAATTTGAATCACAGCTGACAGAGGCGAATGCGCAGAGTCCGGCGGGTGTTTTCGTTGGCTTGCAGGGGATATTACCTACTTACATTTGCGCGTCGGCGGGCCACTGGCAGGGGAAAAAACCTTCCATAAACTACGGAGCGAAAACAACGAAAAAGGAAAAATCGCTGTGAAGAACACAACACTCTGCGCTTTGAAAATACGGGAAGAATTCGAAGAATGTGGCAACAGCTTCGCGCTGGTGATCGAGCTGCTCACCGCCGAGCTGCAACTGACGAATCGTGCCAAATTGGCCTTGATTGAATATGGCCACGCTCAGCTGGATCGATTCGAAAAGGTTGAATCGACGTTGCGCGATTACGTGGAGGACACCACGCCCAGTTGATCGAACAGGTCCCGTTGCTGGACCTTGGACAAACTGCGCAGGCGGTCGAACAGCAAACGGTCGACCGCTTGGACATGAAAAAATTAACATCACGCCAGTCAATCAGTTAATAAGTGCTCTTTTATTTTGTCCCTATATGCTTCATGGAGCGACAAAAGAAAACCTCTTCCGACTCCTGTGATCTCAAATTTAACGTTGATGTACTGTTCCTTTTCCATCTTCAACAAATTTTGGTCTCTATAAGCCAACTCCACTGTACGCTTACAAATTCTATGATTGGCAAGCAAATCCCCCAAACCATCTTGCAAGACTGCTTGATTGTGATACCCATGCATAAAAAAGAAGATATCCATTAAATATATTTGATTAGTAAACCGCACCTGATCAAAAAATTCACTCCTACTGATCTTCCCCTTTACAAGCCTGCGAAATAACACACCTATAATTTTGGCTTTTTGCTCTGAATCCGCGCGTTCTACCAACTCTATCAGATGTTCAACCAAGACCGGATTTTCACTACTTGCACCTTCGACCAGAAAGTATTCTATTTCATCTTTACTGAGTCCACCAGCCTCATCGAGAAATTCTTTTAACCTAGCTTTAAAGCTCTCATTTTTATATGTTTTATACGCCTTAAAAACACCAAGCACCCCCCCTACAACAGGAATATCTCTAAAAGAGTCATTGCTAACCAGCGCATCTATGAAGGCTTCGGCCGTAGCTTCAAGCGGTAATTCTTTGGCCGCTTTTACAATTTTGTCACCTTTCATAGCTGTAGTTGCTCTTGAATAAATCGGTTAGCGGAGGGAAGCGATGATTCGCTCTGTACGAAGAGAGTTCGATGTATTTATTCGGAATAGACCATGCCCAGTCGATCAAATAGCTCTCGCTGCTGCCGCTTTGGAAGACTGCGGAGCCGATCGAACAATAAACGATCGGCTGTCTGGGCAGAGGGACTCAAGGTATGAGAGAAGGTGAGGTTAGCTACCCAAGTGTGTCCGCAGTGGGGGGAACTGCATTGGCAGTAAAGACGGGCAAACTCTAGAGACAGTTCGTCGCGGGAAGCGATTCGACCTTTTTCGCCACAAATCTTGCAAGTAACCCGCATAATACCTCCCAAGAAATAAATACCAGCAGGCATAGCCATTTTTAGAAGTATAAATTAGTCCGCATTGCAAAAATACCCCACCAGCAATCACCTCTACGCAGACCAAACAGCACAAGACAGATTAATCACATTTCTGCCTATTCAGCGCCATCAGTCTCCCCGGATATCTGCATTGGCGGTGCCAACAGCTTGAGCATTTTTTTACCTGTCTCAGGATGAGATAACAAATGAACAAATTGCTTTTCCAAAGATGCTTTGTCATTACAATATGCAGTCTGATCACTATAGATCAACTTACATGGATAAGCCGTAGGGGAACGTTCCCATACAGCAAGATCTTCCGAGCGCTGCAAGGTCATATTGCTAGCCACAACAAAATGTACTTGCTTAAGAATTGAGCTTCCCTTAACAGAAAACATTTGTGCAACCGCCGCCATACCATTGGAGCGACTCTCAATTTTTATTGTAATTTGTTGATCCGTCGCCTGATAAACTTGCCGACTAACCTCAGTGATTATCTGCTCAATTTCAGCATTCAATACTGCTGTAACATTTGCAGCACCTATACCCTGATTCAACGCTTTCCCAAAATCAAATTCCATGACTACTCCACCTTTTCAATAGTTGCATAGACAGGCACATGATCAAACTCACTCCCTGAGCCTTTAACTAAATTCGTTAATTCCGGAATATCGACCAAGCGACTACCTTTTTCGCAAAGCAACCAGTTTTCACCTGATATAAAATTAGATGAAAATATGATTTGATCCAGAGTCAGCCACCGAGTAATGGCGCCCTGCTTCCAATAATAGCTTCCGAGCGGTGCGCTTTCATTGTCTGCCCTTTCACCTAAGTAAGACCAAAAAGGGTTGTAAAATAAATGCCCTACTTTCCTAACGTGATTTTTATCCCGACTGGCCATAAGCTGCTCGCTAAGCGAGGCGCTAAATGGCTCATCATTATAATCACCCAGAAGTATCAAATGCGGCTTGCTGTTATCCGATAACTTTACCGCTCTCGCTGCATCCCTTAGTCGAACACCTAATAAATCACGACAAGGATGATGTTCTGATAGATTCCTCCTACTAGGCCAATGAGAAGCTAGTACGACGATTGCAGTGCCGCTATAGAGTTCGACCAGGTTAACCTGTTGCGCAACTCTTAGTGTTCGACCGGCTGATGTATCAGTAATCTCTTCTAAACCAGCAAATACAAACACGGCTGAATTATAAGCGTAACAAATATCGTAGACCGCTTTACCAACTGAGCAAATTCCTGACTCCCAAACCCAACCAGGCATCGATAGGCTTTCGCGCATGTATGCCAAATCACTCTCCGACATCTCGCCTAAAGCTATAAAGTCTACTTTTTTCTCTACCACCAAGTGTACAACCACCACAGCAGCAGCCTCACGAAGTGGAGAACTTTCACGGCTTATCCCCCGGGGCGCCAGGCTACTATTCCACCACGCCACAGTGATTCTAGGCGCCGTGGCTGCGCTGTTATTCGCTTGCTCCATTTGATTCCTGCGTCCAAGTGATGCATTTTCCAGCTAGATGGACCAAGTTGGTCCTACCGGTTTTCTCGCTTTATCGGAAACATCCTACCTACTCTGAGAGTTGCAGCATAGAGACCGTCAGGATAACCTCTCTCTGTCGCTGCTCATCAGCGATCAGGCCTGGAAACCTGGCAGTTAGAAGTGACGCTACAGCGTCGCCAAACAATCAGTGGACGCTTTTTTGTGTCTGCTTTTTGTGCTTTTTGGCGGCTGTGCGTGGGAGACACTCGTGTCTGCCGAGTCGCTTCTCTCGGTTTTCCAGCCTGCGTACAGCTGCCACCTTTACGCCTGGAAACGTCAGTGGCAGCTCTTTTGGGTAGTACCAAGGAGCAAGCTTATGCCGTACGAAAACACCTCGATTCACCCCGTAGCCCCCACTCAGAACCTCTGGAAACTCGGAGGCACACGATGAGTAACCCACCGTCAGACAGAACCATCGGTGCCGTGACCTTCGCAGACTGTGGAGAGGACAAAAGCCATCTGAAGCTGTTCCGGGTTAATGCTGGTGTCCCTATCCGGGAGGCCCTGGAACACGCGTCACACCTGCACTACTACGCAACCATGCTCTCGCTTGAAGCCGCCATGGACCCCCGCGCGGAGAGATTTGCATTCGCCTCGCATTACCTGGGGGAAATGGGCAAGGCCATCATTGATGATCTGCTCTTTTCCATCGATCCTGGTGGCCCGCACCTGCAGTAAGCAGTTCACGCCCGGTGCATCGCATCGGGCGCCTAAAGTTCGTCAGGTAGACTCTCCGACGTGAATCGCCAGATGCCATCCGGTCACGAGAGCTGCTAGCATCCTGCCACTCAATGAGGATGTGGTATCGGCAATGGATGATGAAGGCGATTTTAAAAAAGCACGTGGCTTTCTGCTGACGTATTCCGCTTTGGTCTTAGCGTTGTGGTATTTCGGCGCAGACCTGACGCAGTTCAAGCTGATGGGTAATGAGGTACAGCTCCACCAACGCACCAACAGCGCTTGGCTGGTGCTGGCAGTAGTGAACATCTACTTTTGGGTTCGGTGCTACCAACGGGTGCCACACCTTGGTCTGTACTTCGATAAACCGATGAATGACTTTTATGACACAGCATTAGTTTGGATCGCGATAAAGTTGAAATTGAAGCGTCGATATCTCCGCAAGGATGCGGAAGAACGGTTTGCCAAAAACAACATTCCATCAAGGTCGATGCATATCATCTCTTATGGGGTAGAAACTACGGTTCAGCGTGATCTTAATGAAGATCAACAGCGAAACGGCGACGAGGCTCCAAGCCTGCACCAAATTTCCCGCAAAGCGCGGGTAAAAATGAAATTCTCTGTAGCATATGCAATCCAGGAAAACGGCCAGCCGACCTCAATTACCGGAAGCTGGGCACTTAATCACGAACCTGAAGCCTTCCTTACTTGGCCTGTGAAAGCCTTTGCCATTGCGCGAGGAGCGTTCATCACACCATGGTTTACTGACCACATTGCACCCTTGGTCCTAGGCGGAATCAGCACATCATTTGCATTGTGGAAATGGTGTGAAGTGAATTTCTTCACCACTAGGCTTTCTTACAGTGCACTGATGTGTTTTTGATAGTTTCTCTTTGCCTTAACCATTACCCAAACTGATCAAGGCTACGCTTATCGATTTCGCAACCGTAATAAACATCTCGCGCCCGGTAAACCATATCGGGGGCTAGAATCTTCAGGCCATCAACATTCAACCCACCTCACCCGCCGATCCCTACGCAACCGCCCATTCACCTGCAAAAACAACTGCCTAATCGGCCGTATCTCATTATTCATATACACCCGATCAATCTTCTCCACATCCCCAAACCCCGCCGCATTCTCCGGCATGCACCCCGCCAGCGCCGGGTTCATCCTCCAGGCCGCGATCACGTCATTGCGGGTGATGTTCTTAATCCGCTCAAACTCATCCTTGGTCGCAATATCCCCCACCGGAATGATCTGAATCGCCTTATCCCCTCCCCCCGGAATGTTCACGAACAGCGACCGAAAATTCCCCACCCCCTTGCTCGCGCCGATCTGTGCCTGCATCCGCTCTTCATCCGCCTCCGATAAGTTCGGGTCATTGGTGTAGAAGATAAACCCCGCATGCGCACCGTTATTGTAATACCGGCGCCGAAACAGCGTGGCCGACTCGTTGAGCAGCAGCGCGTGCATGCCGCCCAAGTAGTCGGGCACGCCGTAGATGTTCTGTTCCACGTCGTAGTCCATCACATGCTCCACCTGGTCCTCTGCAAAGTGCAGTTGCTTGCCCCCTGGCAACAGCAGCACAAATCCGCCACCGACCTTTCTGCGCATGTTCAGCGCCGGCAGGTGTTCCAGCTCCAGCACCTGGCCCAGCACGTTGGTTTTGCGCTGAAAGTAGCCCTCGCCGAACACCATAAAATCCAGCGCTGCGCGGCCCATGGTTTGCGCGCTGCACCCGGCCGAGGGGATGAAGTCACGCAGCAGCAGGTTGCGTTTGAAGCGCGGGATGGTGCCGTGGTGGGCATTGGCGCGTAGCAGCTTGGCCAGGCCGGTGCGGGACACGGGCGGGGTGTAGATTTGCCCGTCGTCGCTGGCGAACACGCCCATGTATTCGCCCAGGTTGCCGGTCAGCACCGACTCGGGCGCGCCGAAGCTGAACGTGTGGACCTTGCGGTGCGTGGGAGTGGCCGGTGGCTTGGGATCGTTCATGGCTACCTTCGAGGGTGGACCAGCGGCTGCGCCGCTTCTTGTTGACGTTGAGGGGTTCGTGGGCCAGCGCGTGCATCACCGCCCAAGCGATGTCGGCGTGGCCGGTGGCATCGGTGCGCGACGCGCTGTAGGTGATTTGGCCGCTGGTGGTAGCACCGCGTTTGATGGTCAGGAAAGCCGCAGCGATGTCGTTCCAGCTGGCGTCCCATTCAATACGGCGGCCCTGGATGGTGTCCTGGGCTTTGAGTACCAGCGTGTTTTTGGTTTCCAGGCTGTAGTGAATCGGTGTTGCACGCGGGAAGAAGTCGCGCACAAGGTCAAATACGCCGTAGCCGACACCGGTAATGTCGATGCCGATGTGCTGCACGTTGAAACGGTCGCACAGTTTGTTGACCTGGCTGGCCTGGTAGGTGAACGAGTGGCCGCGCCAAGAATGCTTTTCCAGGATCCTGAACTTGCCGCCCTGCTCCAGCGGCGGCGCCACCACCACGCAGGTTGCGTCGTCTCGGGTGCGGCTCGGGTCGTAGCCGATCCATACCGGGGCGTTGCCGAAGGGGCGTTCGGCTTTCGGGTCGGGGTCGAAGTCGGTCCATAGCGACTGGTCCGAGTAACAGCGCTCCAGGTCGGCGAGGTTGAACGCGCTCTGGGTGCTGTCGATGAATTGGCACAGGTAGATCTGTTCGAACACCTCATCCGAGTTTTCCAGCCGCAACTGCTCGAGGTCGAACAGGTCGCAGCCGCCCGCAATGGCATCGTGGATGTTGATGATCTTGCGCCACTGGCCGTCCGGGCACAGCACGCCCTGGCGTAATTCGGGTTCACCGGGGAACGGTTTGCTCGCATTCTTGTGCCTACCGCGGCGGAAGTCGTCGCCGGTCCAGAACGGGTAGGCCTGGTGGCTGGTCGCGCTGGGCGTCGAGAAGTAGGTTTTGCGCCACTTCTTGTGGGTGGCCATCGCCCCGGCCAAGGTATTGAGCTTGGCGAAGTCACGTATCCAGAAGTACTCGTCCACATACACATGGCCGTGGTAGCCCTGGGCGGTGCTGCTGTTGGTGCTCAAAAAGCGCAGCTCGGCACCGTTACTCAAGATGATCGGGTTGCCGGTCAGCTCCAGGCCAAACCATTCGCGGGCAAAACCGATGATGTAGTTACGGAAAATCTCCGACTGCGCGCGGCTGGCCGACAGGAACATCTGGTTGTCGCCGGTCAGTACCGCGTCCATGAACGCTTCGCCGGCAAAGTAGTAGGTCAGGCCGGACTGGCGGCACTTGAGGACGTTGCGAATCCTGCGAGTCAGCGGGTTCTGTTTGGCCGCGAACAACTCTTTCTGATAGCCGAACAGCTTGCTGGTGAATTTCTCCAGGAAGTCCAGTTCGCTCAGCCCAGAGATGTCGTTTTTCACGGTCTTGGGTTTGCGCTTGGGCCGATCGGCTTTCTCCCTGTTTGACTCCACGGGTGCTGCAGGCTTGGCGCACTGTTTCAGCAGCCGCTCCCGCAGCGTCGTCAGCCGGTCCAGCTCATCCAAGTCAGCCTTAGCCAGGGTGCCCGGTCGTTCCAGGATCAACGTGATGCGCCGACTCACCGCCGTCAGCGGTTCCTCATCCGTCAGCAGTTCGTCCCAGCCGCCCTTGGCGATCCAGTAGTAAACGATTCGCACGTTGGCCAACTTGAGTTCGGCCTGAATTTCGCGCGGTGTGCAGCGGCGCAGGTAGAGGCGTTTGGCAGTGTCTTTGACTTCAATCGAATAGGGCATGAACCGCAGTCTATGCAGCCAAAACCCCGCAAACCCGCTTAGGAAATCCTCAGTATTCCTACCCTTTCAATCTAGGAATGACGCGCAGGCAAACCGTTTGTTCGTGCGCTTCGGGCTACCTATCGTGACGGTCATTGCAACCCAGACCGAGCGATCAGCCCATGCCCCGCACCCTTGTTTCTGACTGGAAACGTGTCGCCACCAGCGGCAAAACCGCCGACGGCCGCACGATTGATCCGCAGGACCTGCGCGACATGGCCAACACCTACGATCCGGCGATCTACACCGCCGTGATCTGGTTCGAACACATCCGCTACATGGGCAATTTCGGCAGCGTGGCGGAGGTAAAAGCCGAAGACATCGAGGACGGCAAAGTCGCCCTGTTCGCCAAACTGGCGCCCAACGACCGGCTGCTGCAGCTCAACAAAGAAGCGCAAAAACTGTTCACCAGCATCGAGATCCAGCCCGAGTTCGCCGACACCGGTAAACCCTACCTGCGCGGCCTGGCGATCACCGACGACCCGGCCAGCCTGGGCACCCAGCCGCTGCACTTTTCCCGGCGCGCCGACATCGGCAACTACTTCGCCTGCGTTGAACCCTTGGACGAACTGCTGCCACCCGACCTGGGCGATGAATCAGCCCTCAACTTTGTCACCCGCTTGTTTCATCAGTTGAGCGGCAAACACACCCCCAAGCACGAGATGCCCCCCATGGACCCGAAAACCGCCGAAGCCCTCTCCGCTGCCGTGGACAAACTCGACAGCGTGGCCACCCGTTTGGAGCAGATCGCGCCGACTCCGGTTGAACCGCAGAAAACCGAACCGGCCAGCGTCACCGTCGAGCAATTCAACAGCCTGAAAGCCTCGCTGGAAAAACTCCACGAGACCTTTAATACCGCGCTCAACCACAGCGCCGGCCAAGTCATTCCCCCCAGCACCGGCCCTGTCACTGAAGAACTGGAGCCCATTTACTGATGAGCCAGCTCAGCCCCGCCGCACGCCAGCACTACCACGCGCTGCTGACCCGAATAGCGCAAACCTATGGCGTGGAATCGGCCCGCGAAGAGTTCAACGTTGAGCCCAGCCTGGCGCAAACCCTCAACGACCAGATCACCCTCAGCTCGGCGTTTTTGCAACTCATCAACGTGATCCCCGTCAGCGAAATCAAGGGTGAGAAGGTCATGATAGGTGTGAACGGCACCGTGACCGGGCGCACCGACACCGACCAAAAAGACCGCGAGCCGCGCAACGTGCTGGGCCTGGACGACAAAGGCTACGAGCTCCACGACACCCACAGCGACGTGACGCTCAAGTTCTCCACCATCGACGCCTGGGCCAAGTTCAAAGACTTTGCACAGCGCTACACCGCCGCAGTGCGCCGCCAGATCGCCCTCGACCGCATCATGATCGGCTGGCACGGCATCAAGGTGGCGCCAGACACCGACCGCGAAGCCTTCCCGCTGCTGCAAGACGTGAACAAAGGCTGGCTGCAAATCGTGCGTGAACAGGCGGCTCAGCAGATCCTGCTGGAAGGCGCGACCAAGGGCAAAATCCGCCTGGGCCTGGGCGGCGACTACGTGAACCTGGACAGCCTGGTGCACGACGTGTCGTTGATGATCGACGAAGAATTCCGCGACGGCGGCGACCTGGTGGCCATCGTCGGTCGCGACCTGTTGGCGCACGACAAAGGCAAGCTGTACGCCAAGCAAGGCCACACCCCCAGCGAAAAAACCAAGGTGGAGATGGCCCAGGTGATCGACACCTACGGCGGCCTGCCCTCCTACACCTGCCCATTCTTTCCGGCCAAAGGCGTGGTGGTGACCTCGTTCGACAACCTGTCGATCTACTTTCAGGACAGCTCCTGGCGCCGTTACATGCTGGAGAACCCCAAGCGCTCCCGCGCCGAGGACTACAACAGCCGCAATGAAGGCTATGTGGTCGAGCAGTTGGGCAAGTTCGCCGGCATCGAGGCGGGTAACGTCGAGTTCGTCGAACCTCAGCCGCCCGAGGAGCCCGAAGAATGAGCCTGGCCCTCAAGCACAAACAACGCGTTCTGGAACAAGGCCCCGCCGTCGCCGAGGTGTACACGCCGACCACTGCCCTGGCCGGCCCCGCCAATGCCCAAAAGCATTTGGCACTCATGACCACCGCCCTGGCCGAAGACTGCGCACGCCTGTCCGACCTCAACAACATGGGCGAGCGCCAGCGTCTCAAGCGTGAAGAGCTGCTGCCCAAGTACCTGGACTATGTGCAGCGCTACCGCGAATCCGGCTTGAACCACCCCAACCCGGTGCTGATGCAGGTGCTGGTGTGGCTGTTCGACACCGAGCAATTCGAGGCGGGCCTGGAGTTGGCTGACTTTGCCCTGCAGCAAGGCCAAACCATGCCTGAACGCTTCAAGCGTGACGTTCCCACGTTTGTGGCCGACGCGATGATCGACTGGGCCGAAGCCGAGTACGACGCCAAGCGTAGCCCCGAGCCGTACCTGTCGCAGTTACTGGCGCGTGTGGATGGTGAATGGCCGCTGTTCGAGCGCATCCCCGCGCGCTACCACAAGTTGCTGGGGATCCTGGCCATGGACCAAAAGCAATGGGCCCAAGCCCTCGTGCACTTCGAACGCGCCACCGCGCTGTACCCCGGCATCGGCGTGAAAACCCGCCATGAAGATGCCACCAAAGCCCTGCGCCGACAGCAGACCACCTGAACCGACTTACCCCCCCAGCGGGGGCCTGCCGAGGCCATGACCTTGCGTCAATGACCACAAGCAGCCACCCCCGCGTCTAATTGAAGCGAGCCGCCCACCATGAGCTTTTCCGGTAGACCCACCACCCTGATCGCCCAGCCGATCACCAATGACGGCTTCTGGCCCGACTTGGACGTGGCCGAATTTCAGCGTGGTTACCGGCTGCCGGCGGAGTACCTGGTGGAGCTGCTGGTGGACGGCATCGCCCTGGCCATAGGCGAAGTGAACCACGACCTGGCACGGCGCAAGGCGCAGTGGCAGGCCGCAGGTATCACCAATGTGTTGAAAGCCGATCCGATGATTCTGCCGGAACGCACGTTCATGGCCGCCAGCTACAAACGCGCCGTTTACTGCCGCGCCAAAGCCTACCTGTTAAGCCAGTTCGCGACCTTTATTCGACGCGAGTCGGCCGAAAACCTGGCGAAAGAAGCCCCCGAAACCGCCGAGCGCTTCCTGTCATTCAGCCAACAAGCCGTACGCTTGATCCAAGGCCGCAGCCGCGTCACAGCGGAGCTGATCTGATGGACAAACTGCGCGCCCTCACCCGCGACCTGGTGGAACGCTTCATGGTCCCACCCGAGCAGTTCGACAGCTGGGCCGAACAGGTCACGCTCACCCTGAACTGGAAGCCCACCGAGCAAGGTCTGCACATGGGCGATATGCGCTACCGCGCGGTGATCGTCATTGCGCGCTTTGCCGACAATGCCGCGCGGTTGATGGCTCTGCTCGGTTCCTGGCTGGAAGCGAACGACCCAGGCCGCGAGGACGACCAACTGCCCGCGCCAGTGATTGAAATCGATCAGCTCACGCCAGATGCCGCCGATGTCGAGCTGCATCTGGACTTTATCGAACCGTTGCACCTGGCCGAAGCGACCGACGGCGAGATAGACGCCTTCGGCAAGCGCTGGGCATTTGTGCCCTATGACCTGTGGATCGCCGAGCAAGGAGTCGTCAGCCATGACCACACCAACGCTTAGTGTCGACATTCGCGGGCTGATCGAAGCCGAACAGCAGCTGCAATTGCTGGCCCTGCCAGCGGCGAAACGTCGGCGGTTGCTGAACAACGCCAGCAAGCGCCTGCGCACACGTAACACCCGGCGAATCGGCGCCCAGCGCAATCTCGACGGCTCGCCCTTCGCGCCGCGTAAACGCAAGCACCGACGCAAGATGCTGCGCCGCCTAAGCTCGCGCATGCAGGTGACCAAGCTATCAGCCGACGCCGCCACCCTCGGTTGGCGCCAGCGCCGCAATGCGCGCATCGCGCGTGAACACCAACTGGGGTTGCCCACCACCGTGACGGCTGCCGGCGGCACCAAACGGCGCAGTTGGAAGATCGATCTTCCCGCCCGCGACGCCCTCGGCGCCGACCCGCACGACATCCGCGAAATCGTCAGCACCGTGTTGCAGCAAACCCTTCAATCGCCCAAGTAACGAGGCCGTTCCATGGCTCAAGGTCAAGTCAGCGTTAACAATCTCAACCTGGGCCAGGGCCCGGTGACCGCGATTGAACGCCACTTTTTGTTTATCGGGCCGGCGACCAAGAACGTCGGCAAGCTTTTGGCGCTCAACACCCAAAGCGACCTGGACACCGAGCTGGGCGTGGCTGCCAGCGACCTGAAAACCCAGATCACTGCCGCTCGCAACAATGGTGGCGACCGCTGGGCCTGCGCCGCTGTGCCGTTGGCCGCCGACGGCGATTGGAAACCTGCGTTGGACATGACCCAGGCTGCGGATGTCTCAGTAGAGGCTGTGGTCATCACCAAACCGGTGACGCAAAGCAGTGAACTGATCTTAATGAACAGCGCCGCCGTGAACCTAAACAACCGCTACGGCCGGCGCATCTTTGTGATGGCCGCAAGCACGGGAATCACACCAGCCTTGGAATGGTTCGCCTACCGTCTGGAACAACGCGAGATCACTCGCGACATCGCCGCGCCCCGTGTCCTCATCGTGCCCCAATTGCATGGTAACGACCTGGGCGTGCTCGCCGGCCGACTGGCCAACGCGGCGGTAAGCGTTGCCGACAGCCCCATGCGCGTGGCGACCGGCGCTCTGATCGGCTTGGGGCCCACGCCCGTGGATAAAACAGGAACCCCCCTACAGTTCGCGACGTTGACCGAACTCGACAAAATGCGCTTCTCGGTACCGCAGAACTACCCCGACTACCCCGGCATGTTCTGGGCCGACGCCAACCTGCTCGACGCCCCCGGCAGCGACTTTGCCGAAGTGGAAAACCTGCGCATCGTCGACAAGGCCGCGCGCCGCGTGCGGATCCTGTTGATCCAGATGGTCGCCGACCGCAGGGTCAACAACACGCCCAACAGCATGGCCTACACCCGCTTGCGCCTGATGCGTCCGCTGCGCGAGATGTCACGTTCCGTGAACGTTGCCGGCCAGCAGTTCCCCGGCGATATTCAGCCGCCCAAGGACGGCGACATCGCCTTGGTGTGGAAGAACCGCACCACCCTCGAAGCCTACCTGCGCATCCGCCCCTACAACTGCCCCAAGGACCTGACGGCGAATATCGCGCTGGACCTGTCCCTGGATGACGAGGAATAACCCATGGCCCGAATCAGCGGCATGAACTTTGACGTGAGCCTGGGCGACCTGCAGGTGCACATCGAAAAGGCCACCCTCGACATCACCGACAACAGCGCCGTGGCGCAAACCAAGGGCGTGCCCGATGGGTACGTGGATGGCGACGTGGCCGCCAGCGGCGAATTCGAACTGGACAGCGCCAACCTGGGGCTGTTGATTCAGGCGGCAAACCGCGCGGGCTCGTTCCGCAAGTTGGAGCCCTTCGACGCGCTGTTCTTTGCCAAGACCGCCACCGATGAACTGCGCGTGGAAGCCTTTGGTTGTCGCCTGAAAATCTCCAGCCTGTTGGACATTGATCCCAAGGGCGGGCAGAAGTCGATGCATAAGGTGCCGTTCGACGTGACCAGCCCGGACTTCATCCGCATCAACGGCGTGCCCTACCTGGACGCCAGCGAGATCGAGGGCCTGCGCTGATGAGCGACAGCCCCTGGGCGAACTTCGCCTACTCGGAATTGCGCTGCACATGCGGCCACTGTGACAGCACCGGGCACGAGATGGAGCCTGCTTTTATGGCGCGCCTGCAGCGGCTACGTGAGGCCTACGGCCAGCCCATGCAACTGACCAGCGCGTACCGCTGCGCGCGCCACCCGAGCGAGGCCGGCAAAGTCGCACCGGGCGACCACTTCGACGGGCGCGCCGTAGACGTGCGTTGCCGTGGGGCCGAAGCCCTGACGTTGCTGCGCCTGGCATTGCCGCTGGGTTTCAACCGTGTCGGGATTCACCAGAAAGGTGATGCGCGCTTTCTGCACCTGGGCTTGGCATCTGTCGGCGGGCGACTGCCCAGCCCCGCGATCTGGAGCTACTGAACATGCCGTTTGAAAGTCACTTGGAGTTGCGCCACCGGCCGGGCCACCGCCGCTGGGAAGTCATTCTGCCATTGGCCTACAGCACCCGCGACGGTCGCCAGATCATTGTGCCAATCGGCGCGCTGTCCGACCTTGCCAGCTTTCCGCCCGTCGTGCGCGGCATGTTGGACGCTCAGTGTCCGACTACCCGTCGACCGGCGGCCATTCACGATTACATCTACACGCACCTGACCCACCGCTTTACCAAACAGGAGGCCGACCAGATCTTCTACGAAGCATTGCTGGAGGAAGGCACCCGGCAATCACTGGCCTGGGTCATGTGGCAGGCCGTGCGCTTTGGCGGGCGTGGCGCTTGGGGCCAGTCGTGATGGAAATGTCCCCGCTGCACATCAGCGCCATGTTGCTGCTGACTGAGCTGGTACTCACCTGGGTCGCGGCTTTCCAAATCTACCTGTTCCGCCAAGTCAACGCCGCGCGCCGCGAGAACCTGGAACTGCGCATTGAGATGGCCACCCATAACGGCCGCCTGGAAGCCTTCGACAAAGCATTGGACAAGCTGGAGCACCGCTTCGAAAAACGCCTTGAACAGTGCCTGGACACCTACTTTTCCAACCTAAACCAAAGGACCGCGCCATGAGCGACCGCCGCGACATCACCCTTGAAATCGGCGAGCAGGAATTCACCTTCACCCTCGCCCCCCAGGACGTGACCAAGTACTTCAACGCCGTCACCCCCAACAACAAGGTAGCACCGTCCAACAACCTGCTGACCACCACCGTCCTGCCCGCCCACTTAGACGCGCTGCGCCCGCTGCTGCGCAACCCGGTGTTCACCATGCAACTGGCCGGCACGCTGCTGGATGAGTACGCGCCAGACGTCGAAGTGGTCGTAAAAAAGCCCTCGGCCGTGCTGACCGCTTAAACGACGACAGCCTGGGCCAACTGCTGGCCCTGAACGACCGCTGGCTACCCGGCGCCGAGCCCACGGCAGACAACCTGGGCACCGCCATATGGTTGGAAAACGAGTATTGGAAGCGCATGGAAATCGCCGTGGCGAACGGGATTGCCCACGCGCTCAAAGGCTAACAAAAACCCCGCACAAGGCGGGGTTCGGGGAACACGTGATCAGTACCGTCGCTAAGGCCTCAAGCGCGTTTGAGCTGGGGCTGCTCTTGCAAACGATCCCAGCCCAGGCAGGCCAGGGCCAGCGTGCGCGGCACGATTTCACGGCCATTGCTGTAGCGGGTGATGCTTCGCGTGCCCACGCCCAACGCTTCTGCGGCTTGCGACAAGTTGAGCCCGGTACGGGCACGCCAGCCGATGAAGATGCGCGTATTTTCGTCGGGCGCCGCTTGCGCCAAGGCGTCCAGGTACAGCGTATCCGCACCGATTTGAATGTCCAGTTCCGGCCATTCCACGGTCCAGCCATCGTCCCCCACGGTCGCGCCCTTGAACGCTTTGGCCGCTTGCAACGGTTTGAGCCCCGGATAGGTGGCCACGTCGTTGCTCATATCCAGCAAAAACTGTTGGCCGTCGATAAATGTCAGCTCCAGCACATGGCCGGGACGCGCCTGCACAGCCCGCAGGCGGGGGCGTTTCATGGATGCCATTTATGCCATTCCTCCAGTAATTCATCTTGGTGCGCTCGCACCCAAACCAAAGCCTCTTTCAGCACCACCGCTGGCGCTCGACCCAGCATCGCCTCACATGTTTCAAGGCTTATCAAGACATCGACGCCGCCGCCCGTCAAGTGCACGTGGGGCGGCAGGTGGTCCTTTTCCCGCAGCTCTATGCGGTACTTTTCGCGAAATCGGTGTTTGGTAGACATGCCGAAATCATATCGCCAATTTGGCGATACATCAAGTATCGGAAGGTGCTCATGAGCGCCGCCGCCACCAGCAAATTGGACTTCATCCTGCGCCTGGTAGACCGCGTAAGCCAGCCCCTGGGCAAGGTCAAAACCGGTTTCAGCGACATGGCCACTCAAGGCCAGAAGGGGCTTACGCAAATGGGCGTCGGCATGGCCGGCATGATCGGCTCTGCCTATGCACTCAAAGCGGCAATGGCTCCAGCGCTGGGCCAGAATGCAGCGCTGGGCGAAGTCGAAAGCTTGGGCGTGGCGGCAGATGCGCTGGAGCTGCTCAACCGCAAATCACTGCAATTCAGCATCGCCTACGGCGAGAGCGCCACCGGTTTTGTGCGCTCTGCCTACGACATTCAGAGCGCTATCGCGGGACTCACCGGCAACCAGTTGGCAGTGTTCACCAACGCCTCCAACGTGCTGGCCAAGGCCACCAAAGCTGACGCGGCGACCGTAACAAGTTACGTCGGCACGATGTACGGGATTTTCCAGAAACAGGCCGACGCCATGGGAAAAGCCGGCTGGGTAGAGCAACTGACCGGGCAAACCGCAACCGCCGTGCAGATGTTCAAGACCACCGGCCAGGGCATGAGCAATGCGTTTACCGCCTTGGGCGCCAGTGCCGCCTCGGCCGGCATCCAGGCAGCTGAACAGATCGCCATCCTCGGCACGCTGCAGGCGACCATGAGCGGCGGCGAGGCCGGGACCAAGTACCGGGCGTTTCTCGCCGGGGCCTACGGCGCCCAGGCCAAGCTTGGCCTGTCATTCACCGACAGCCAGGGCCGGTTGCTGCCGATGATCGACATTCTGGCCAAGATCAGCGCCAAATATGGCGAGTTGGACGCCGCCGAAACCGACCTGATCAGTAAGGCCTTCGGCGGCAAACAGGCCATGGGGCTGATTACCCAACTGCTGCCCAAAACCGGCGACCTGGCCAACAGTATCGACCAACTGGGCAAGGTCAAAGGCATGGAACAGGCCGTGAAGATGGCCAGGACCATCGCCGATCCATGGGAGCGCTTCGAGCACGCGATCTTGGCGGTGCGCATTGCGTTCGGCCAAAAGCTGCTGCCTACCCTCAATCCAATCATCGAACGGCTGGCCGAGGGCGGCGCGTCAGTAGTGCGTTGGACCACACTGTTTCCCAACCTCACCCGAATCATCGGCCTGACAGCCCTTACCATCCTGGGCCTGACGGCTACCGTGGCGCTGCTGACCTTCACTTTCGGCGTTTGGCGTACGGCTATCGTCCCCGTGATCGCTTTGTGGAAATTACTGAATCTGGTGGCCTGGAAAAACGTCGGCGCGTACCTGATGCAGATCCTGCTGGTGACGTTGTACGTCGCGGGCCTGGCCTCCCTGGTGCTGTGGTTCGGCCTGGTCAAGGGCGCCATGGCACTCTGGCAGGCGGCAATCTGGCTGACCAATGCAGCGCTGTGGGCTAATCCGGTGACCTGGATTGTGCTGGGCATCGTCGCCCTGGTGGCGGTCATCATTGCCGCCGTCTACTTCTGGGATGAGTGGACCAGCGCCTTGATGGACACCGCCGCCTTCAAGTGGGTCAACGAACAATTGGTGGTGCTGTCGGAGTGGTTCGACTCCATGGGCGGCTGGTCAGGCATGGCCAAAGCCGCGTGGGACAGCATCGTGGCGATTTTTCACAGCGCCATCAACGGCCTGATCGCGATGCTGAACACGATTCCCGGTGTGGACATCCATGCGCAGTTTGGCGAGTTGCCGACTGGTCCCGATCTAGACAACCTCGACGCAGCACAACGCGCCCAGCGAACGATTAACGCGGCAATCCCTTCCCTCTCTCCCACCCGTGCCACCGCCGTGCCGCCGGGCGGGTTACTCACCAGCATTCAGAACACCGCCACCCAAAACCGAGGCACTCATGTGGAGAAAATCGAGATCCACACCAGCAAACCGATGACCGCCCATGAGCTGGAAGGGTTAATAGGGATGGCCGGATGAGTGAATACGTCGACCTGCTGATTGCCGGCAATGACCTTGTGCTGGACCCGTCCAACCAGCCGCTGCTGATTGACGACCGCGCCAGCATTGCCCAGGACATCGCCCACATGATTCGCGAGAGCGGTTTGTTGGTGACGCTGGTAGCCGAGCGCGACCCGCTGCGTCGACGCGATTGTCTGCAACAGCTGGAGCTACGGGTGGAGGACGACGTGCGCCTGGTACCCGGTACCGTGCAGATCCTGTCGCATACGTCGGGCGTCTATCTGGTGACCGCGACCACGGTAAAGTTTGGCGACGTGGAGGTGATGGTGTGAGCGCGGATTTCAAACAAGCGCTGCGGGACGCCGGCATCCCCACCACTGAGGCCGAGTTGAAAAAGGCCTGGGAAAAAGAGGCCGCCGAGCAGGGCAGCAAGATCAGCAACACCAGCACCTATTCGCCGTTCTGGCGCATCGTCTCGGCCCTGGTGACCAAGCCGGTGCTGTGGCTGATCCAGTTCATTATCAACACCGTGCTACCCAACTTTTTTGTGCAGACCGCAGTGGATGCCTGGTTGGACATGCTCGCCTGGGCGGTGAACGTCGAGCGCAAGCCCTCGACCAAAGCCCTGGGCACGTTGCTGTTCACCCGTGCCACAGCCGCCGGAGCGCTTGAGGTACCGGCGGGTACTCGGGTGCAGTCGGCCACCATCAACGGCCATCTCTACGAGCTGATCACCACCCGGCCCGGCATCTTTGCCGACGGGGCCCACCAGTTAACGATTCCGGTAGAGGCAACCGAAGCCGGCAGCGGCTACAACCTGGCGCCGGGGTACTACGCGATTTTGCCGGTGCCGATACCGGGCATTGTGCAGGTAGTGAACACGGACGAATGGTTGACCCAGCCCGGCGCAGACGCCGAGCCCAACGAGCAATTGCGCTTGCGGGTGCGCAACCAGTTTTCAGCGGTGAACCAGTACCATACCGACGCCGTGTACCGCGCCATGATCACCGCCTTTCCCGGTGTAAACCCAGACGGCGTGTACTTCGAACACGGCGCCCCACGTGGCCCCGGCAGCGCCAATGCCTATGTGCTGTTCGACGCAGGAGTGCCGGCCGACGAGTACCTGCAGAAGATCAACACCCATATCCGCGATGAAGGCAATCACGGCCACGGCGACGACATGCTGGTCTACGTCATGCCCGAAACGCGGCACACGCTTGAAGTAGCGGTGTGGCCGCGCGCCAACCTGACCCAGGAACAACGCAAGCACTTGGCAATGCAGATTGAGCAATTCATCCGCGCCGCCTTCCGTGAAAGCACGGCAAATGACTATCAGCCGACCCTGACGTATCCCCAGGCGCGATTTTCCTTCAGCCGGTTGGGCGAAGAGCTGCACGCGCAGTTCCCACGTATCGAGTCCTTGCGGTTTACCAACACCGACATTGTGTCCGAGCTGAACATCCCCCGGATCGAAGCCTTGGCGGTGCTGCTCGATGCTTAAGCTCAACCTGCCTTTTTGGCTCAATGCCGGCGAACTGACCAAGCTCAGGGCCACGGCCCAGGCTTGGTGGGAAACCGTCGAAGGCTGGGTGCAATGGCCGCTGCTACAAATGGACCCCGAACACTGCCACCTGACCATCCTCGACCTGCTGGCCTGGCAGCGCGATATCACCCGCTTTCGCGGCGAGCCGGAGAGCCTTTACCGCCTACGTGTGAAGTACGCCTTCATCAACTCAGTGGACGCAGGCTCAACGGCCGGACTCAAGCGCATCCTCAATCGGCTGGGCGTTGGTTATGTGGAGATCGAAGAACGTTTGCCCGAACGGGATTGGGACGTGGTGGTACTTCAGCTCAGTGACTCCCAGCTGTCGGACAACCCCGAGCTGCTTCGAGTACTCGTGCAGCAATACGGCCGTACCTGCCGACGCTATGACTTTGTGACCCTCACCCCACTCGCTCTGCTGGTGGGCATCGCCGATTTCAACGACGACCAGCAGACGCTGGTTGCCACACTGTAGGAGCCGACATGGCTGCAAGCATTACCCGAGCCGGCGAACAGCTGATCGCCGAGAAGCAAGCTGCTCATGAAGTGCTGCTGGTCAGTCAGTTTGTGCTGGCCTTGGTACCGGATCTTGACCCCACGAGACCTGTGGACCGGGAAGCGCCGAAACCGCCACCCGAGCAAGTCGTGCACACACAGACCTACACCCAGAAAGGTTTCGTGAACCCTAATCAGGTTGTCTACAGCTTGATGATGGGTAGCGATATCGGCGACTTCGACTGGAATTGGATCGGCCTGGAAAGTGGCGAAGGGGTTTTACTGGCAGTCGGGTATGTGCCAGTGCAACAGAAACGCAAGAACCTCCCGCCGCATCAGATCGGCAACAACGTCACGCGTAACATGCTGTTGGTGTTTGACGGCGCCCAGGCGCTGACCGATGTCACCATCGACGCCAGTACCTGGCAGCATGATTTCACCGTGCGGCTGCGGGACATCGATGAACGGGAGCGGCTGGCGAATCGGGATATGTTTGGAAGGGCGTGTTTCTTTGGCGATAGCCTGAAGCTGGTAAAAGTCGGGGATGCCTATCAGCTCAAGCCCGGACAAGTGTACGTCGAAGGTATGCGTATCGAGCGAGCCAACGCTCTACCCACTACTCCGCCTGAACTACCAACCCGAGCTTATCTAGACGTGGCCCTGGTGCGCCAGGAAAACAGTGTGGGGGTTCAATGGTCTGTGGCTTGGGGCGAGAATCTTACCGACTACACAGACACCGCGGATATACAGCACTATTTGATCCCCCTCGCCGACCTACCGGACTCAATCACCGTCACTGACCGACGAGCAGTCGAACCCATTGGCGGGCCGCTAATGCGGTATTTCGCAGCAAGAACCGGAGACTACGAGCAGTTACGGGCTCGCGGAACAACCAAAGCCGACGTAGGACTGGATGAGCTACCCAACGCAAAGAGTGATGATCCGCAGACCAATAGCAGCGAAATTCTTGCCACCACAGCCGCGCTAAACAACCTCAATCAACAGATCAGCGATTCGCTGGTGGGCATGGTCGCGGCGTTTGACCTGACCACCGCCCCACCGGGTTGGCTCAAACGTAACGGCGCAAACGTCTCGCGCACCGTCTATGCGAAGCTGTTCGCCCAGATCGGTACACGCTACGGCGCCGGTGATGGCAGTACCACCTTCAACATTGGCGACAGTCGCGGGCTCTTCCCCCGCGCCTGGGACGACGGACGCGGAATTGATCCCGGGCGCGATCTGGGCAGCACCCAACACAGCCAGAACCTGGCCCATGACCACGTGGCATCGGCAGGTGCAGTGGGCGACCACATGCACGATGCCTCGACCAATGTTCAAGGGGAACACGTGCACACGGCCTCGACTGACGCACAGGGCTCACATAGCCATGGCGTTACGGGCGCAGCTACCGCGCATCGCGACGGTTCATATACGCGACCTGCACTCGGCGGCATCGAAGGAAACGTGCGTACTCAAGACGCAGGGGTACATACCCACAACGTCAGCCTCGGCGCGGCGGGCGGCCATGGTCACACCATCAGCATCGAACGCAACGGCGCTCACTCCCACGCCATCACCGTGAACGCGGCCGGCGGCAATGAGGCTCGCCCCATCAACCAGGCCTTGCTGGTCTGCATCAAGTATTGAGGTCCGCATGTCGTCCAAAACCGTCTATCAGACCGATCACATGGGCCTCTATGTTGGCCCCGCTAACGCGCAAGAATCGCCCTTGGAACCTGGGGTGTTTCTGATCCCTGGTGGGTGTGTTGAAGTGGCGCCACCCGATGCGCCCGAAGGTAAGATCCAAAGCTGGAATGGCAGGCGTTGGCAGTTGCTGGACTACTTCAACGGTTTGATCGTTTACAACACCAATACGGGCGAGCCGCTGACGTTAACCGGCGCCGGGCCGATTCCCAACGGGTACACGCTGTCACGCCCTCAACCTGGTCAGGTATGGAAAAACGGCCGTTGGGTGGATGACCTGGACACGGTGCTGGCCCGGCTGTACCCGCAAAAGTTAGACATGATCAACAGTACATGCGCACGCATGATTGATTCTGGCTTTACGTCGGATGCCTTGGGAGGGTCTTTCCGCTACGACAGTGCACTGGAAGATCAAATGAACCTGACAGGGCTGATCTTAAGCGAGTTTGACGCACCGTACCCGTGCTACGGGGACGATGCGCAAAAGACCTACCGCGAACATACGGCCGAACAGCTCCACACCGTGGGCCTGCATTTGTTGAAGCACAAACAGTCGGCCCTGCAGAAGGCCGACCACCTCAAACGCGAGTTATTAAAAACCCTCACGTTAAGGGATCTCGCCGCTATGCGAGCCATCGAATGGGATGCGCCTGAATGACTTGGACTCCCGTGGCCATGCGATGGCCTGCTCAAGCGACACAGTGGATTGATGACCTGGGGCCGGCCAAAGACCTCGCCGGGACCGAGTTACTGGACACTGCCAAACGACTGGCTGAACTGGATGGACTGGCCACCACCACACCGGGGCCTGTGGGGCCTGCTGCAAAAGCCGCCATCAAAGCCGGACGGGCGGCCATGGCCGGGCAGCTGGGGCAGGTGCCTGCGTGCATGGTGATTACGCCGTTCCAAAGTGGCATTGGCCAGGGGCAGGGGTATCAGCTTTTTCTATCTGGGCCCAATCTATTACGGATGCTCGCCGACAAGCTGCTGGATACCCCCGGTGGGCATGCGTTGGCGCTGATGTTCTTGTCCACGCGCCACGACCAGTTGGCGGATGCACTTTCACGCTTCAGCGCCTTGATGCCAGTGCCCGAGCTGCAACGCACCGAAAAGCGCGCGCGGTATTTGTCACGCCTTGAATCCGAAAAATGGGAGCTGCCGAGTGCCCCTGCCCTGCCCACATGGGGCACCTTGCCCTTGGAGCGCTGCACCGTCACCCAGGCAGCTAAGCGCTCGCTGTCAGGGCAATTGGCTGCACTGGAAAGCTACACCGCAGACAGCTCGCCGCTGGCGGATTTATCCGCCCTCGCCGCGCGCAAGGCAAAGCAGGCCGCCGTGCGGGATCAGCAATTGAAAGATCTGCAGGATCAGTTTGCCAACCCGACACCGGAGACGACGACCGTCGCGCGACTGATCGGCCCTGGGAACGGCAATGAACTGCGCCGACAGTTGTTGGCTGGGTCCGCACCCGGCCATGAATGGGTACTGTGCGCTGGCTTGCTTCTGGTCGGGCCGAATGAGGGCCTGCGCTTTGTGCAGGAGCTGGTGGGCCTGTGACGCTGCTGCTCGATGGTCAGAAGGTCAATGGCAAGTCGCTTAAGGTGACGGCAAACCTACGAATCGAAAGCGGAGATCTGTCGGGCCAGACCAGCAACACCGACAGTGCCCACAAGGGGTTCAAGCCCAAGGCGCTGACGGTTTCGTTACTGATTCCCTACCGCGATCAGCAGCACCTGGTGGACCTCATGCGCCTGGCTGAAACCACGGCCGCCGGCGGACAGCTCAAGACCTACCGCATCGTCAACGATACCGCCGAGGCTTTTGGTGTGCGCCAGGTGATATTCAGCGACACCATCACCGCACGGGAAGACGACAGCCTCGCGGCCTGGCGGGTGCAATTCACCCTGACGGAAAAGCGGTCGAACCCCGAGCGCGTGGAGACGCGTCGCCCGGACAGCAACGTGCATCAGCAAGGCGGTACCGGCGACAGCGTGACGACGCCCTCAGGGGAAGCTGATGAGCCGGAATTGAACGGCTTTGAGCGGATCTTGAAACGCGTGGACGACTACGTGGGACCTGCCCAATGAAGTTGCACAAAGTCGTGCGGATCAATGGTCACCCCTTCGACCTGGTGCACGATGACGTGCGTCTGGCTTTGCACACACCTGGCCGGGCCAGCTTCACGGTCAAATCCCCCACGCCCCTGCGCGGGTTGGTGACGCTCGACCTTGGCTATAACGAAGGGCCGCTGCATCGGCTATTTGTCGGCTTCGTAGGCCAGTGCACCACCGCCAACAGCCAGGAGCAGGTGCTGTTCTGCCGTGAGGTTGCCGCTGTTCTCGACTACCCGCTGCCCATGGCGTTGCGTCATGTCGACTTGCGCGACGTACTGACCGAGGCCAGCCGTCTCACCGGCCTGCGCTTTCGGGTGCCGGACGCGCCCTACGCCCGAGTCCGGACACCCTATTTTTACTCGCTGGCCGGCGGCGTCCAGGCGATGGACAGTCTGGCCCAGGTATTCAAAATCCCGGATTTCGTCTGGCATCAACAGGGCGATGGCGAGGTGTACGTCGGCAGTTGGGCCGACAGCTACTGGGGCGAGCGCCCTCCACTGCAACTGCCCGTGGAACTGTTCGACGGTTACCAGAACAACCAAAGCGCCGAGATTGCCGCCCTCCCCGGCCTGCGTCCTGGCGCGATGATCAACCAAGGCCAGCGCGTCACCGCCATGACGCTGACCGGCCCGCACATGGTACTCAAGTGGAAGACGCCGTAACTCGTATCGTCGAACGGCGCTTCCCGGAATTGGCCGGCGCCTATCACCTGCCGCGCTTTGCGCGCGTCCTGGCCGTGGCCGATCCACCGGCCGCTGCCGGGCTGTGTGATGACTTCCGGCCGCGCTATGCCGTTGATCTTGAGGTGTTGGGCCCGGACGGTGAAGCGGATGCAGATCTGCCGCCATTACTGGGTGTTGCCCTGCCGGTCCCCGGCGGCGGTACCGAGATGGGTTTTTATGCGTTTCCCGAGGAGGGCACCGTCGTGGTGGTCAGCTTTGCCTACGGGCTGCCAAACAAGCCCTTCATCTTGCAGATACTGCCCCACGGCTTGAGCCTGCCCCAAGTACCGAAAGGCGATCAGTTATGGCAGCACAGCGAGGCCGTGCAGCAGCGTGCCGATGCGGAAGGTAATTGGTTGCGGCGGACGGACGCGCGGATCACCGATCAGGCCAGTGAGCGCCAGGTGCTGGCGCTGGAAAACGCAGAGCGGTACCAACTCAGCACCGTGGAGGTGGATGACCACAGCACGGAGTCGGTTGGCGGGATCAAGACCATCGAGGCGCTGGGGGCATTGAAGCTACTGTCCGGCGGATCGGCCAGCCTGGCGGCCGTCGATGACCTGCACCTGGCCACCGGTCGGGACTTGAACATGGTCGTGGGGCAAAAACACAACTCGGCCGTGGGCGGCGACATGCACGAGCAGATCCAGGGCATGCGTAAAAGCGTGGCCGCCATGGGGCAGCGCCTGATGGCGAGCAAAACATGGCTGGGCTCCGAAGACGTCAACGTGCTGCAGGTGCTGTGTGACCTGATCGACCTGGTGCAGCAGATGAACGTCGCCATCACCGCGCACAAACACGGCCCGACACCGCCGCCGGATAACGCGGCTGAATTCACGACACATGCAGCGTCTGCCACGGCGCAAGCCGCAAAACTTAAACCCATCACCGAGTGAATGAATGCAACAACCCACCATTGGCAGCCTGTTCGCAGGCATCGGAGGCTTTGATGTCGGATTTGAAAACGCCGGATACCGCACCGCCTGGCAAGTCGAACTCAACCCCATCAACCGGGCTGTGCTTGCCGATCGATTTCCCCATGCACGCCAATTTGAAGACGTGCGCAAATGCGGGGCTCACAACCTGTCTGCCGTCGATGTCATCACTGCCGGATTCCCCTGCCAGGACATCAGCATCGCCGGATGCAGGGAAAGCAATCGCGCGACCCGAGGCCTGCAAGGCGAACGCAGCGGACTGTTTTGGGAAGTCATACGAATCCTCAAGGAAACACAACCTCGCTGGGTGGTCCTTGAGAACGTCGTTAACCTGCTCGCTGTCAACGATAGCCGCGACTTTGAAACAGTCATCCGGGCCCTTGCGGACTGCGGGTATGTGGGATTTTGGCGAGTGCTTAATGCTCAATATTTCGGAGTCCCCCAGCAGCGTCGTCGCGTATTCCTGGTCGCAGGTTATCGACGCATGCCCCCCATCCAGCTCCTGGCTGACGCCGCGCCAGTGGACGCAATATCTCCAGCGTCTCAATCGCAGCACTGGCCACGGCCCGCGGATGCCTGGGCTGCCAATACTCTATTGGCAAACAAAGCCGGATCGCAGATCGCTATGGGCTGTACCACTCTCGTCGCTCACCCGCACGGATGGAATCAGATTGCTGAGCGGCAGCGAGCGGCTGAAAATGGTTGGCTTTGCTTCGGACTGGATGCGGCCAACCTTGCGGAGGCTTTTGATATCGGAAATTCCGTTGTTACGCAGGTGGCGGAGTGGGTTAGGCGGGGGTTGACGGAGGGTGAGCGAAACGCAAAGCTGCCTTTCGAACTCTACGTGTCAAGGCAATGGCGCCCGTATAGACGGACGCCATTTGAAAATTACGCGTTATAGGTTGCGTACTCGCTGAACCTTTTTTCAACCACTCGCTCAATCGCTATGTTGTTTCCGATCTGGGCGACATAGTCAATGCGCGTGGGCTTGAACTCAATTGCGGCCTCAGTCAGCACGCGAGCGATATCTGCCACTGCATCGCGCTCATCTTGCTCGGTATGTCCCATTTTATTGAATACCCATACCGTGTCTACGCGAGCCAACTTGGTCCAACCCTTGGCAGCCAGCAGCTTGTAAAACTCATCACGTTGAGATTCAGCGTTCACAAGGTCCAGAGAGACCATTACTCGGATCATTCAGTAAATTCCTTTTTGGGATTCTGCGCCGGATGTAGCGTCAGTTATTAATAATCATGGCTGGCGGATCTAATCCAAGGCAATCAGAAATATCCTGAATGACCGCTTTACTGAGAAAAAGGCGTCTCCCAAATGACGATGTCGTTAGACATGGACTACTCAAAACCTGATGCGTAACAACGTTCGCCAAACATTTTTCAGCGGCGCCAATTTATGCTTTCGCCAATTGCGCTCCCACCATTCATCGTCGTTTGTCGCGCACACTTCTATATTGCTGCCTGTCAGGGCAGCGGGTTGCTGACGAAACAGCATTGGGAACACGCAGTGCTGCTTGATCTTGCGCTTGAACATGACATCTACGGGCACGCCGCTGTACGGTGTCTCAGCTAATATCCTGCAGCCTTCGCGCGAAAGGATGTACGCGTGAAGCGCCGCCACCCTCCCCCGCGCAATGAATGGGAACCAGGTCAACCAGGTACGGCCCATGGTGTAGCCCAGGTGAAGGACTTCAAAAGGGCGATGACGTATGAATCGGTTGATCCATCCGACTTGTCGAGTACCGAGCTTGTAAGGCTTTGCGTCGTCTTCGAATATCAAAACGCGCTCCCAACCAGCAGACAGTGCTTTGATCGCAACAGCCTGGTGTGACTCATAACTGCCACGGACGGGGTCCGCGCAGGGCTCCACGATAAGGAACTCGACGTGGTTACAGATGAGCGGGGTCACCGTTTGCTGGAACAGTTCTCGCCTATCGGAGCGCGCGGCTAACGAAATGCAGAATGCATGATTAACGTCGAAGAAAATGCGATGAATACTGGAGTTTTGACCAGTAGATTCACTCCCTAAAAATCCCACAAAAATGTCCTGCTAGCCCGCTACAGCCCAATGCCGAGGGAGCCACCATGATCGGTGCGACCCTACTTTTGGGTATGCCAGAAATTTCCCAAACCTGTGTGGCCTGAAAATGATGCCCCTCACCGATCCTTTGCCTGAACACGGGTGCGGATTGAAAATCAAGGTCAAAGAGGTTGACGCGTATATCTAAAAGCTACACGCGTATAGACATTAGCTACACAATCAATGTAAGATCCGTCGAAGGGCAAACCTCATAGCCCTGAACCTCAAACGCTAGATCTCACTAAATGAAGGGACTTCACAATGAAAACAACTACATGCGAGCGTCGCACACTCACGTCATAAGGAGGCGAAAGATCTAAAAACCTAACCAGCCTATAGGCGGTAAAAACATGACTGCAAATATTGAAAGCATTGAAAGATCCAAGCCCGTCCCGATCAACATGAGAGCGGACGAAAGAAAACGGAACCTGATCGATTTGGCAGCTGCTATGTCCGGTCGCGATCGAACCAGCTTTATCTTGGAGGCCGCTTGCCAAAAAGCGGAAGAAGTCATCCTAGATAAACGGCTGTTCCTTCTCGATGACGTTGCATTTGACGCATTTGAACAGGCCATGGAAGCCAACCCAATACGAGGTAACGAATGCCTACGTCAACTTCTCGAAAGACCCAAACGGTGGAGCTAAGCGCTCCAGAAAAGCTGGCCGACGAACACATCCTGGATCAATTCGATTCTGGTGAACCGTCAATTAACGATTATCTGCAAAGGCAGGCGCGTAGAGCTCAAGCCGCCAAACAGGCGGTTGTTTACGTCGTCTGCCGTAAGGACACCTCAATCGTCATGGGTTACTACACCCTGTCGAGTGGTTCCATCGCACGCGAGAATGTCGTTCCGAAAAGCCATCAACGCAATTCACCAAGCATCCATCCAGTGACCCTGCTAGGCCGTATGGGAATCACTCACGCGGCTCAAGGTCAGGGTTTTGCGATCGACCTGCTGCAAGATGCTATTGAGCGTGCAATCAGCGCTTCCAATACCATCGGTTCCAGCGCATTGATTGTTCACCCGCTGAATGAACGCCTGTCGAGCTTCTATACCAAATACGCAGGATTTATACCGTGCCCGGGACTTTCTCCCATTACGCTGATGCTGCCGCTCCGGTAGTCGCTCATGAGGTAATGCCAAACCCGCTATAGCTCTCGCGATAGCGGGTTATTTTATTTTCATAAAATTAGTTTCATCGTCTTAATGACAACTATGTCTACTACTCAAAAAAGTGCGCTTGTGGACTAAATGTCATAAGGGGGCAAGCACTGCCTCCATGGAAAATTTATGTGGCACCAATCGCATACGAAACACTGGCACCCCGGCTGTATGAGCCTCTCTAACAACCAGTGCCTCATCCTCGTCACTAATTTTCGAACCAAGATAGACAGCTTTTAACGGAGCTATAAGATTTCTCGCTGGATCATTAGGACCATCTATTAGTACTAAGCGCCACTCCTCCTCATAAGCCCAATCAGGGGATTTATGAAGCGCAGCAACCAAACCGAATAAATTATTAAAACTTTGTCCTGGCATCACTCCCCGCAAGAGCTCAGACGCATTAAACACTCCACTATATCTAACAGGCCACAGAGACAATCCTAGAAGGTCCTTTGGGGGCAACCGTTGAAAATCATACTCCATAGCAAACCCAGTATGGTTTTTAGCGTAGTGCGCCCAGAGTGGTAGAGAATCGAGCCTTTCCGTTAATGAGCAAATCTTGTAAGAGTTTTGGAGAAGGTAGTTCATCTTATTCACTGTTTCCGCAGCAAACTTCGCATGACCCGACGTCAAAACTTCGCAAAGAGCATTCAACTCACCATCGCCAAGCTCAGCTTTATCAGTTTGAGTCGGAATATGTTTGATCAATTCACGAATGGGATCTTTGGCTGACAAAATAATCTGCCGATCGCTGACGGATAAGTCTTTGAAGTACTCGAGCAATGACTCAACATATGAATGACCAAAGTCGGGATCGAAATCTACAGCCGAATCGTATGGATCATTAAACCTACTGGCAAACGTCAGATGTAGCGTAGATTCTCTAAGATTATTTAAAGAATACTTATTTACCTCTCTAATTTTGTATAGCGACTTAGGGAAGTTTTTATATTTTAGATCTTGCGCCGCCGAAATATTTTCAAGTGGCAAAGATCGCGAACCTATCAATTTAATTAAATCTTCAACCCACTCTCTCGACATATATGCCCCCTCGACAACTGAAAATATAGCTTACGCCTTCATTCTACAGTGAACCCCAAAACGACCTTCCTGAGCCAGCGTAGCCCAGTACCTGTTAATCAGAGCCAAGAAACGCACTTTTCCCCCTCCCGCCGACGGACATCTCATGTTCGTTTTGTGAAATTCGAAAAGGAGCGAAGCTAGCAGCTTGATTCAGCGCTGCTGAAGGATGACGTGCAGATAGTGGATTTCGCGTCGTGAAACGTGATGAAGGAGGGGGAAGTACTGGACGATTTTTCCGTCCACATACCGTCCACACCAGAAGGTAATATTTTCAGAAACTGCCCGCATATATCCCGTAAAACCGTAATACCCCAGTGGTTTAACTGTCGCTATTAATTTTTATTTGGACTCATAATCCTTTGGTCCACGGTTCAAGTCCGTGTGGGCCCACCAACTCCAAAGCCGCGCATTGCGCGGCTTTTGTGTGTCTGGCACAAACGTTTTGCGAGGCAGGGCTGCCTGCAACCTTACTTCGCAAACAACTGCCCAATATCCCTGAACGCCTTGAACTCCAGCGCATTGCCGCACGGGTCGAACAGGAACAATGTCGCCTGTTCCCCCACCTGCCCCTTGAACCGAATATGCGGCTCCAACACGAACGTCGTCTGCCGCGCCTGTAGACGCTCTGCCAGGGCGTGCCAATCTTCCCAGCCCAGCACCACGCCAAAGTGCGGTACAGGTACGTCGTGGCCGTCGACAGCGTTGGTGTGGACGGCTTCCTGGGAGGCGGTTTTCGGGTGTTCGTGGATCACCAGTTGATGGCCGAAGAAGTTGAAGTCAACCCAGTGTTCGCTGGAGCGGCCCTCCTCCAACCCAAAGACGTCGCCGTAGAAGTGCCGTGCAGCGGCGAGATCGAATACCGGAATTGCCAGGTGAAAGGGCGCGAGTGTCATCAGTTCAAACCTCTATGGGCGTTAGTCGCCCTGAGTTTAGCCTTGCTGCCAACGATGAAAAGACGATAGTTTTTGCGTCGAGCTCAAAAAAATTCGATGAATCGAGACGCCCATGCTGCGTGAATTGAAGACCTTTATTGCGGTAATGCGCCACGGCACGTTCGCGGCAGCGGGGATGCATATCGGGCTGACGCAGTCAGCGGTGAGTGCGCAGATACGTCAGTTGGAGCAAGCACTGGGCGTGCAGTTATTCGACCGCACTGGCCGCCAGGCCACACTGAATGCCGCCGGTTTGCGCGCATTGCCCTTGGCCAAGGAGATTCTGGAGACCTTCAACCGCATGGCGGTGCCGGTGAATGCCAATGAATACCGGGGCGAGTTGAAAGTCGGCGCCATCACCACCGCTCAAACCGGTTTGTTGCCCCACGCGCTAGTGCGTTTGCGCCAAGCAGCGCCAACGGTTGAGTGTAAGGTGGTGCCTGGCGTATCCCTGGAGCTGTTGAGCCAGGTCGACGCCGCAGAGCTGGATTCGGCGATTATCATTCGCCCGCCCTTCGACCTGCCCAAGGAGTTGTACGTGCAGGTGCTGCGCAAGGAGCCGTTCGTGTTGGTTGTGCCGAACACATTGGCAGGCGATGACCCTTTGCAACTGCTCAACACCCAGCCCCATGTGCGCTATGACCGTGCTTCGTTTGGCGGCCGGCTCGTGAGCCGGTTTCTGCGCGAGCAGAAGCTTGATGTGCAAGTGGCGCTGGAGTTGGATGAACTGGAAGCCATCGTCAGGATGGTGGAATGTGGCCTGGGTGTGTCGTTGATTCCAAAGGCAGGCCTGTGGCTGGAACGCTCGCCTCAAGTAAGAATAATCCCGCTAGGCAAGCTGACATTTTACCGCGAGATCATCCTGCTGAGCCGCTACAGCCAACGTCATCTGCCGGTGCCACAACTGTTTGCCCGCTGCCTGCTGGCCGATCCAAGCCTGTAACATCCGTTCCCATTGCCGCCCGTCATGGAGCCTCACGTGCCTGTTCTAGATGAAATTGATCGCCAGTTGATCGCCGCATTGCAGATCAATGCCCGCGAAAGCGTGGCCATGCTTGCCCGGCAGTTGGGCATCGCGCGCACGACGGTGACGTCGCGCCTTGCGCGCCTGGAGAAAACCCAGGTAATCACCGGTTACGGTGTGCGCCTGGGCCAACGTGTGGCGGATGGCGGCTTGCAGGCCTATGTAGGGATCACCGTGCAACCGCGCTCGGGCAAAGAAGTGCTGCGCAGGCTGAGCGCCATGGCCCAGGTTCAACAACTGTGCGCGGTGAGCGGTGAGTTCGATTACGTCGCCTGGCTGCGCACCGACTCGCCGGAGCAACTCGATCAATTGCTGGACCAGATCGGCAGTGTCGATGGCGTGGAGAAAACCACCACCTCGATCATCCTCAGTAACAAATTGGATCGCGGGCAGCCAACCTGATCACCAACCTCGTCACTATGACTAAAAACAATCCAATCCGACGACACTTTGCGTCTTATTAACGAACGCAACGCTCCCTAAACTGGCTGCCATCTTTTCCTATACTCAGCGGGTCACTTCCCGCCGAGTCGTCAGCAAGGGCCCGCCATGAGCATTCCGTCCAGCACCATCAGCAAGACCAATCGCCACCCTGCAGACGGTAAAAAACCCATCACCATCTTTGGCCCGGATTTCCCGTTTGCCTTTGATGACTGGATCGAACACCCGGCTGGACTCGGCAGTATCCCCGCCGCCAACCATGGCGCTGAAGTGGCCATCGTCGGCGCCGGTATCGCCGGGCTGGTCGCCGCCTACGAATTGATGAAGCTGGGCCTCAAACCCGTGGTGTATGAAGCTTCGAAGATGGGCGGGCGCTTGCGCTCCCAAGCCTTTGAAGGCGCCGAAGGCATCATTGCCGAGCTGGGCGGCATGCGCTTCCCGGTGTCGTCCACCGCGTTCTATCACTACGTCGACAAGCTGGGCCTGGAAACCAAACCCTTCCCCAACCCGCTGACGCCAGCTTCCGGCAGTACGGTGATCGATCTGGAAGGCCAGACGCACTACGCACAAAAGCTGTCCGATTTGCCTGCGCTGTTCCAGGAAGTGGCTGACGCCTGGGCCGATGCCCTGGAAGCCGGCTCGCAATTCGGCGACATCCAGCAAGCCATCCGCGACCGTGATGTACCGCGCCTCAAGGCGTTGTGGAACAAGCTGGTGCCATTGTGGGACGACCGCACCTTCTACGACTTCGTGGCGACCTCCAAGGCCTTCGCAAAATTATCGTTTCACCACCGCGAAGTGTTTGGCCAAGTGGGTTTTGGCACCGGTGGCTGGGACTCGGATTTCCCCAACTCGATGCTGGAGATCTTCCGTGTGGTGATGACCAACTGCGACGACCACCAACATTTGGTCGTCGGCGGCGTTGCCCAGGTGCCGATGGGCATCTGGCGCCACGTGCCGGAACGATGCGCCCACTGGCCCGCCGGTACCAGCCTGAGTTCGCTGCACCGCGGTGCACCACGGGCCGGGGTTAAACGCATCGCCCATGCTGCCGATGGCCGTTTCGCGGTGACCGACAACTACGGCGATACCCGCGAATACGCCGCCGTGCTCACCACCTGCCAAAGCTGGCTGCTGACCACCCAGATCGAGTGCGATGAAACACTGTTCTCGCAAAAGATGTGGATGGCCCTGGACCGTACGCGCTACATGCAATCGTCGAAGACCTTCGTGATGGTCGACCGCCCGTTCTGGAAAGACAAAGACCCGGAGACCGGCCGCGACCTGATGAGCATGACCCTCACCGATCGCCTCACTCGCGGCACTTACCTTTTCGACAACGGCGACGATAAACCAGGGGTGATCTGCCTGTCGTACTCGTGGATGAGCGACGCACTGAAAATGCTCCCGCAGCCCATCGATAAGCGGGTGAAACTGGCGCTGAACGCCTTGAACAAGATCTACCCGAAAGTCGACATCAAGGCGCGCATCATCGGCGACCCGATCACCGTGTCCTGGGAAGCCGACCCGCATTTCCTTGGGGCCTTCAAAGGCGCGTTGCCCGGCCACTATCGCTATAACCAGCGCATGTATGCGCATTTCATGCAGAAGGACATGCCCGCTGAACAGCGTGGGATTTTTATCGCCGGTGACGACGTATCCTGGACCCCTGCGTGGGTGGAGGGTGCGGTGCAAACCTCACTGAACGCGGTATGGGGCATCATGACCCACTTTGGCGGCAGCACTCACCCCGAGAACCCGGGGCCGGGTGATGTGTTTGATGAGATCGGGCCGATTGCCCTGGCTGACTAAGGAGTTGAACATGCGCGTCGCCCTGTACCAATGCCCGCCGTTGCCGCTGGATGTCGCGGGCAACCTCAAGCGTCTGCACCAGCTGGCGCATGAAGCCTGCGGTGCGGATGTGCTGGTGCTGCCGGAGATGTTTCTCAGCGGCTACAACATTGGCACCGAGGCGGTTGGGGCACTGGCCGAGGCCCAGGATGGGGCGTCGGCGCAGGCGATTGCCGAACTGGCGCAAAGCGCCGGCCTGGCGATTCTGTACGGCTATCCGGAGCGGGCCGAAGACGGGCAGATCTACAACGCCGTGCAATTGATCGACGCCCACGGCCAGCGCCTGTGCAACTACCGCAAGACCCATCTGTTCGGCGATCTGGATCACTCGATGTTCAGTGCCGGCGACGATGATTTCCCCCTGGTGGAGCTCAACGGATGGAAGCTGGGGTTCTTGATCTGCTATGACCTCGAGTTCCCGGAAAACACCCGACGCCTGGCCCTGGCCGGTGCCGAGCTGATCCTGGTGCCCACCGCCAATATGGTGCCGTTCGACTTCGTCGCCGACGTCACCGTGCGGGCGCGGGCCTTCGAAAACCAGTGCTACGTGGCCTACGCCAATTACTGCGGGCACGAAGGCGAGATTCAGTACTGTGGGCAAAGCAGCATTGCCGCGCCGGATGGCCAGCGAATCGCCCAGGCGGGCCTGGATGAAGCCTTGATTGTCGGGACACTGAACCGGCAATCGATCCTCGACGCCCGCGCCGCCAACCACTACCTGCAAGACCGGCGTCCCGAGCTTTACGGCCCGCTGCACAAGCCCTGATTGAACGGGTTTGTTAGCATAGGCACTTGCCCCGCTCTGGAAGTGCCCATGCCCGCCCCGGCCCACCTTTATCCCGTTCACCTGACCCTGGCCAATGGCCTGCGGGTTTCCCTGCGCCATACACCGCGCTTAAAGCGTTGCGCAGCGGTGCTGCGGGTGGCTGCCGGTAGCCACGACGTGCCATTGGCCTGGCCGGGGCTCGCACATTTTCTTGAGCATTTGTTGTTTCTGGGGACCGAGCGTTTTCCCGCGGGCGAAGGGCTTATGACCTACGTGCAGCGCCACGGCGGCCAGGTGAATGCAAGCACCCGCGAACGCACCACGGACTTCTTTTTTGAACTACCGGTTTCAGCCTTTGCGCCCGGGCTGGAGCGCCTGGCGGACATGCTGTCCCACCCGCACCTGGCCCTGGAAGATCAACTGCGCGAGCGCGAAGTGCTGCACGCCGAGTACGTCGCCTGGTCCCAGGATGCCAAGGCGCAGCAGCAGGTGGCGCTGCTCGAAGGTTTGGCGGCGGATCACCCGCTGCGCGGCTTTCACGCGGGCAACCGCGACAGCCTGCCCGTGGAGCGTGAGGCGTTTCAGCAAGCACTGCGGGAATTCCACGCGCATTTCTATCAAAGCGGGCAGATGACACTGAGCCTTGCCGGCCCGCAACCGCTGCAAGAACTGGAAGCCCTGGCGCAGCGCTTCAGCACGCAACTGATCACTGGCCCCCTGCATCCGCAGGCCTCACCAGCGGCCTTGATGCGAGGCCAGGCTCGGCGTTATCAACACATCGGCAGCGGCCATCTGCACCACGTCATCACCTGTGACGCGCCCCGTGAAGCCCTGGAGTTCCTCTGCACCTGGCTCAATGCCCCTGCGCCGGGCGGGCTGCTCGCCGAGCTGAAAACCCGGCACGTGGCCAGCGCACTGCAAGCGTCAGTGCTGTACCACTTCGCCGGGCAGGCCGTACTGGACATCGACTTTACGCTCGATACCGAAAACGAACCGACGACACAAATCGAGGCGCTGTTGCACGACTGGCTGAGCTTTTTCGCACACAGCGATTGGACGCCACTGCGCGAAGAGTTCGCCCTGCTGAACGCTCGCCAACAACAGACCCAGGGCGCCCTGGCACTGGCTCGGAACGACAGCGAAGACCTCAGTGAACAGAGCGTCGCTGCGCTCAAGGCCCTGCTTGATTCGCTGCACTTGCCGCTCGCCGAACACCGTTGGCAGTTGCCCCCGAACAACCCGTTCCTGCGTCCACCAGTCAAAGAAGAACGCGCTGGCCTGATTCGCGGCCAAACCAGCGCTCACCGAGGCTTGCGCACGTTTGCCCAGGACCGTTCACGGGGCCGAAGGGACGTATCGGCGCTGACCTTCAGCCCGGCCTTGGCGGATGACAGCGATGAGGGCGCGCTGTACTTGCAGTGGCGCTTCGACGCGCCAGTGCCTGCTGGGCTGGAAAGCACCTTGCAGCCACTGCGTGAGAATGCGCGCCAGGCGGGCGTCGAATTATCTTTCGAAACCGCCGGCAATGATTGGCTGATGAAGATGAGCGGGCTGCACGAGCCCATGCCGGCCGTCCTGGAGGTGTTGGCGCAGCGCCTGCAGATGCCGCAAGAAGCGCCCCCAGCCCCCGCACCAATGATTGCTATCCGGGAACTGCTCAAGGCCCTGCCGACGTGCTGCGCCATCGGCAATGTCGACGCCAGCGAGCAGCCTGCATCCTGGGCCACGGCGCGCTGGCACGGCCTGGGGCTGGGCATGCCCGCCGCGTGTGAGGCGTTGATAAAGACCGCCGCAGCCCGTCTGCCTGGGCAACCTGCACAATTCGAACGGCCTCTTCAACACCTCAGCGGTCAACGTGTGTGGCATACGGTTAAAACCGACTCAACCGAAGCCGCCGCGCTGCTGTTTTGCCCGACACCCAGCCAATCCCTGGACGATGAAGCGTCCTGGCGACTGCTTGGGCACCTGCTCCAAGGGCCGTTCTACCAACGCCTGAGGGTCGAGCTGCAATTGGGCTACGCCGTATTCAGCGGCGTCCGACAGATCAACGGGCAAACCGGCCTGCTGTTTGGTGTGCAATCACCCAGCGTTTCATTGGAAGGCATCGTCGATCACCTGCACACCTTTCTTAAACATCTACCGTTGCTGATTGATGGCAGCGATGACTTGGGCAATCACGCCTTGGCACAGCAGTTCTGCGCCGCGACGCTACCGATCACCCAAAGCGCCGAACTGCTGTGGCACGCACGCTTGGCGGGCCATCCGTCGGATTATCTGTGCCAGCTTCAAACACTGATCCAGACCCGAACCCCGGAGGATCTGCAACGCGCTGCCCAACAGCTGCAGGACGCGACTGGCGGCTGGCGCTGCATCGCCACCGGCCCACGCATCGACGAGAGCTGGCAACCGGCGAGCTGATCATTGCCAACCCTGCAACAGGCTTTTTCCACCAAGACAGCGCTAACTTGAAAAGAATTGCGTAACATTCCCACGCACACATCTGAACATCTCCGACTGGAGGTGGACTATATGTATTACTTGGTAGTAAACGTCCCATCCCTTCGTAGGAGTAAGAATATGACCTGGTCCAAACCTGCTTACACTGATCTGCGCATCGGCTTCGAAGTCACCATGTACTTCGCCAGCCGCTAAGCCGCTGGGTAATACAACGCCTCGGTTCGCCCGGGGCGTTTTTGTTTTGAGCTTTGCTTGATGGAGCGGCCATGTTTGTCCAGATTCTAGGTTCCGCCGCTGGCGGCGGCTTCCCGCAGTGGAACTGCAACTGCGTGAATTGCGCAGGTTTTCGTGACGGCAGCCTGCGGGCGCAGGCGCGGACCCAGTCATCCATCGCGATTTCCGACGATGGTGTGAACTGGGTACTGTGCAATGCCTCGCCGGATATCCGCGCGCAACTCCAGGGTTTTGCGCCGATGCAGCCCGGCCGCGCACTGCGCGATACCGGCATCAGTGCCATCATCCTGATGGACAGCCAGATCGACCACACCACCGGTTTATTGAGCCTGCGCGAAGGTTGCCCACACCAGGTGTGGTGCACCGACATGGTCCACGAAGACCTGAGCACCGGCTTCCCACTGTTCACCATGCTCACCCACTGGAACGGCGGCCTGGCCTGGAACCGCATCGAGCTGGATGCCAGCTTCACCATCCCGGCCTGCCCCAACCTGCGCTTCACCCCACTGCCACTGCGCAGTGCCGCCCCGCCCTACTCGCCGCACCGCTTCGACCCGCACCCAGGCGATAACATCGGCCTGATCGTCGAAGACCTGCGCACTGGCGGCAAACTGTTCTACGCCCCGGGCCTGGGCAAGGTCGACGCGCCATTGCTGCAGATCATGGCCGGCAGCGACTGCCTGCTGGTGGATGGCACGATGTGGGACGACGACGAAATGCAGCGCCGTGGCGTCGGCACCCGTACCGGCCGCGAGATGGGCCACCTGGCGCAGAATGGCCCCGGCGGCATGCTCGAAGTGCTGGAGCAGTTGCCCAAGCAGCGCAAGGTGCTTATCCACATCAATAACACCAACCCGATCCTCGATGAAGACTCCCCCGAGCGCGCGGAACTGGTGCGGCGCAATGTCGAAGTCGCTTACGACGGCATGAGCATTGAATTGTAGGAGCAGACGACATGACTGACGCACCGTTGACCACAACCGAATTCGAAGCAGCCTTGCGGGCCAAGGGCGCCTTCTACCATATCCATCACCCATACCATGTGGCGATGTATGAAGGCCGCGCAACCCGCGAGCAGATCCAGGGTTGGGTCGCCAACCGGTTCTACTATCAGGTGAACATTCCGCTGAAAGACGCCGCGATCCTGGCCAACTGCCCGGACCGTGAGATCCGTCGCGAGTGGATCCAGCGCCTGCTCGACCACGATGGCGCACCGGGTGAAGACGGCGGTATCGAAGCCTGGCTGCGTTTGGGCCAAGCGGTCGGCCTCGACCCGGACCAGTTGCGTTCACAGGAACTGGTGCTGCCCGGCGTGCGCTTTGCGGTAGACGCCTACGTCAACTTTGCGCGCCGCGCCAGTTGGCAGGAAGCCGCCAGCAGCTCGCTCACCGAGCTGTTCGCGCCGCAGATCCACCAGTCGCGTCTCGACAGCTGGCCGCAGCATTACCCATGGATCGACCCCACTGGCTACGAGTACTTCCGCACCCGCCTGGGCCAGGCCCGGCGCGATGTGGAGCACGGCTTGGCAATCACCTTGCAGCACTACACCACCCGTGAAGGCCAGGAGCGCATGCTGGAAATTCTCCAGTTCAAACTCGACATCCTGTGGAGCATGCTGGATGCCATGAGCATGGCCTACGAACTGAAACGCCCGCCGTACCACAGCGTGACCGAGCAGCGGGCCTGGCACAAAGGGATCACCTTATGAGCTTCGATCGCAGCAGAAAACCGACCTGGCGCCAGGGCTACCGCTACCAGTACGAACCCGCGCAAAAAGGCCATGTGTTGCTCTACCCCGAAGGCATGATCAAGCTCAACGACAGCGCCGCGCTGATTGGTGGCTTGATTGACGGTGAGCGCGACGTGGCGGCGATCATTGCCGCGCTCGAAGCACAGTTCCCCGGCGTGCCTGAGTTGGGTGACGACATCGAGCAATTCATGGAGGTCGCCCGTGCTGAGCACTGGATCACCCTTGCCTGAAAAACCAGCCATCGGCCTGCCGCTGTGGTTGCTCGCCGAGCTGACCTACCGCTGCCCGTTGCAGTGCCCGTATTGCTCCAACCCGCTGGACTTTGCCGAGCAGGGCAAGGAGCTGAGCACCGAGCAGTGGATCAAGGTGTTTCGCGAGGCCCGTGAGATGGGCGCCGCGCAATTGGGGTTTTCCGGCGGTGAGCCGCTGGTGCGCCAGGACCTTGCCGAGTTGATCGCCGAGGCGCGCAAGCTGGGGTTCTACACCAACCTGATCACCTCGGGCATCGGCCTGACCGAACAGAAGATCAGCGACTTCAAGAAAGCTGGCCTGGACCATATCCAGATCAGCTTCCAGGCCAGCGACGAACAGGTGAACAACCTGCTGGCCGGTTCGAAAAAAGCCTTCGCGCAAAAGCTGGAAATGGCCCGTGCCGTGAAGGCGCACGGCTACCCAATGGTGCTGAACTTCGTCACCCATCGGCACAATATCGACAAGATCGACCGCATCATCGAACTGTGCATCGCGCTGGAGGCCGACTTTGTCGAGCTCGCCACGTGCCAGTTCTATGGCTGGGCGCAACTCAATCGCGTGGGGTTGTTGCCGACCCAGGAACAACTGGTGCGCGCTGAACGCATCACCAACGAGTACCGCGCCAAGCTCGAAGCCGAAGGCCACCCGTGCAAGCTGATTTTCGTGACACCGGATTACTACGAGGAGCGCCCGAAGGCCTGCATGAACGGGTGGGGCAGCATTTTTCTGACCGTGACGCCAGACGGCACCGCCCTGCCCTGTCACGGCGCCCGACAGATGCCGGTGCAGTTTCCCAATGTGCGCGACCACAGCATGCAGCACATCTGGTACGACTCGTTTGGCTTCAACCGCTTTCGCGGCTACGACTGGATGCCCGAGCCGTGTCGTTCATGCGATGAAAAAGAAAAGGACTTCGGCGGCTGCCGTTGCCAGGCCTTCATGCTCACCGGGGATGCAAGCAATGCCGACCCGGTGTGCAGCAAGTCCGAGCAGCACGGCATCATCCTCAAGGCGCGGGAAGAAGCCGAACATGCCACCCAGACCATCGAGCAACTGGCCTTTCGCAATGAGCGCAATTCACGGCTCATCGCAAAAGGCTGAGGCCATCAGCGTTTGGCGATGATGTACACGGCGTGAATGATGCCCGGGAAGTAACCGCACAAGGTCAGCAGAATATTCAGCCAGAACGCGCCAGCGAAACCCACTTGCAGGAACACACCCAGTGGCGGCAGCAGAATGGCGATGATGATACGAATGATGTCCATGGGTCAGCTCCAGAAAATCGGCTCGTGTGAGCCGTGTAGCTAATCGACCTTGGGCGTTCGTGAGGGTTCATTGGGATCTGGCACCGGGCCATCCTTTAATGATCAGACAAAAAAACGCCCCCAGCCGAAAAAATCAGGCTGGAGGCGCCGCGTATACCGCGAGACGGTTCAGGAATGTGGGTTAAACGGCGATGCCCTTGCGGCATTGCAACTGTGCAGTGCGCACGCGGGAGAAGGCGCGGGCCAGGCGCAGGAGCATTTCGTCGATGTTGCTTTTGCTCACCGTAAGCGCCGGAGTGAAGCGCAGGCAGTCAGGTTGCGGGGCGTTGAGGATCAGGCCTTCGTGCAGGGCGGCTTTTACCACTGCATCTGCAGAATCATCCGACAACGTCAGGCCCCACATCAGACCGTGGCCGCGCAATGGGCCCAGGTCGTAGCGGTAGGCCAGCCGGGCAAGGCCTTCGCTCAGGTAAAGACCGGATTCACGTACGTGTTCCAGGAAGCCGTGCTCCAGCACCGTATCGAGCACCGCCAGCCCGGCCGATGCCATCAGCGCGTTGCCATGATGGGTGCCTTCCAGCTCACCCACTTCGAAGCAACAGGCGCTGCCGCGCGCCAGCAGGGCTGCCAACGGCACGCCGCCGCCCAGGCCTTTGCCGAGGGTGACGATGTCGGCCCGTACGCCGTACTGCTGTTCGGCAAGCAAGGTGCCGCAACGGCCGAGGCCGGTTTGTACTTCGTCGAGGATCAGCAGGATCCCCAGTTCGCGGCACAGCCGTTCAACCCCCTTGAGGTAATGCTCCGTTGCGGGGATCACACCGGCCTCGCTCTGAACCGGCTCCAGCATGATGGCGACCGTCTGTGCATCGACCGCTGCATGCAGGGCCGGCAGGTCGTTGAAGGGCACATGGCTGAAGCCGGGCAATTGCGGTTCAAAGCGGTTTTCCAGTGCGCCCGCCGACGCCGCCAGTGCCGCGAAACTGCGCCCATGGCAACCATTGCTCGCGCTGATGATGCGGTAGGCCCCGCCGCGATGCAGTTGGCCCCACTTGCGCGCCAGCTTGATCGCCGCTTCGCAGGCCTCGGCGCCACTGTTGAGCAGGTAGGCCTGGTCGCTGCCGGTACGATGGCACAGGCGGTCGACAAGGTTGAGTTGAGCGCGGTTATGCAGGCCCATGCCCGGATTGATCAGGGCCTGCGTCTGGTCGGCGAGGGCTTTGATCAAGACCTGCGGGCTGTGGCCGAGGCTGTTGGCAGCGTTGCCCTGGCTGAAATCCAGGTAGGCACGGTCGTCGCTGTCCCACAGCCAGGAACCCTGGCCGCGTACGAAGACCTGAGCTGGTCTCGCTACCGTGGGCATCAGCGCCTCACTGGACAGCGTATCGGGTGAAGCCTCCAGAACCAGGTCATCCAGGCTGGGCACGGGGCGACGCATATTGAATAGATTCACAGCTTGCCCCCGATGGCAACCGGGCCTTGGTGGGTTTTTCCTGCAATTGCTGTCTGCTCGTGTGTTGCCTTGCCTATGTAAACGCCATCAACATAAACGCTGTTCATTGCCCGATCCGGCCCTGTAAGCCCTGCGAATAGGCGCTAGACTAGGCGCCTCGGGGGCCACCGGCCATTTCGATTTTCCAGCTTTTTCGATAAGTAAACCTTATGGATTTTAAGCAACTGCGTTATTTCGTCGCGGTGTACGAAGAAGGCCATGTGGGCCGTGCCGCTGAACGCCTGTCGATCTCCCAGCCGGCGCTGTCACAACAGATCCGCCAGTTGGAGCAGAACCTCGATGTGAGCCTGTTTGAACGCAGCAGCAAACGCCTGCTGCCCACCCTGGCCGCCCATACGTTGTACAACCACGCCTTGCCGCTGATCGATGGCATGCAGCAAGCCGTCGAAGCCTTGCGTAACTTCAAGGGCCAGGCCATGCGCACCCTGGCCATCGGCGTACTGCAAACCGTGCACACCAGCCTGGTCCCGCAAATGTTGGAGCGCGTGCGCAAGGCACAGCCGCACCTCGTGGTGCAGATCTACGAATTGACCGGGCTTGAGATTGAACGGCGGTTGCTTAACGGCTCGCTGGACATCGGCATCAGCTACCTGCCGCCACGCCAGCCGGGGCTGCACGGTGTGTTGCTGTATGAGGATGAGCTGAAGGTGGTTATCCCCGAAGATCATCCGCTGCGCGAATTCAAGAAAGTCTCGCTGAAACAGGCCGCCGAGTTGCCGATGTTGCTGTTGGGGGAGGAGTTTCAAGTCAGGCAGATCTGGCAAGGCCAGCTCGCAAACCTTGGGCGACGGCCTCAGGTTCAGGCGGAGCTCAATACCATGGTGGGGATTCTCGACAGCTTGCCTAACACCCAATTGGCAACGGTGCTGCCGGGGCGCTCTCAGGATGAGCACAACAGTCAAATGCTGCTGTGGAAACCCTTGAGCGAACCGAGGGTGCCGCTGAAAGTCGGGCTGGTCTGTCGCGATGTGCAGCGCCAACAGGCGACGGTGGCCCTGTTGCGCACGTTGCTGGAAGACGTGATGAATGCGCCGCCGGCCCTGGCATGAAACTCAGGGACTGAATTTTTCGCAGGCAAAAGAAAACCCCGCCGAAGCGGGGCTTTGCAGACTGTTTCCCTGACATCCATTTCACTCCGCCATCCTGGCAGAATCCTACGTGTCCGTGTTGTTGCTTTGCGCTTCCTGCGCGACGTCCATGTGAAGTAGATTATCTGTGGATCCAATTTGGCGATAGAGGACGATTAGCAGTACGTCATGTAAGAGAATGCTTACACGCCCTCCAAGCCCTTAGAACAGTGCCTCATCCAGCAAAAACAGTGACTCGCTACCGGCTTTTACCGACGCACTCAGCGAGTGAATACGTGGCAACAGCCGCGCAAAGTAGAAGCGCGCGGTGCCTAGCTTGCTGGCGTAGAAGTCTTCCTCAGTCTCTTTGCCCAACGCGGCCTTGGCCATACGCGCCCACATGTAGGCGTAGGCCATGTATCCAAATGCATGCAAATACTCCACCGAGGCTGCGCCGATCTCGTTCGGGTTGGTCTTGGCGCGATCCAGGACCCAGGCGGTCAACTCGTCCAGGTTATCCACCGCCGTGCTCAGCGGTTGGGTGAACTCAGCCAGTTCGGGACCCGCCGAGGCGATGAACTGGCGGATCTCGTCGGCGAACAAGGTGTAGAACGCACCGCCGCTGCCGACGATCTTGCGCCCCATCAAGTCCAGTGCCTGAATGCCGTTGGTGCCTTCATAGATCTGGGTGATGCGTACATCACGCACCAGTTGCTCCTGGCCCCACTCACGAATGTAACCGTGGCCGCCAAACACTTGCTGGCCGAGCACGGTGGTTTCCAGGCCCAGGTCGGTGAGGAACGCCTTGGCGACCGGCGTCAACAATGCCACCAGGTTATCGGCACGCTCGCGGGCAGCGGCATCTTCACTGAACTTGGCGATGTCCAGCTGCGTCGCCACATAGGTGGAGAACGCGCGACCGCCTTCGTTCGCGGCTTTCATGGTCAGCAGCATACGGCGCACGTCGGGGTGGACGATGATCGGGTCGGCCACTTTGTCTTTGGCCTGGGCACCGGTCGGCGAACGGCTTTGCAGGCGATCGCGGGCATATTCAATCGCGTTCTGGTAGGAACGCTCGCCGGACGCCAGGCCCTGGATACCGACGCCAAGACGCTCGTAGTTCATCATGGTGAACATCGCCGCCAACCCACGGTTGGGCTCGCCCACCAGGTAGCCCACGGCTTCGTCGAAGTTCATCACGCAGGTGGCGGACGCCTGGATACCCATCTTGTGTTCGATGGAGCCACAGCTCACCGGGTTGCGCGCGCCCAGGCTGCCGTCGGCGTTAACCATGAACTTCGGCACCAGGAACAGCGAAATGCCCTTGGGACCGGCCGGTGCGTCCGGCAACTTGGCCAGCACCAGGTGAATGATGTTCTCGGTGAGGTCGTGTTCACCGCCAGTGATAAAGATCTTGGTCCCGCTGATCGTGTAGGAACCGTCTGCCTGCGGCTCGGCCTTGGTGCGGATAATCCCCAGGTCGGTACCAGCGTGCGCTTCCGTCAGGCACATGGAGCCGGCCCACTCACCGGAGTACATCTTCGGCAGATAGGTGGCCTTGAGCTCTTCGCTGGCGTGAGTGTTGATCGACACGCAGGCACCGGAGGTCAGCATCGGGTACAGGCCGAACGCCAGGCTCGACGAGTTGATCATCTCTTCAACCTGGGCCGATACCGACTTGGGCATGCCCATGCCGCCAAACACGGGATCACCGCCTACGCCGACCCAGCCACCTTCAGCGTAGGTTTTGTAGGCCTGTGGATAACCATCTGGAGTAAACACCGCCGTGTTATCCCAGCGGCAGCCCTGCTCATCGCCACCGCGACTGAGCGGGGCGATGGATTTGGCGGTGACCTTGCCGGCTTCTTCGAGGATGGCCTCTACGGTTTCGGCGTCAACGGTGTCTGCCAATGCCGGCAATTGGGCCCAAGTGGTGGCGACCTCAAAGACTTCGTTGAGGACGAAGCGCATATCACGCAGCGGCGCTTTGTAATCAGCCATGGCAAACCTCGTAAGAACGTGAAAAGTGATTCGATGGGATCGGTTTTACAGGCTCCGAGTGTACCCGAACAACTTTTCAGACACATAGGGTCCACTTGTGACCGACTGGTATTTTTAAGTCATCACAGCGCAAACGACTCCGCGGGCAGACTCATCAGGCATTCGCTGCCCGCTTCCACGGCGGCGCGATGGGTTGCGGTACGTGGCAGCAGGCGCTTGAAGTAGAAGTCGCAGGTCGCCAGCTTGGCCTTGGCAAACTCAGTGTCATCGTGCGCCAGCGCTGCAATAGCCATCCGCAGCCACAGATAGGCGAGGATGATGTAACCGCTGTACATCAAGTAATCCACAGCCGCTGCGCCCACCTCATCAGGGTTTTTCATCGCGGCCATACCGACCCGGGTGGTCAGCTCGCCCCATTCCTGATTCAGTTGATTGAGCTGCGCCACATAGCCCTTGAGCTGTGCATGTTCGGCATTTGCCGCGCAAAACTTATGCACAATTTTGGTAAAGCCGCGCAACAGCTTGCCCTGGCTGCCCAGCACCTTGCGGCCCAGCAGGTCGAGGGCCTGGATGCCATTGGTGCCTTCATAGATCGGCGCAATCCGCGCATCGCGTGCCAGTTGCTCCATGCCCCACTCACGAATGTAGCCATGCCCGCCGAATATCTGCATGCCGTGGTTGGTCACCTCCAGCCCGGTGTCGGTCATAAAGGCTTTGCAGATGGGAGTGAGGAACGCCAACAGGTCTTCGGCCTCCTGGCGCTGGCCGGCGTCGCTGCTCAGGTGCGCGGTGTCGAGCAACTGCGCAGTGAAATAGGTCAGTGCGCGGTTGCCTTCGTTGAAGGCTTTCATGGTCAGCAGCATACGGCGCACATCGGGATGCACGATGATCGGGTCAGCGGCTTTCTCCGGCGCTTTGGCGCCGGTCAGCGCGCGCATTTGCAGGCGATCGTTGGCGTATTTGATCGCGCCCTGGAAACTCGCCTCGCCATTGCACAGGCCCTGCATGCCGGTGCCCAGACGGGCGTGGTTCATCATGGTGAACATGCAGTTGAGGCCTTTGTTCGCTTCGCCAATCAAAAAGCCCTTGGCGCCGTCGAAGTTGAGTACGCAGGTGGCCGAGGCCTTGATGCCCATCTTGTGCTCGATAGAGCCGCAGTGCACTGCGTTGCGCTCAGCCGAATCCGCATGGAACTTGGGCACGATAAACAACGAGATACCCTTGGTGCCCGCCGGCGCATCCGGCAGCTTGGCCAGCACCAGGTGGATGATATTGGCGCTCATGTCGTGCTCACCGGCCGAGATGAAGATCTTGCTCCCGGTGATCGCATAGCTGCCATCCGCCTGGGGCACGGCGCGGGTCTTGATCAGGCCCAGGTCAGTGCCGCAATGGGCTTCGGTCAGGCACATGGTGCCGGTCCATTCGCCTGCGGTGAGTTTGCTCAGGAACGTGGCCTTCTGCTCTTCGGTGCCGTGGGCGTGAATCGCCGACATCGCCCCGTGGGTCAGGCCCGGATACATGCCCCACGAGGTGTTGCTGGAGCCGATCATCTCGCTGAGCACCAGGCCCAACGATTGCGGCAGGCCCTGGCCACCGTAGGCCGGGTCCGCCGCCACGCCGTGCCAACCACCTTCGACGTACTGGGCGAAGGCTTCCTTGAAACCCTTGGGTGTGGTCACCACGCCATTGTCGAAATGGCAGCCCTCTTCATCACCACTGCGGTTGAGTGGCGAAAGCACGTTCTCGCAGAATTTCGCGCCTTCTTCGAGGATTGCATTGACCATGTCCGGGCTGGCGTCCGTGGCGCCCAGAGCAGCGTAGTGGCCGTGGAAATCAAACACGTTGTCGATCAGAAAGCGCATGTCGCGCAGGGGAGCTTTGTACTCAGGCATGGCGATGTCTCCGGCAGCAGATCCTTTTAACCTACTGCCGGCCAGTGCCCCGGACAATCATTGTAGAACCGCTGAATACACCGCCATCACTCAACCGGCAGCGCCCTGCATACGCACCGCGCCGCGGCGGGTTTGTCCGGACGCGATCACACAGTTACGCCCCGCGCCCTTGGCGGCGTACAGCGCCTGGTCGGCGGACTTGAGCACTTCTTCAGGCGTGCGCTGGTCGATCTGGCGTTCGGCCACGCCGATGCTGACCGTCACCGACACACTCGACGCGCCGCTGCCCGCCCGGCGTTGACGGCCTTGTTGATCATCCTGGGGCCGGTCCGAGTTGCGCAGCTTGATGTCGTAGTTGGCGACGATCTCGCGGATTTCCTCCAGGTGCGGCATGCACTCATCCAGGGTCTTGCCGGCAAACACCACGGCGAATTCTTCACCGCCGTAGCGATAGGCACGCCCACCACCATTGACCTTGGACAGCTTGCTCGCCACCAGGCGCAGCACCTGGTCGCCCACATCGTGACCATGGGTGTCATTGAAGCGCTTGAAGTGATCGACGTCGGTCATCGCCAGCACATAGTTGCGCCCCAGCCGCTGCATGCGTTCATTCAGGGCACGGCGCCCCGGCAGGCCGGTCAGTTCGTCGCGGAACGCCATTTGATAGGCCTCGTGAGCCACGCCGGCGGCGATCATCAGCATGACCTGGCTGCACATGATATTCAGCGTAAACGGCAGGATGAAGGTCTGCGGCAACATCCAGAACAACCCCAGCAAGCCCACCAGTTGCGCGGCATGCAGCGGGCGCGGCTGGTACCAGTATTGCGCCGCCAGAGCGAGGAAGCCGACCAGGAACATCGGGTACGACAGCTGGATCAGGCTCATCCAGGTCCCATGCAGGGCGGGCCAGCGGATCTCCGCCAGCCAGTTCAGGAGTGCCTGGGGATAACTTTGCTCCAGGGCCAGCGCCACGCTGCCGATTGCCAGCAGCACCGCACAACGGGCGACGAAGTCGCGGAACAGGTGGGTCTTCTCCTGCCACAGCGCGTAGATGCTGAACAGCAGCGGCAATAACAGGCAACACAGGTGAAACACCACGGCCGCGTCTTCGCGCACGCGGCCATTGTCGCGGTAGAAGTCAGTCTGGGTATCGAGCAGGAAATAGGCGATGTACACCGTGATCATCAGGAACAATTCACGCTGACGGCGATACACCGCGCAGTACGAACCGCCCAGCAACAACACCAGGGTCGGCAATACATTGAACAGTGAAGTGAAGAAGACGCTGAGGTCCTTGACGTACGCAGCCGAGAGCCCGGCCAGTAACAGCAGCAACGAAGGGAGAAAGTGACTGAAACGTAAAGCAGACACGCGTGACAAGGGTAAACTCCGACCCGCAAAAAAGTAATGGCACTGTGCCTTGATGCGAACAGTTAAGCACAACCTGCCCATCGTGTATCACATCGCCATCACTGTAACGGCAGCCGGAGGCAATCCCTGAGCGCCGTACTGTGTTTTTTATCCCCCAATAAAAAACCGCCGCTCCCAAGGGAAGCGACGGTTTCAGATGAACCCGGTAAGGCTTAGTAAGCCAGGCCGAAGTCTTCTTCTTTCATGTCCATCAGGTTGTTGGCGCCCGACAGCATAGTCACCACGTGAGTGCGGGTACGCGGCAGGATGCGCTGGAAGTAGAACCGCGCGGTTTGCAACTTGGCGGTATAGAACGCTTCTTCGCTGGTACCGGCAGCCAGTTTTTCGGCCGCCAGGCGTGCCATGTCGGCCCAGAAGTAAGCCAGGCACGCGTAACCGGAATACATCAGGTAATCCACCGAGGCGGCGCCCACTTCTTCACGGTCTTTCATCGCGGCCATGCCGACCTTCATGGTCAACTCGCCCCACTCCTTGTTCAGCGCAGCCAGCGGTGTCACGAACTCTTTGACCGCTTCGTTGCCTTCGTTGGCCTGGCAGAACTTGTGCACGATCTTGGTGAAGCCCTTGAGCGCTTCGCCCTGGGTCATCAGCACTTTACGGCCGAGCAGGTCCAGCGCCTGGATACCGGTGGTGCCTTCGTACAGCATGGAGATACGGCTGTCGCGAACGTTCTGCTCCATGCCCCACTCGGCGATGAAGCCGTGGCCGCCATAGATCTGCACGCCGTGGTTGGCGGATTCAAAACCGACTTCGGTCATGAACGCCTTGGCAATCGGGGTCATGAATGCCAGCAGGCCGTCGGCCTGTTTCTTGGCCTCGTCGTCGGTGCCGTACTTGACGATGTCCACTTGCTTGGCGGTGAAGTACACCATCGCACGGTTACCTTCGGCGAAGGCTTTCATGGTCAGCAGCATGCGGCGCACGTCGGGGTGCACGATGATCGGGTCAGCGGCCTTTTCCGGCGCTTTAGGGCCAGTCAGGGAGCGCATCTGCAGGCGATCGCGGGCATATTTCAGGCCGCCCTGGAAGCCGATCTCGGCGTGGGCCAAGCCTTGCAGCGCGGTGCCCAGGCGAGCGGTGTTCATAAAGGTGAACATGCAGTTCAGGCCTTTGTTCGCCGGGCCGATCAGGAAACCAGTGGCCGCGTCGAAGTTCATCACGCACGTGGCGTTGCCGTGGATACCCATCTTGTGTTCCAGGGAACCACAGCTCACTGCGTTACGCGCACCGATCGAACCATCGGCGTCAGGCAGGAATTTCGGCACGATGAACAGCGAGATGCCTTTGGTACCGGCCGGCGCGTCCGGCAGGCGGGCCAGCACGATGTGGACGATGTTGTCGGCCATGTCGTGTTCACCGGCCGAGATGAAGATCTTGGTGCCGGAAACTTTGTAGGAACCGTCAGCCTGAGGCTCGGCCTTGGTGCGCAGCATGCCCAGGTCGGTACCGCAGTGTGGCTCGGTCAAACACATGGTGCCGGTCCATTCGCCCGATACCAGCTTGGTCAGGTAAGCCTCTTGCTGCTCGGGGGTACCGTGCTCGGAAATGGTGTTCATCGCACCATGGGACAGGCCAGGGTACATGCCCCACGACCAGTTGGCTTCGCCGACCATTTCGCTCACGGCCAGGCCCAGGGATTCCGGCAGGCCTTGGCCACCGTGCTCCACGTCGTGGGCCAGGCTTGGCCAGCCACCTTCGACGAATTGTTTGTAGGCTTCTTTGAAACCAGCAGGGGTTTTAACGCCAGACTCACTCCAGGTGCACCCTTCGATGTCACCCACGCGGTTCAACGGTGCCAGCACTTGCTCACAAAACTTGGCGCCTTCTTCGAGAATGGCGTCAACCATGTCCGGGGTAGCGTCCTGGCAAGCCGGCAGGCTCTGATAGTGCGCTTCATAGCCGAGCAGTTCGTCACGAACGAAGCGAATATCACGCAAGGGGGCCTTGTAGTCAGGCATAGCGATAAACCTCTGCTGATGTATCTGGAATGAACAACCGCGTGGATTTGTTATGGCGGTCAAACAGGTGTTTGAAACATACGTTTACGACCTAGGGATGTCAAGCGTCGTCCAGACACCGTTTGTCATGACGCGGGTCAATGGCAGGCATAGGGAGGCCTGCGGCGTCACGCCACAAGGTGTTCAGAAGAAAATGAAGGATTACGCAGGGCGACCAGCCTCAGGAAGAAGCCGGTCATACGAAAGAGGGATTAAGCGAAGGTGTCGATCAGGGTACCGAGCATTTCATCCGAAGCCTTGGCGACTTTGGCGCCCAACTCCACTTGAAACTTGCCTTGGGCCATTTCGACCATATTGCTCGCCGAGTTCGTCGGCTGGGCGCGGTCATTGGCTTGCAACCGGTCGCTCTGTGCGTCCGACGGCTGGGTGGTCGCGGCGCTGGCAATTCTGCCGGCGGCCTGGTCGACACGGCTCTGCCCGGCCTGAATAGTGCTCAGTCCCGAGTAAAACGCGCTGCTGCCAGAGATTTCCATGGCTTTAACCTGCCTTTAGAGAATCGTGAAGTTGAATTGAAGCAGACATCCTGGCAAAAAGCCCGTCAAAAACACTAATGGCATAATGCCTTGTCGATAGCCAGAATCAGTCAAGCAGGTCCAGTTGCAGGTGCTCAGCCACTGCTTCGGCGCTGGCGTGCTTGAGCTTGGGCACTCGGCCCAGGCACGGCGCGGGCAAGCGTTCGGCCAGGGTCGCGAGGTTTTCTTCCAGACGAGAGGTCTTGGGGTCGATGATATTCGCCACCCAACCGGCCAAGGACAAACCGTCCCGTGCGATGGCTTCGGCGGTGAGCAAGGCATGGCTGATGCAACCCAGGCGCACGCCCACCACCAGGATCACCGGCAACTGCAGCGCCATGGCCAGGTCCGACAGGTTGTCCTGATCGGCCAGCGGCACGCGCCAACCGCCCGCGCCTTCGATGAGGGTGAAATCCGCTTGTCGCGCCAGGATCTGCTGCATGGGTTTCAACAACGATTGCACCGTCAGCGCAACGCCTGCCTCCCGCGCGGCCAGATGGGGGGCGATGGCGGGTTCGAACGCCACCGGGTTGACCTCGGCATAACTCAACGGCAATGAACACTCGGCCAACAACGCCAGGGCATCGGCGTTGCGCAAGCCCTTGGGCGTAACTGCGCAACCGGAAGCCACGGGTTTTCCAGCCGCGGTGCTTTTGCCGGCTTGGCGCGCGGCGTGCAACAGGCCTGCGGCGATGGTGGTCTTGCCGACATCCGTATCGGTGCCGGTGATGAAATAAGCGGCGCTCATAGGGGCTTCTCCAGGACGGCGTACACCACTTGATAAGTAGCCGGCAGTCCCTCGGCCTGACGGAACTGCTCGTAGGCGTCTACCAGTGCAACAATCCGCGCACGGCCCGTCAACCCTCCCGGGCGGCCCGGATTGAGATTGTGCGCCCCCAGCGCCTTGAGTTCATGGGTCAGGCTGCGCACATCCGGGTAATGCAGCACATGGGGACGCCGCTCCAGGCTGGCCACGCGAAAACCACTGGCCGCGCACAACTGCTGGTACGCCTCAAAGGTGCGGAAGCGATTGACGTGCACCAAGCCATCCGCCGCCCGCCAGCTTTCGCGCAGCTCATCGAGCGTGCCGACGCACAAACTGGCGAACGCCAGCACGCCACCCGGTTGCAGCACGCGATAGGCCTCGCTGAGCACCGCATCGAAGTTCGCACACCACTGTACCGCGAGGCTGGAGAAGAGCAGCTCGAAGCTCTCAGTTTTTAGCGGCAAGCGTTCCGCATCACCCGCGACAAAATGATGCGCGCCACCCAAAGGCTGCGCATGGTTAAGCATGCCCTCGGCAATATCCAACGCCACACCTTGGCTGGCGGGCAACAACTCACCCAGCACACGGCTGAAATAACCCGTGCCGCAGCCCATATCCAGCCAACGCCGCGGCGTACACGCTGATGGCAGATGGGCCAGCAGCTCATGCCCCACCGCTCGCTGCAACTCGGCGACGCTGTCGTAACTGGCTGCCGCACGGGAAAACGACGCCGCCACCTGGCGCTTGTCCGGCAAGGCGCCCGGCAGGGAGGGATGGGATAAATCAGTCATCGACGCACTCATGCAAAAAAGCCTGGATGGCCCCCGCTACGCCATGGGGATCTTCCAGAAGAAAAGCGTGACCAGCCTGTTCAATCAGGCCGATTTCCACATCGGGGAGCAACACCAGCAGGTCGCTGGCGGCTTCGGCGGGCACCAATCCATCCATGCCCGCGAACAGGTGCAACTGTGGGCCGCGATAGGCCAGCAAGGCGTCGCGGGTGTCCAGTTGGGCCAGCAATTCCAGACCGGACATCAACACGCTGGACGCTGAATTCGGCGCGCCACTGACCAGCAGGCGCGACAGCCCGCGCGGGTCTTCGGCGCCTTTGGCGCACAACAAGCCGAAGCGCTTGAGGGTGACTTGGGAGTCGGCGTGACAGCCGGCCAGGAACGCATCGAAGGTCTCGGCGGGCATCGCATGGGGCCAGCCGTCGTGGGCGACGAAACACGGGTTGCTCGCCAGGGTCAGCAAGCCGCAGCAACGCTCGCCGCGCCGCGCCGCCAGTTCGGAGGCGAGCATGCCGCCGAGGGACCAGCCGCCCAGCCAGGCGTTGTCAGGCAGGGTGGCGTCGAGTTCATCGAGCCATTCATCAAGGTCGCTGGAATCGAGCGCCGGCAACGGCTCGATCTGCACCTGCAGGTGTTCGTCCAGGCCACGCAAGGCGGCAGCCAAAGGCTCCAGCGGCGATACGCCGAGGCCCCAGCCGGGCAGCAAGATCAGTCGATCACGCATGGTCGGGCTCCGTGGCACCAGACAAGCGGAAACACTCTTCCAATGCGTTTAACAACAGCTGCACCTGCGCCTCGCTGTGGGCTGCGGTCAAGGTCACGCGCAAACGCGCGCTGCCGGCGGGTACGGTGGGCGGGCGGATCGCCGTGACCATCAGGCCGCGTTCACGCAGCATCTGCGACAGGCGCATGGCTTTGGCACTGTCACCGATCAGGATCGGCTGGATCGGTGTAAAGCTGTCCATCAAGTCCAGGCCAAGCTGCTCGGCGCCCTGGCGAAACTGACGAATCAGACGGTTGAGGTGCTCGCGCCGCCAATGTTCGGTGCGTAGCAGCTCCAGGCTTTTCAGGGTGGCGCAGGCCAGCGCCGGCGGTTGGCTGGTGGTGTAGATATACGGCCGGGCGAACTGGATCAGGCTTTCGACCAAATCCTCACTGCCTGCCACAAATGCCCCAGCCGTGCCGAACGCCTTACCCAGGGTGCCGACCAGGACCGGCACGTCGTCCTGGCTCAAGCCGAAATGCTCGACGATCCCGCCGCCATTAGCACCGAGCGGACCAAAGCCATGGGCATCATCCACCATCAACCAGGCGCCTTTGGCCCTGGCTTCACGGGCCAACGCCGGCAGGTCGGCCAGGTCGCCGTCCATGCTGAACACACCATCGGTGACCACCAGCGTATTGCCAGTGGCTTTCTCCAGGCGCTTGGCCAGGCTGGTGGCGTCGTTGTGCAGGTAGCGATTGAAGCGCGCACCGGACAGCAAACCGGCATCCAGCAGCGAGGCATGGTTGAGACGGTCTTCCAGCACCGTATCGCCCTGCCCCACCAACGCCGTGACCGCACCGAGGTTGGCCATGTAGCCGGTAGTAAACAACAATGCCCGCGGGCGGCCGGTGAGGTCGGCGAGCGCTTCTTCCAGCTCATGGTGCGGCGTGGCATGCCCGACCACCAAGTGCGAAGCACCACCGCCCACGCCCCAACGGGCCGCCCCGGCGCGCCAGGCCTCGATCACTTGCGGGTGATTGGCCAGACCCAGGTAATCGTTGTTGCAGAACGCCAGGAGCGGTTGGCCGTCGACCACCACTTCCGGGCCTTGAGGGCTCTGGAGCAGCGGGCGTTGACGGTAAAGGTGTTCGGCACGGCGGGCAGCGAGGCGCGCGGAGAGATCAAAAGACATGCAGGCCTCGGTTTAATAGGTTCACTCAGTCAAATGTGGGAGGGGCCTGCCCCCGATTACGGTGGATCAGTCGGTAGATGTACTGACTGGACCGCCCTCATCGGAGGCAAGCCCCCTCCCACATTCGGAACTCATTTCAATCAAACAGCAGCGTTGTAGAACTGCTCGCTGCTCTTCTGCTCCACCAAGGCCTGCTCGATCGCCGCCTGGTGCACTTCATCCGCGTGCTCTTCACGGGCTTCCGGCAGGATGCCCAGGCGCGAGAACAGTTGCATGTCCTTGTCGGCCTGCGGGTTGGCGGTGGTCAGCAGTTTGTCACCGTAGAAGATCGAGTTGGCACCGGCAAAAAACGCCAGGGCCTGCATCTGCTCGTTCATCGCTTCGCGACCCGCCGACAGGCGCACATGGGATTGCGGCATCAGAATGCGCGCCACGGCCAGCATGCGGATGAAGTCGAACGGGTCGATGTCCTCGGCGTTTTCCAGCGGTGTACCGGCGACTTTCACCAGCATGTTGATCGGCACCGACTCCGGATGCTCCGGCAGGTTGGCCAACTGGATCAGCAGGTTGGCGCGGTCATCGAGGGACTCGCCCATGCCAAGGATGCCGCCGGAGCAGATCTTCATCCCCGAATCACGCACATAGGCCAGGGTTTGCAGGCGCTCGCTGTAGGTGCGGGTGGTGATGATCGAACCGTAGAACTCCGGCGATGTATCGAGGTTGTGGTTGTAGTAATCGAGGCCGGCCTGGGCCAGGGCTTCGGTCTGGTCCTGGTCGAGACGGCCGAGGGTCATGCAGGTTTCCAGGCCCATGGCCTTTACGCCTTTGACCATCTGCAGCACGTAGGGCATGTCTTTGGCCGACGGGTGTTTCCAGGCGGCGCCCATGCAGAAACGGGTCGAACCGATGGCCTTGGCGCGGGCGGCCTCTTCGAGGACCTTCTGCACTTCCATCAGCTTTTCTTTTTCCAGGCCAGTGTTGTAGTGGCCCGACTGCGGACAATATTTGCAATCTTCCGGGCAGGCGCCGGTCTTGATCGACAGCAGGGTCGACACCTGTACACGGTTGGCATCGAAGTGCGCGCGGTGCACGGTCTGCGCCTGGAACAACAGGTCATTGAACGGCTGCACGAACAGCGCTTTGACTTCGGCTAGGGACCAATCGTGACGCAAGGTGGCGGTGGTGCTGGCGCTCATGGGCGATTCCTTGATTATGCTTTGCCAAGCGCTGCGGAAAGGGCAATACCCACAGGCGCGACACGGATGCTCGGCATATTTAAGGAAGATTCATGCACTGTCAACCAAGATACAAACACGAAGTTTACATCTGGTTAAAAAACGCACAGAAGTGTTTAATCTGCGACGAGACGACTGAAACAGCCGACTGCGTCTGCAACGTCTGCGAAACCGAGCTGCCCTGGCTGATGGAGCATTGCGAAGTCTGCGCCTTGCCTTTGCCGATGGACGGTTTGGTCTGCGGCCAATGCTTGAAACAACCACCCGCCTTTAAACAAGTGATCGCCCCCTGGACCTACAGCTTTCCCGTGGACACCCTGATCAGTCGCTTCAAGCACCAGGCACGCTGGCCCCTCGGGCATATGCTGGGACGCTTGCTGGGGCAGCACTTGCAACATCGCTTCGACAACAACGAACTCACCCGCCCGGACATTCTGCTGCCGGTGCCCATGGCCCGCAGGCGCCTGCGTGAACGGGGTTATAACCAGGCGCTGATGCTGGCGCGCTGGCTCAGCGCCAACCTGAACCTTCCCTACGATGAACACCTGTTGCTACGCCCTCATGAAACCGTCGCGCAACAAGACCTCGACGCCAGGACGCGCAAACGCAACCTGCTCAACGCCTTCGCCCTGGCCCCTGACGCCCAGGTGCAAGGCCGCCACCTTGCGCTGGTGGACGACGTGCTCACCACCGGCGCCACCGCCCACAGCCTGGCGCGGTTATTGATCAACGCCGGGGCGCAACAGGTGGACGTGTACTGCCTGGCCCGCACGCCAAAGCCTGGCACTTGACTCTCATGCATCGCGGCCGCAACGTCCGCTCATCCCAACACAGCGTATGCCCATGTCTCTACCGACTTTGCTCAGCCAACATATTGTCCGCCGCCCCCAGCGGATTGCTCTGCTGGGGCATATCGCCGAGCAGGGCTCCATCACCCGCGCCGCCAAAAGTGCGGGCTTGAGCTACAAGGCCGCCTGGGACGCCATTGATGAGCTGAACAACCTGGCGCAAAAACCCTTGGTCGAGCGCAGTGTCGGCGGCAAGGGCGGCGGCGGTGCCCGACTCACAGCCGAAGGCGAACGGGTGCTGCGCCTCTATCAACGCCTGCAAGTGTTGCAGGCCGAAGTGCTCGGCTCGGACGAAGCCGCCAGCGACTTCAACCTGCTCGGCCGCTTGATGCTGCGTACCAGCGCCCGTAACCAGTTGCATGGCCAGGTCATTGCGATTGAACAGCATGGCCGCAACGACCTGATTCACTTGCGACTCGCTGGTGGGCTGACCCTGGCGGCGCAAATCACCCATGACAGTACGCAACGGCTGGAGCTGGAGATCGGCGTGGAAGTGGTTGCGTTGATCAAGGCCGGCTGGCTGGAATTGCTGGCGCTCAATAAACCTGCAACACCTGGACACAATTGCATGAGCGGGACCGTCGACGCGATTCTCGACGCCGAGGACGGCCCCAGCGAGGTGCGCATCGCCCTGCCCAATGGCCAGGTTTTATGTGCCCTGGCGCAGCCCGCCGTGCTCAAGGCCCTCGACGCCGCCGCAGGCCGGATGCTCCAAGTGCAATGTGCCCCCAGCAATGTACTGCTCGGCACGCCGGTGTAATCCGAGCGGATCTTCTAACTGCAACAATTTCGTCACGCCCGCTCCTTATGGTGTCTGCAAAAACCGCAGGGAGCCTGAGATGAGCCTATTAGAAGAAAACCAAGCCACCGACCTCGAACAGATGGTCGGCCTAACCCGCCGCCGCTTCATCGGTGCCGGCGCTCTGTGCGGTGCCGCGATGTTCCTCGGCGGCAACCTGCTGAGCCGCAGCGCCCTGGCCGTCAACGTCGCCTCCGCCAGCCCGCTGCTGGGCTTTACCAGCATCGCCGCAGCCACCAGCGACGCCATCACCCTGCCGCCGGGCTACAGCGCTTCAGTGCTGATCAGCTGGGGACAGCCGCTGCACAAGAGCGCCCCGGCCTTCGACCCGTCCGGCAATGGCACCGCCAAAGCCCAAGAGCAACAGTTCGGCGACAACAATGACGGCATGAGCCTGTTCGCCTTCCCCGGCGACGACAACCGCGCGCTGATGGCGATCAACAACGAATACACCAACTACCGCTACCTCTACGCCCACGGCGGCGCACCGCAATCGGCCGAAGACGTGCGCAAGGCCCAGGCCAGCGAAGGCGTGTCGGTGATCGAAGTACGGCGCAAGGGCGATACCTGGCAGTTCGTCCAGGACTCGCGCTACAACCGGCGTATCCACGGCAATTCACCGATCCGCCTGAGCGGCCCCGCCGCCGGCCACGAATGGTTGAAAACCAGCGCTGACAAGTCCGGCAAAAAAGTACTCGGTACCTTCCAGAACTGCGCCAACGGCAAGACCCCATGGGGCACTTACCTGACCTGCGAAGAGAACTTCACCGACTGTTTCGGCAGCAGCAACCCCCAGCAAGCGTTCGATGCCGGGCAGAAACGCTACGGCGTAGTGGCCGCCAGCAAAGAAATCAACTGGCACCTGCACGACCCGCGTTTCGACATGGCCAAGAACCCCAACGAACTCAACCGCCACGGCTGGGTAGTGGAAATCGACCCGTTCGACCCGCAATCCACCCCAGCCAAACGCACCGCCCTGGGCCGTTTCAAGCACGAGAACGCCGCATTGGCGCAAACCCGCGACGGCCGCGCCGTGGTGTACATGGGCGACGATGAACGCGGCGAGTTCATCTACAAGTTCGTCAGCCGCGACAAGATCAACCACAAGAACCCCAAGGCCAACAAAGACCTGCTCGACCACGGCACCTTGTACGTGGCCATCTTCGATGCGGGCGATGGCAACGCCGATCATCCGAAGGGCAAAGGGCAATGGGTAGAGCTGACCCATGGCAAAAACGGCATCGACGCCAGCACAGGCTTCGCCAGCCAGGCCGAAGTGCTGATCCACGCACGCCTGGCCGCCAGTGTGGTGAAAGCCACACGCATGGACCGCCCGGAATGGATCGTGGTCAGCCCCACCGACGGCCAGGTCTACTGCACCCTGACCAACAACGCCAAGCGCGGCGAAGATGGTCAACCGGTGGGCGGGCCCAATCCGCGTGAGAAAAACGTCTACGGCCAGATCCTGCGCTGGAAGGCCAATGCAGATGATCATGGCGCAGCGGACTTCAGCTGGGACCTGTTTGTGGTGGCCGGCAACCCTGGCGTGCATGCCGGCACGCCAAAAGGCGGCTCGTCGAACATCAACCCACAGAACATGTTCAACAGCCCCGATGGCCTGGGGTTCGACAAGGCTGGGCGCCTGTGGATCCTTACCGACGGCGACTACAGCAACGCCGGCGACTTTGCCGGCATGGGCAATAACCAGATGCTCTGCGCCGACCCGAGCACCGGGGAAATCCGCCGTTTCATGGTCGGGCCGGTGGCGTGTGAGGTGACGGGCATCAGCTTCTCGCCGGATCAGAAAACCCTGTTTGTGGGGATTCAGCACCCAGGCGAAACCGGTGGTTCGACCTGGCCGGAACACCTGCCGAATGGCAAGCCGCGTTCGTCGGTGATGGCGATTCGGCGGGATGATGGTGGGATTGTCGGCGCCTGATAGGCCGCCATCGGGGGCAAGCCCCCTCCCACAGGTGACCGCGTTTATCCTGTAGGAATGCGGTCCAGTGTGGGAGGGGGCTTGCCCCCGATGGCGATACTCAACTCGCCCCCTATCTCCAGCCTTGTGCGTTACCATACCCGGCCGGACGCGGCGCCCTGCTGCGCGCAGGAGTTCGCATGGCCCATCCGTTTGAAACCCTCACACCCGACCTGGTACTCGATGCTGTCGAAAGCATCGGTTTCCTCAGCGATGCTCGCGTTCTGGCGCTCAACAGCTACGAAAACCGCGTGTATCAGGTGGGCATCGAAGACTCCGAACCGCTGATCGCCAAGTTCTATCGCCCCCAGCGCTGGACCAACGAAGCGATCCTCGAAGAACACCGTTTCACCTTCGAGCTGGCCGACTGCGAAGTGCCGGTGGTCGCGCCGATGATTCATAACGGCGAAAGCCTGTTCGAACACGCGGGCTTCCGCTTCACCCTGTTCCCCCGCCGTGGCGGCCGTGCGCCGGAGCCGGGCAACCTTGACCAGCTCTATCGTCTCGGCCAGCTACTCGGCCGCTTGCACGCTGTGGGTTCTACCCGCCCGTTCGAACACCGCGAAGCCTTGGGTGTGAAGAACTTCGGCCACGATTCCCTCACCACCCTGCTCGAAGGCAACTTCATTCCCAAGAGCCTGCTGCCGGCCTACGAGTCCGTGGCCCGCGACCTTCTCAAGCGCGTGGAGGAGGTGTACAAGGCCACGCCGCACAAGAACATCCGCATGCATGGCGATTGCCACCCCGGCAACATGATGTGCCGCGATGAGATGTTCCACATCGTCGACCTCGACGACTGCCGTATGGGCCCGGCGGTGCAGGACTTGTGGATGATGCTCGCCGGTGATCGCCAGGAATGCCTGGGGCAGTTGTCGGAACTGATGGACGGCTACCAGGAATTCCACGACTTCGACCCGCGCGAACTGGCGTTGATCGAACCGCTGCGCGCGTTGCGCCTGATGCACTACAGCGCCTGGCTGGCACGGCGCTGGGATGACCCGGCGTTCCCCCACAGCTTCCCGTGGTTCGGCAGCGAGCGGTATTGGGGCGACCAGGTGCTGGCGCTGCGTGAGCAACTCTCAGCGCTCAACGAAGAACCGCTGAAACTCTTCTGACGGCTTTGGCTTTATGTGGGAGGGGGCTTGCTCCCGATAGCAGTGTGTCAGCTACAGATAAGCTAGCTGATACACCGCCATCGGGGGTAAGCCCCCTCCCACACAAAGCAGACCTCATTACCTAGCCAGTCCCATTGGTTGACAAATATCCTTACAATCGCGCTTTGTTAGCTGCCTAAGCAAGGATTCTGCAATGCAACCCGCCAACCCCCGCAAGGGGTACATCCTGGGCCTTAGCGCCTATGTCATCTGGGGTCTGTTCCCGCTCTACTTCAAAGCCATCGCCAGTGTGCCCGCCGCCGAAATCATCGTGCACCGGGTGCTCTGGTCGGCGTTGTTCGGTGGTTTGCTGTTGATGGTGTGGAAGCACCCCGGTTGGTTTCGCGAACTGCGCGACAACCCCAAGCGCCTGGCGATCCTGGCACTCAGCGGTTCGTTGATCGCCGGTAACTGGCTGACCTATGTATGGTCGGTGAACAGCGGGCGCATGCTCGAAGCGAGCCTGGGTTACTACATCAACCCGCTGGTGAATGTGCTGCTGGGCATGCTGCTCCTCGGCGAGCGCCTGCGTCGCCTGCAATGGGTGGCCGTCGGGTTGGCCGCGGTGGGTGTGGCGCAACAGGTATGGCAGGTGGGCAGCTTGCCGTGGGTATCGCTGGTACTGGCGCTGACCTTCGGTTTTTACGGCCTGATCCGCAAGCAGGCGCCGGTCAAGGCACTGCCGGGGCTGGTGGTGGAAACCTGGATGCTGGTGCCGATTGCGGTGGCCTGGTTGCTGTTCAACCCGTCGGCCCACAGTGCACAACTGGCGTTCTGGAGCACATCCGAAGCCTGGTGGCTGGTGGCCGCCGGCCCGGTGACGCTGATCCCGCTGGTGTGCTTCAACGCCGCCGCACGGCATTTGCCCTACACCGCGCTGGGCTTCTTGCAGTACGTGGCGCCCACCTTGGTGCTGCTTGAAGCGGTGCTGCTGTTCGGTGAGCACCTGGCGTCGAGCACGCTGCTCGCCTTTGCCTTTATCTGGGCCGGGCTGGTGGTCTACAGCGTCGATGCGTGGTTGACCGTGCGCAAACGCTGATCAAATAACATACAAACCTCTGCAAGCCCCAGCCGGCCTGGCTTGCAGAGATCCACCCCAAGGTTATCCACAACCTGATCCCCGCCATTTGTGCACAAGCCCTTGAAACTGCTCGTTTTTTGCTCAGCCCGCACAGAAGCCCGGCCGGCGTGGCCTGGCGCCGGGTCTCTACAGGTTATCCACAGGCCCATGCAAGATTTCCATGCATAACCTTGGGGGTTATTCCTCGCTGCGCAACTCCACCATCAGGTCATCGGCCAGGGTTTCCAGCGACGCCTGCAACTTATCCAGAGACAACGTCGACGGCACCTGCAACAACGCCTCCGCGCTGAACAGCGGGTCACCGCTCATCGGGGCCGGCCGTACATCGGTGCTCAGGCGTTCCAGGTTCACGCCCTGCTTGCTCAACAGCGCGGTAATCTCACGTACGATGCCCGAGCGGTCATTGCCAACCAAGGTCATCACAATCGGTTTGGAAGTGAATGCCTGCCCGGTGCTGCCCTCGCCTACCAGCACGCGAATGCCGTGGGTGGATAAGTCTTCCAGCGCCCCTACCAACGCCTGACGGTTTTCCGCTGGAACGCTGACCCGCAGGATCCCGGCAAATTGCCCGGCCATATGCGCCATTCGGCTTTCCAGCCAATTGCCGCCGTGGGCCGCAATGTTCTGCGCGATGCGTTCTACCAGGCCGGGTTTGTCGGCGGCGATAATAGTGAGTACAAGATGGTCCATGGCGAAGCCCTCTGAATTCAATCTACAAGGTGGACTCGGAAGCCCTCGAAAACAAATCGTGTACCATTTTTATATTTATCTGGAACAATCCAATAGTTTTTTGAGAACATCCGGTTCTCCGCTGTGACCGTACGACCAAAGTGGGTCGCTAAACGACGTATTTAGTCTAATTTTCACAACCGCAAGTCATCATGTAGTATGCCATCCCGTGCACTACATAATGAAAATCTGAATCAGCGCATAAGCTCCGCAGAGTGAGGCAAGCAATGACTGAACACGTTCAAGTCGGTGGCCTGCAGGTCGCCAAAGTCCTGTTCGACTTCGTGAACAACGAAGCCATTCCCGGTACCGGCATTACTGCCGACCAGTTCTGGGCCGGCGCCGACAAGGTCATCCACGACCTGGCACCGAAGAACAAAGCCCTACTCGCCAAACGCGACGATTTCCAGGCGCGGATCGATACCTGGCACCAGACCCACGCCAGCCAGGCCCACGACCCGGTGGCCTACAAAGCCTTCCTGCAAGACATCGGATACCTGCTGCCAGAAGCCGCAGACTTCCAGGCCTCGACCCAAAACGTCGATGACGAGATCGCGCGCATGGCCGGCCCACAGCTGGTGGTGCCGGTGATGAACGCCCGCTTCGCCCTCAACGCTTCCAATGCACGTTGGGGCTCGCTGTACGACGCACTGTATGGCACCGATGCCATCAGCGAAGCCGACGGCGCCGAAAAGGGCAAGGGCTACAACAAAGTGCGTGGCGACAAGGTGATTGCCTTCGCCCGTGCCTTCCTCGACGAAGCCGCGCCGCTGAGCGCCGGCAGCCACGTCGATTCCACCGGCTACAAGATCGTCGACGGCATGTTGATCGTCAGCCTCAAGGGTGGCAGCAACAGCGGCCTGCGTGACGACGCCCAGTTGATTGGTTTCCAGGGCCCTGCTGCCGAGCCGATCGCGATCCTGCTGAAACACAACGGCCTGCACTTCGAAATCCAGATCGACGCCAGCACCCCGGTCGGCCAGACCGATGCCGCCGGCGTCAAAGACGTACTGATGGAAGCCGCACTCACCACCATCATGGACTGCGAAGACTCCGTCGCCGCCGTCGATGCCGATGACAAGGTGGTGATCTACCGCAACTGGCTCGGCCTGATGAAGGGCGACCTGGCTGAAGAAGTGGCCAAGGGTGGCAAGACCTTCACCCGCACCATGAACGCCGACCGCGTCTACACCGGCGTCGACGGCCAGGACGTGACGCTGCACGGCCGTTCGCTGTTGTTCGTGCGCAACGTTGGCCACTTGATGACCATCGACGCGATCCTCGACAAAGACGGCAACGAAGTACCGGAAGGCATCCTCGACGGCCTGCTCACCAGCCTGGCGGCGATCCACAGCCTCAACGGCAACAACACGCGCAAGAACAGCCGCACCGGTTCGGTCTACATCGTGAAGCCGAAGATGCACGGCCCCGAAGAAGCCGCGTTCACCAACGAGCTGTTTGGCCGTATCGAAGACGTGCTGAACCTGCCACGCAACACCCTCAAGGTCGGGATCATGGACGAGGAGCGCCGCACCACGGTCAACCTCAAGGCCTGCATCAAGGCCGCCAGCGAGCGCGTGGTGTTTATCAACACCGGCTTCCTCGACCGCACCGGCGACGAGATCCACACCTCCATGGAAGCGGGCGCGATGGTGCGCAAGGCAGCGATGAAGGCAGAAAAATGGATCGGCGCCTACGAGAACTGGAACGTCGATATCGGCTTGAGCACCGGCCTGCAAGGCCGCGCACAGATCGGTAAAGGCATGTGGGCGATGCCCGACCTGATGGCGGCGATGCTTGAACAGAAAATCGCCCACCCCCTGGCCGGCGCCAACACCGCCTGGGTGCCATCGCCGACGGCGGCCGCACTGCACGCGCTGCACTATCACAAGGTCGACGTGTTCGCGCGCCAGGCCGAACTGGCCAAGCGCGAGCGAGCATCGGTGGACGACATCCTGACCATTCCCCTGGCCAGCAACACCGATTGGTCCGACGAAGAAATCCGCAACGAGCTGGACAACAACGCCCAGGGCATCCTCGGCTATGTCGTGCGCTGGATCGACCAAGGCGTGGGTTGCTCGAAAGTGCCGGACATCAACGATGTCGGCCTGATGGAAGACCGCGCCACCCTGCGCATCTCCAGCCAGCACATCGCCAACTGGCTACGCCACGGCATCGTCAACGAAGCCCAAGTGATGGAAAGCCTCAAGCGCATGGCGCCAGTGGTGGACCGTCAGAATGCCGGGGATGCGCTGTACCGTCCGCTGGCACCGGACTTCGACAGCAACATCGCGTTCCAGGCAGCGGTGGAACTGGTGATTGAAGGGACTAAGCAGCCGAATGGCTATACCGAGCCGGTGTTGCACCGTCGGCGGAGGGAGTTCAAGGCTAAAAACGGCCTGTAAATGAAAAAGCCCTGATCGTGAGATCAGGGCTTTTTCTTTGGGGCTTGTGGTGACTGGACAGGCGCCATCGGGGGCAAGCCCCCTCCCACAGTTGATCGTGATACATCCTGTAGTAATGCGGTCAACTGTGGGAGGGGGCTTGCTCCCGATGAGGCCGGTACATACACCACAAAATCAGGAAGCCATCCCCAACTCCCGCTTCACCAACTTCGCCAACTTCACGCTATCGATCGGCTTGAGCAAAAAGTCCACCACGCTCAAATGCATCGCATCGATCACATCCGGCGCTTCCGCGTCCCCCGACATGATGATGATGGGCAACGCCGCGCGAGTGGATTCGCGCACCTGGCGAATCAACTCGAGGCCATTGCTCGGCGCCATGCGCAGGTCGGTGATCAGCAAACCGATGGAGCTGCTGGACTTCAATAAATCCCACGCTGCCTCACCACTGTCGGCAGTCATGCAGCGAATACCGTCCAAGCCCAGGATCTCCGCCAGCAGTTCACGCGCGTCCTTGTCGTCATCAACAATCAACACGCGTTGTGGCGGTAAATCAGGCTCCAGCATCACGGCGCTCAGCGCCTCGCGCTCGGCATCACTCAAAATATCGTGGTCGGACATACGTTTCTCAGCAGTTCTCATCAATCCCCCCGTCACACTCGTCAGACATCTGCGGAAGGGCGATCAATGTGCACTTCGTCGGAAAGTTTGCCTAGTGGGTGTTCTACGGGGTTTGGACGATAGTCGTGTAAGGTTTTTCCTTAGTTCTGCGGCGTTTTCATCGACCTAGACTTACGTCCAATGGGCACCCGCCGCTCAGGAGTCGACCATGCAGGACGATAACGACAAAAAAATTGCGGTCATGGTTATGAGTAAAGCTGATGCTTTCGCACAGGCGGGAAAAACTGCTGTCATGCAGAACATCCACGGCACCCTGCAGTTCCTGCAACGCTTTCCGCCGTTCAACCAGATGGAAAACGCGCACCTGGCGTTTTTGGTGGAACAGTGTCAACTGCGCTTCTTCGGCCCCGGCGAGAGCATCCTCAAGCCGTCGGGCGGGCCGGTGGAACACTTTTACATCGTCAAACAGGGCCGCGTCGTGGGTGAACGGCCGGACGCCACGCAAGCCACCTTCGAAATTACCACCGGTGAGTGCTTCCCCCTCGCAGCGCTATTAGGTGAACGGGCCACCCGCACCGAACACAAGGCCGCTGAAGACACCTTCTGCCTGCAACTGAACAAGCCGGCCTTTATCAAGCTGTTCGCGCTGTCCAGCCCGTTCCGCGACTTCGCCTTGCGTGGCGTCAGCAGCCTGCTCGACCAGGTCAACCAGCAAGTGCAGCAAAAAGCCGTGGAAACCCTCGGCACCCAATATTCCCTGAACACCCGCCTGGGCGAATTGGCCATGCGCCATCCGGTCACCTGCAGCCCGCAGACGCCGCTGCGTGAAGCGGTAACGCTGATGCATGAGCAGCAGGTGGGCAGCATTGTGATCGTCGACGAACACAAGGCGCCCCTGGGCATTTTCACCCTGCGCGACCTGCGCCAGGTGGTGGCCGACGGCACCGGCGACTTCAGCCAGGGCATCGAAGGCCACATGACCCAGGCGCCGTTCTTTTTATCGCCGGACCACAGCGCCTTCGACGCAGCCATCGCCATGACCGAGCGGCATATCGCCCACGTCTGCCTGGTCAAGGACCAGCGCCTGTGCGGCGTGGTGTCCGAACGCGATCTGTTTTCCCTGCAACGGGTCGATCTGGTGCACCTGGCCCGCACCATCCGCAATGCGCCACGGGTGGAGAACCTGGTGGCGATGCGCGGCGAGATCGGCCAACTGGTGGAGCGCATGCTCGCCCATGGCGCGTCGTCTACCCAGATCACCCACATCATTACCCTGCTCAACGATCACACCGTGTGCCGGGTGATCGAGTTGACCCTGGCCGAAAAAGGCGACCCCGGCGTGCCGTTCAGTTGGCTGTGTTTCGGCAGCGAAGGCCGGCGCGAGCAGACGCTGTACACCGACCAGGACAACGGCATCCTGTTCGAGGCCAAGGACGCGGTGGAGGCCGCCGAGATTCGCGGGCGGCTGCTGCCCGTGGCGCAGCAGATCAACCAGAGCCTGGCACTGTGCGGGTTCAGCCTGTGCAAGGGCAACATCATGGCCGGCAACCCCGAGCTATGCCTGTCGCGGGCGGAATGGGCGCGGCGGTTTGCGGCGTTTATTCGCGAGGCGACGCCGGAAAACCTGCTGGGGTCGAGTATCTATTTTGACCTGCGCGTCGTGTGGGGCGATGAACGTGGCTGCGAGCAACTGCGCCAGGGCATTCTCGACCAGGTGGGGGATAACCGGCTGTTCCAGCGCATGCTGGCCGAGAACGCCTTGCGCCAGCGCCCGCCCGTAGGACGCTTTCGCGATTTTGTGCTGACGCGTAAAGGCGGGGAAAAGGCCACCCTCGACCTCAAGGTGCAGGGGCTTACCCCCTTTGTCGACGGCGCACGCCTGTTGGCCCTGGCCAACGGCATCCATGCCAATAACACCCTGGAGCGCCTGCGCCAACTGGTGGTCAAGGAAGTGATCGAGCCCCTGGACGGCGCCGCCTATGAAGAGGCCTATCACTTCATCCAGCAAACCCGCATGCAGCAGCATCAGTTGCAGACCCGCGAGAACCAGCCTTACTCCAACCGCGTCGACCCCGACAGCCTCAACCACCTGGACCGCCGTATCCTGCGTGAGTCCCTGCGCCAGGCCCAGCGCCTGCAAAGCAGCCTGACCTTACGGTATCAACTGTGAGCTTGTTTGACTGGCTACGCGCGACCAAACCCAGGCTGGATACAGCGCAACAACGGCGCCTGGAGCAACTCCCCAAGCCTCTTGTATTGGGCGACAACGCGTTGCGCAGCCAGCGCTGGGTGGTGCTGGACCTGGAAACCAGCGGCCTGAACCTCAACCGTGACCAGGTGCTGTCCATCGGCGCGGTCGTGATCGAGGACGGCGCGGTGGATTTTTCCCAACTGTTCGAGCGCACCCTGCACCGCGCCGAAACCAAACTCAGCCCCAGCGTGCTGATCCACGGCCTCGGCCCCAGCGCCATCGCGGCGGGCAGCGACCCGGTGGAGGCGTTGCTGGACTTCATGGAGTTTGTCGGCGACAGCCCGCTGCTTGCCTTCCACGCGCCATTCGATCAACACATGCTCGGCCGCGCCCTCAAGGACAGCCTGGGCTACCGCCTGGCCCATACGTTCCTCGATGTGGCCGACATCGCCCCGCTGCTCTGCCCCGAGGCGCATATCCGCGAAGCCGGGTTGGACGACTGGATCAACCACTTCAACCTGCACGTGGGCGAACGCCATCACGCCAGCGCCGATGCCCTGGCCACGGCGGAGCTGATGCTGATCCTGTTCAGCCGCGCGCGCCAGCAGCAGATCGACACGCCTCAGGCGCTGCAAGAGCGTTTGAGCCAATGGAAGCGGCGTAAACACGCGCCATCGTTTTAATGTCACCTCCCGACAGACGCTAATTGCGCCCGCCCCACACCTCTGACACAATCGCGAATAATTCTCGTTAGTTTAAACCTTTTGTTTATTCGGTGATGCCTTGTCGTCGGTCCAGAACCCACACAGTGAGCTTGTTGGTGCGTTGTATCGCGACCATCGTGGCTGGCTGTTGGCCTGGCTGCGGCGCAATGTGGCCTGCCCGAGCCGTGCCGAAGACCTGAGCCAGGACACCTTCATGCGCCTGCTGGGCCGTGAAGAGTTGCGCGAGCCCCGCGAGCCACGGGCGTTTCTGGTGGCTATCGCCAAGGGCTTGCTGTTCGACTACTTCCGCCGTGCCGCCCTCGAACAGGCCTACCTCACCGAATTGATGCTGATCCCGGAAAGCGAACACCCTTCGCCGGAAGAACAGCAACTGATCCTCGAAGACCTCAAGGCCATCGACCGCCTGCTCGGCAAGCTGTCGAGCAAGGCCCGCGCCGCGTTCCTGTATAACCGCCTCGACGGCCTCGGCCACGCCGAAATCGCCCAACGCCTGGGCGTGTCGGTGCCGCGTGTGCGCCAGTACCTGGCCCAGGGCATCCGCCAGTGCTACATCGCCCTGTATGGCGAGCCACTGTGACCTTTGTCAGCGCCAAGCCGGTGTCGGCCCGCGTGCTGGATGCGGCGATTGCCTGGCAGTTGTCCCTCGATTCGGGCGACGGCAGCCCGGTGGAGCACGAAGAATTCAGCAAATGGCTGGCCAGTGATGAAGAACACGCCCGTGCCTGGCGCCAACTGGGCATGCTCGACCAGCGTTTCAGCGTGGCTTCGGGCCCGGCGCGAGCGGCGTTGTTGCAATCGCGCGAGGGCATTCGCCAGCGTGTGCGCAAGCTTGGCAGCGGCCTGGCGAGTATTGCGCTGGTGTGCGGCCTGGCGTTGTTTGCCGGCGAACGCTACGTGCCGATCCACTATTGGCTGGCCGACCAACGCACCGCCACCGGCGAGCAGCGCACGCTGAAACTGGCGGACGGCACGTTGATCAACCTCAACACCCACAGTGCCATCGACGTGCGCTTCGATGAGAAGCGCCGGCTGATTGTGTTGCAGGAAGGCGAAATCCTCGTCGAGACCGGCCACAACGATGCGCGCCCGTTTTATGTGCAAACCCGCGACGGCAGCCTGCGCGCGCTGGGCACGCGGTTTATCGTCAAGCGCGAAGACGACGCCACGCGCCTGAGCGTGCTGCAATCGGCGGTGGGCGCCCAGCCCGAAGCGCTGGCGCAGGAACAGGTGTTCAAGGAAGGCCAGCAAGTGCTGATGCGCAGCGACGGCCTCGGCCCTGCCCTGGCCGTCACGCCCGCCACCGATGCCTGGACGCGCGGCATGCTGGTGGTCGACAACGCCCGCCTGGGCGATGTGGTGCAGGAACTCAGCCGCTACCGTACAGGCCATCTCGGGGTGGATAAAGACGTGGCCGACCTGCGCATCACCGGCAGCTTCCCGCTGCACGACACCACCCTGGCGCTCAACGCGCTGCTGCCGACCCTGCCGGTGCAGATCGAACAGCACACGCCGTGGTGGGTGACGGTCACGGGTAAGCCTTAGGTTCTGCGGCATCTGGGCGATCGCTATCAGGGGCAAGTCGAATCGTCGCACCGCCCCTCCCACAGGTTGATTTGCGAATACCTTCAAATGTGGGAGGGGGCTTGCTCCCGAGGAGGCCCTCAAACCCACCGCAAAATATTTTGATCCTGCCCTATCACTTTTCGATTCTCGTTCGGCACATAGGCAATTGCGAATTACTTCCATTCAGGAGCCGCCCCATGTCCCGCACGCTAGACACCTTGTTGCGCCCCAGCCTGTTAGCCGTGGCCATTGCCCTCAGCGCCCCACTGGCCAGCACAGCGCTGATTGCCGCCGAACAAGCTTCCAGCGTGCGCGCCTACAACCTGCCGGCCGCGCCCCTCGCGAGCACCCTGAACCAGATCGCCAGCCAGGCCGGCCTCGCGCTCACCCTCAACCCGGCACTGGCCTCGGGCAAGACCTCGGCCCCGGTCCAGGGCCAGTTCGACGCACCGGGCGCACTGCGTGAAGCCTTGCGGGGCACCGGGTTGCAACTGGAGCAAAGCAGCGCGGGGACGTACACGTTGGTGGCGGTTCCGGAGGGTGTGATGGCGCTGCCGGTGACCAACATCACGGGGCAGGATGGCAACCAGGAAAGTGCCTGGGGCCCGGTACAAGGCTACCTGGCCACACGCACCGCCGCCGGCACCAAGACCGACACCGCCCTGGTCGAGGCCCCGCGTTCGATCTCCGTGGCCACCCGCGAGCAAATGCAGGATCGCAACGTGCAGAACCTGGATGACGCGGTGAAGTACATGCCCGGCATCGTCTCCGCCAGCTATGGCAGCGACACCCGCTACGACTGGATGCGCGTGCGCGGCTTCGAGCCCACCCAGTTCCTCGACGGCCTGCCACTGCCGCGCGGCGTGTACGCCAACCCCAAAGCCGAAACCTGGAACCTCGACCGTCTCGCCCTGCTGCGTGGCCCGGCCTCGTCGGTGTACGGCCAGACCCCACCGGGCGGCCTGCTGGACATGGTCAGCCGACGCCCCAGTGCAGAATCGAGCAACGCCATCCAGGTGCAATACGGCAGTGACAACTACCGCCAGATCAACTTCGCAAGCACCGGCAAAATCGATGATGAAGGCCAATTCCTCTATGGCCTCAGCGGCGTGGTACGCGATGCCGGCACCCAGGTCGATCACATCGACAACAAGCGCTACAACATTGCGCCGAGCCTGACCTGGAACATCGATACCGACACCAAGCTGACCCTGCTCTCGCAGTTCACCCGTGACGATACCGGGACCACCAGCCAGTTCATGCCGATCCAGGGCACCAAGATCAAATCTCCGCTGGGCGAGGTCTCCCACCACAAGAACCTGGGCGACCCGGACTACGAGTTCTACGACCGCACCTACTACGCGCTGGGCTATGCCTTCGAGCATCGTTTCAACGACACCTGGCAGTTCAAGCAAAACCTGCGCTATACCAAGTCGGATCTGTCGTTCCAGCAACTGACCGTGGGTTCCTACGCTTTTTCTCCGGCGGATGCCGCAGGCAATATCAGCCGCTCGACCACCAACGTCGACGAGGACATCGGTCAGTTCGCGGTGGACAACAACTTCCAGGCTGACTTTGCCACTGGCGATGTCGTCCACACCCTGCTGCTCGGCCTGGACCACCAGCGCACCGATACCTCCTATCGAGCGATATTCGGGCTTGCGTCGGGAACCAATATTTTCAACCCGATCAACACTCAGCCGACCCTGCGCCCGACCGATGTCCGACCTTTTTACGACTACAACCAGAAAACCGTGCAGACCGGTCTCTACGTGCAGGACCAGATGGCCCTGGACAAGTGGCGCCTGACCTTGGGCGGGCGTGAAGATTGGGTGCATCAGGGCACCACCTACTTCAACGACAGCGATGCGACCAACACTGACCGCATCAAGCACTTCAGTGGCAACGCGGCGCTGAGCTATGTATTCGACTCGGGCTTCGTACCCTACTTGTCCTACGCCGAGTCGTTCCAACCGGCGAGCAACGCCGATACAAACGCGCTCAAGACGTTTAAACCCACCGAAGGCAAGCAGTGGGAAATGGGGGTCAAGTATCAGCCGCCCGGCTCCAATACGTTGCTGAGTGCAGCGGTCTACGACCTGACCCAGAAGAATGTGCAGGTGACCACCCTCGGCGCCGGGGGCCAGCAAATCAACGGCCAGACCGGCGAAGTGAAGGTCAAGGGCCTGGAGCTGGAAGCCGTGTCCGACGTGACCGAGAACCTCAAGGTCATCGCCGCCTACACCTTGGCAAAATCCGAAGTGCAGAAAGGCATCTACAAAGGCAACCGCCTGACATTAATGCCCAACCAGCAAGCCTCGCTATGGACCGACTACACCTGGCACACCGGTGTGCTTGACGGTTTCGGCATCGGCTTTGGCGCCCGTTACACCGGCAACACCTACGGCGACCAAGCCAACACCTGGCTGGGCAAGGCCAATGCCTACACCGTGTTTGACGGTGCGGTGCACTACGACCTGGGCCGCCTGGACAACAGCCTCAAGGGCGCGTCGGTCAAGTTGAATGCGACCAACCTGTTCAACAAGGACTACTTGTCTACTTGTGATGGCAACTACTGCTACTTCGGCGACCAGCGCAGCGTCGTCGCCAGCGCCACCTACCAGTGGTAATCGACCGCTTTTGAAGCATGCGTCTCTACACAACTTCAATAGGCTAATGCGTAGCAGCTGTCGAGCCTTGGCGAGGCTGCGTTTGCGGTGTGTCAGGCATAACGCAAACGCAGCCTCGCTTGCGCTCGTCAGCTGCTACAAGGCTAGAAAATGAAAAGCAAAACCATCCGCCGCTGGTCCTTCATCCACACCTGGACCAGCCTGATCTGCACGGTGTTCCTGCTGCTGCTCGCCCTCACCGGCCTGCCGCTGGTGTTTCACCATGAGATCGACCACCTGCTGGGCAACGAGCCTGAACTGGCGCGGATGCCCGCCGATACGCCACAGCTCAACCTTGAGCAGTTGGTGACCAAGGCCCAGGCCCATCGCCCAGGCGAGGCCATGCAATACCTGGCGTGGGATGAAGACGACAAGAACGGCGTGATCGCGATCATGGCCGCCACAGCGGGCACCGAGCCCAATTCATCCCACACTTTCATGCTCGACGCACGCACCGGTGATGCGGTCGAGATGCCGTCGGCGAATGGCGGGTTTACCCTGTTCCTGCTGCGCCTGCACGTGGATATGTTCGCCGGCCTGCCGGGCAAGTTGCTGCTGGCATTCATGGGCATTCTGTTTGTGCTCGCGATTGTCTCGGGCACGGTGCTGTACCTGCCGTTCATGCGCCGCTTGAAGTTCGCCACCGTGCGCCAGGACAAGTCCAGGCGCCTGCGCTGGCTCGACCTGCATAACCTGATCGGCGTGATCACCCTGACGTGGGCGCTGGTGGTGGGCGTGACCGGCGTGATCAGCGCCTGTGCCGATTTGATCATCGCCGCCTGGCGCACCGACAGCCTCAGCGCGATGATCGAACCCTACAAAAACGCCCCGCCTCTGGCCCAACGCGCACCGGCCAGCGAGCTGCTGAACATCGCCGCCAAGGCAGCACCCGGCATGCAGCCGGACTTCATCGCCTTCCCCGGCACGCGCTTTTCCAGCGAGCACCATTACGCGGTGTTCATGAAGGGCAGCACGCACCTGACCTCGCACTTGCTCACGCCGGTCCTGATCGACGCCAGCACCCTGGCCGTCACCGCCATCGCCGAACGGCCGTGGTACATGGACGCCATGGGCATGTCACAGCCGCTGCACTTTGGTGACTACGGCGGCATGCCGATGAAGATCCTCTGGGCGGCGCTGGATGTGCTGACCATCATCGTGCTGGTGAGCGGGATTTACTTGTGGATCGTCCGGCGCAGGGCGGGCAAGGCATGAAGCCAAGGCAGTCGAGTTTCTGGAAGGTATTTGGCATTCCGCTGGGGATTGGCCTGCTCAGCGCCGCCGGGTTGTTTGCGGCGTTGCTGGGGGATGGGCTGTGGGATTCGTTGAGTTGGCTGGGGTTGGGCATACCGGCTGCCATTGGTATTTGGGTGTTGTTCAAGCGACGTGGCTGAGGGCGCTATCGGGGGCAAGCCCCCTCCCACAGTTGACCGCGTGGTTATGACGAACGCGGGACACATGTGGGAGGGGGCTTGCCCCCGATGAGGCCCTCAAAAACACCCGCACTCCCCCTCGCCAGCCACCACGCAACCCTCTAGGCTAGCCACAGTCAATTTTGAGGTTTGCCTATGTCCACTCCCAGCATGACCTTGTTCCACAACCCCGCTTCACCGTTCGTTCGTAAGGTTCGCGTGCTGCTGGCCGAGACCGGCCAGCAGGATCGCGTCGCCCTGCACGGCTGCATGCCGACACCGGTCAACCCCGATGTGCAGTTGGTGCAAGACAATCCCGTGGGCAAGATCCCGGCCCTGCGCCTGGCCGACGGTACCGTGCTGCACGACAGCCGGGTGATCCTCGATTACTTCGATCACCAGCACGTCGGCAATCCGCTGATCCCTCGCGATGGCTCGGCCCGCTGGCGGCGCCTGACCCTGGCTTCGATGGCCGACGGCATCATGGATGCCGCCGTGCTGGTGCGTTACGAGACCGCCCTGCGTCCGGCGGAAAAACACTGGGCGCCGTGGCTCGATGAGCAGCGCAACAAGATCCGCCGCACCCTCGCCGAGCTGGAGCAGGACGCCATCGCCGAGCTGACCAGCCACTTCGACATCGCTTCGATCAGCGTGGCCTGCGCCCTCGGCTACCTCGACTTTCGTCATCCGGACATGCAATGGCGCCTGGATAACCCCAAGCTTGCCGCCTGGTACGCCGAGGTCAGCCAGCGGCCTTCGATGCTGGAGACCCAGCCGCCCGCCTGACACTCACACCGACCCAATGGGGGAGCGGGCTTGCCCGCGATTGCGGTACGTCATTCAGTACATCTGTTTCTGAACCACCGCTATCGCGGGCAAGCCCACTCCCACATTGGACGGTGGCGGTAGTGAGGAATGTGGCGATCCTTGCGGCTAACTGCGCCCCTACTTGCTGATCCTCGCGCAACCCGATCATTGCACCGCCTCCAGGTCGAACTGCAGCGGCTCGGCTGCCTTGCGCTTGCCCACGCCATACCAATCCAGTTTGCGCGTCAGCACCATCACCGTCCCCAGCAGCCCGAACAGCAGCAGCGAGCCCATCAGCAGTGCGTAATCCTCGGCACTCAACAGCCCGTACAGCAAGCCATACAGCGCCGCCAACCCCGCCGAAAACCCCAGGCCATGGGTAACGCTGCGCAGCACGTGGCACACGTAGAACCCGATCAACAGCACGCAGGCACTCGCCGAAATCAGGTAGGCCAAGGCAAAGCCCACGTGCTCGGACAACGACAACAGCAACAGGTAGAAAAACGCCAACGCAACGCCCACCAATGCGTATTGAATCGGGTGCACCGCCAGGCTCTTGAGCACTTCGAAAAGGAAGAAACCGGCAAAGGTCAGGGCAATGAACAGCAGCGCGTATTTGATCGCCCGGTCGCTCTTGAGGTACTGGTCCACCGGGTCGATGAAGTTCACGCCGAAGCTGCGGTTGTTGAAGTCGTTGCAGCCCTGGCCGTCCAGGCAGGTTTGCAGGGCTTGTTCGAGGTTGGTGGAAAAGAATGAGGTCTGCCAGTTGGCCGTGAAACCGTTGTCAGTCACTTCGCGCCGGGCCGGCAGGAAGTTGCCGATAAAGCTGGGGTGCGGCCAGTTGGAGGCCAGGGTCACCTGACTGGTCTTGCCCACCGGCACCACTTGCAGTTGCTCGGTGCCTTGCAGGCGCAGGTCGAAGGCGAAGTCCACTACCGCCGGTTTTTTGCTGTCCTGCTCCGGCAATGCCACATGCACGCCCTCCCCCAGCCAGTCCACTTGGGAGCCCGGTTCGAACTCCAGGCGCTGGCTGCCCAGCTCCAGCTTCAGCGCATTTTCGATGCCGCGAATATCACTGATACCCACCGCCAGAAACGCCGGCTCAAAGCGGTAGTCGGCAAAGTCTTCGGTGATGCCCAACTGCGCAGGCAGCTCGAAACGCCCACTGATACGGTTGTCGGCATGAAACAGCCGAGCCTGGTAAATCCCCCGTGCGCGCAGTTCGGTCTGCACCTTGCCATCGAGCTCAAAACGGTCCGGCAGGAAATACAAACGCCCCCGCTCTTCACGGGTGACCTCGTAGCGCTTGTTGAGCTTTTCATTGAGCTTCCACTCGCGCACGGTCTTGCGATACGGCACCACCATCACCGGGCCGGTGAGGCGCTGGGCATAGCTGGAGCTGCGCGCGATGTCCATCAGGACGCCGTCGCGCAGTTGCTGGCGGTCACTGATGATGCCGTTGATCATCAGCAACGGAATCAGCAACAGCAGGATCAGCAGCGCAATCGCGCCAAGTTTGAAAAGCAGGCTGCGGTTCATGGGTCTCTCCCTGTTTTGATGGGGAGAGTCTGGGCAGCCTGTGTGGGGGATTTATGTGGGCAATGTGGAGACTGTGTGGAGATGCAGCACCACGTGCACGCCGCCAGGCACATTGCCGATCTGCAGGGTGCCGCCGTGCAGCTTCATGACTTCCTCGACAAAATTGAGGCCCAGGCCGGTACTTTTGCGTCCGCTGCCGGGACGCGGCAAGGAATAGAAGCGCTCACTGAGGCGCGGCAGGGCGTAGTCGGGGATCGGCGCGGCCTGGTTGAACAGGCTCACCTGCACGTCGTTGTGCAGCGTCTGTGCGCTGAATCTCAACACGCCACCGGGCGGTGTGAAGTCCAGCGCGTTGTCCAGCACGTTGCCCAGGGCCTGGCGCAGCAGGAAGGGTTCGCCAAACACCTTCACATCAGCGGCAACCGTCTGCTCGACGTGCAACCCAGCGCCTTCGATTCGCGCACATTGGGCGTTGAGCACAGCGTCGACCAAGGCCGCCAGCGGGATACTCGCCTGCTCTTCCAACCCCTGACGCTGCTCTACCTGCGCCAGATTCAGCAGGCGTTCGATCAACTGCTGCAGGCGTGCGCTTTCACTGTCGATATTGCCGACGAAACGCTGCTGCTGTTCGCGGCTCATATCGCCCTGCAACAGCTCGGCCGCGCCGCGAATCGCCGCCAGCGGGCTTTTCAATTCATGGGTCAGGGTGTGTACGTAGTGTTCGACGTAAGCCTTGCCCTCCAACTGCGTGCGCATGTGCTCGACGGCGGTGGATAACTGCTTCAGCTCGCCGCCGCGATAATGCGGCAGCTCAGCCCTTCGGCCTTCACTGACGGCTTCGGCGTAAGCGGTCAGGCGACGCAGTGCAACGCTCAGCCACCACGACAACAACGCGCCAAGCAACAGGCCGAGGATGACCAGGCCCGCGCCGTACCACAGCAGGCGGCGTTCAGTGCGGTCGACATACGGCTGCAGCGAGCTGTTCGGTTTAGCCACGGTGACCACGCCGATGATCTGCCCGTTATCGCGGATCGGTGCGCCGACGTGCATCACCGATGAGGTGGGATCATCCGCTGCACTGCGAGTGGAACGCGCGCCGTACTCGCCGCGCAGGGTCAGGTAGACGTCGTTCCACTTGGAGTAGTCCTGGCCCACGGCTTCGCCCGTGGAGTCGAGCAGCACGGTGCCTTTGGCGTCAGTGACGTAGATACGGTGGTTGACCTGGTTTTTCGGCAGGCCCCAGATGGTCGCGCCCGGCTGGCGGCTGCCGTAGGCCTTGAGCAGCGCCGGCCAGTGACTCTGCCCGAGGGTGCCGTTCTTCACGTCTTCGCGCAGGATCTCGGCCAGCAGGTTAGCGGTGTCCACCAGGGTTTCTTCGGTGGACTGGCGCACGCCGGGGCGGATTTCCTTCATCACCGTGCTGAGCACGAAATAACCGGTAAGGCCGATAAACAGCGCATACACCAGGAAAATCCGCAGTCCCAGGCGCATCAGCTGTTGCTCGGGCTGTAGCTGTAGCCGAGGCCGCGATGGGTCTGGATCGGCTCGGCATCGGCGGCCACGCTGCGTAGCTTGCTGCGCAGGCTCTTGATGTGGCTGTCGATATTGCGCTCGTAACCGGCGTCGGCCGCCACGCCTAACGCGTCCAGCAACTGCTCGCGGCTGAACACTCGCTCGGGTTGCTCCAGCAGGCTTTGCAGCAGGCGGAATTCATGCCGGGTCAGGCTCAGGGGTTGGCCGCGATAGCTGATTTGCATGCGTTCCAGATCAACCTGGAACAGCGCCGGCGCCACACCGGGGCCGACGCGCTTGAGGATCGCCCGCACCCGTGCCGCCACTTCCCGTGGGCTGAACGGCTTGACCACGTAATCGTCGGCGCCGATCTCCAGCCCCACTACGCGGTCGATCTCGCCATCCCGCGCACTGAGGAACATCACCGGCACTTCACTGAAACGGCGCAATTGCTTGCAGGTTTCAAAACCGCTGATGTCCGGCAGGCCGATGTCGAGGATGATCAGGTCGGCGGGGGTTTGGCGCTGATGGGCCAACGCCTCCTGGCCGAGGCTCAGCCAGGTGGTGGTAAAGCCCTCGCCTTGCAGGGCGAATATCAGCGTGTCGGCTATCGCCGCTTCGTCTTCGACAATCAGGATGTGGGGCATGGGTTCAAATCAGCAGTCCGGTTTGTCGGCAGTGTAACGACGGGCCGGGTTTACTGCTGCGCCAAATTCACGCAAGGCCTTGGCGCCGATCAGCAACGGGTAATTGAAGCTGCTGCGGTCAGTGAGGTTGACCTCGACGGTACGCTTGACGTTGCCCAGGCACATTTCCAGGTCGATCACCGGGCGCTTGGTCACAGAGGCTTCGTCTTTTTCGTCGTCTTCGTCGGCGCGGCTCTTGATCTTGCTGATGCGCGACACCTCGTGTTCGTAGACTTTGTTGGAAGCGCCCTTACCGCCGAGGCGGAAGCGCACCCAGTCCTCACCATCACGCGTAAAGGTCTCGATATCACGGGCCGACAGCGAGGCCGTGAGCGCGCCGGTGTCCATCTTGGCCTTGAAGGTTTCGCCGATCTCCGGCAACTGGATGTATTCGTAGCGACCGTAAAGGGTCGGTTCGGCGGCCATGACGGGCAGGGCAACCAGGGCAAGGGAGGCAAGAAGCAGTTTCACGAAGTGAGTTCCTCGGAAAGAAGTAGGCGGATTCTAGACCGCAAAGACAGCACTTAGTTAGTCACCCCACCATAACCGCCACATTGTGAAACATTCGTACGGCCATTTGCGATTTGGCCTCTAGACTCAGCTTGCTTATGATGGCGCGCCCACAAGATTCCAAGAGTTACTTATGCGCCGCCTGCTCACCGGCTGTTTTGTCTCACTGCTGCTGTTGCTCAACACCCTGGTCCTGATCGGACCGCTGCTGGTGTTTGCCCTGCTCAAACTGGTGGCGCCTGGTCGCTATCGGGACTATGCCTCATGGGCGGTGATGTGGATCGCCGAGACCTGGGCCGAGATCGACAAGCTTATTTTCTCCTTGTGCATCCCCACCCAGTGGGACATTCGCGGCGGCGATGAGCTGCGCGGCGACACCAGCTACCTGGTGATCAGCAACCACCAATCGTGGGTGGACATCCCGGCGCTGATCCAGGCCCTCAACCGCCGTACACCGTTCTTCAAATTCTTCCTGAAAAAAGAACTGATCTGGGTGCCCTTCCTGGGCCTGGCCTGGTGGGCATTGGATTACCCGTTCATGAAGCGCTACACCAAGGCGTTCCTGGCCAGGCACCCGGAGCTGGCGGGGCAGGACTTGAAGATCACCAAAGAGGCCTGCGAACTGTTCAAGCGCCAGCCGGTGACGGTGGTCAATTACCTGGAAGGCACGCGGTTCAGCGAGGCCAAGCGCAAGCAGCAGGATTCGCCGTTCACTCGTTTGCTCAAGCCCAAGGCGGGCGGTGTGGCGTTTGTACTGGCGGCGATGGGGGAACAGCTGGACGCCGTGCTCGACGTGACCGTGGTGTATCCGCAGCAAAAGATTCCGGGGTTCTGGGACTTGATCAGCGGCGCGGTGCCCAAGGTGATCATCGACATCCAGACCCGTGAGCTGGACCCGGCGTTGTGGCAGGGAGATTACGAGAATGATCCGGCGTTTCGCCAGACCGTCCAGAACTGGGTCAACCAGCTCTGGACGCAGAAGGACGCACGCATCGAACAACTGCGTGCGGGGCGTATTTAGCTACCGGTGCCCCAGGCCTGGGCCAGTTTACCCAGCAGCGAGCTATTGGCGCCCTGCCCGCCCAGGTATTGCAGGATCACCGGGGCAAACTGGCCGACCATCCCACTGTCCATCCCCAATGCGCTGAACGCGGTGTTGAGGTCGTTGGTGGTCTTCACGTTGCCCAGCAAGCCGTCCAGGCCGCTGGTCTTGCTACCGCCGGTCTGGCCGAGCATCCCGCTCAAGGCCCCGAGGCTGCCCAATGCATTGTTGCCCGACAGTTGGTCGAGGCCCGGCACGCTGTTACCCAGTTGCGAATAGTCGTTGCCGCTCAATTTGTTCTTGGCCAGGCCCAGCATGGCGCCCGTACCGCCTACGGCTTGTTCGGGGGTGATGTTCAGTTGCGAGGTCAGGGCGCTGAGCAGGCCAGCCGTCTCGGACGACGGCGCTGCGGCTGCGGCCTTGTTGTTGCCCCCTTGCATGCCGGAGATGGCATTGGCCGCGTCGCCAAGGCTGAACCCTGCGGCAAACACCGGGGTGGCGACCAGGCTCATCAGGCAGGAAAGGGCGAAACCGCGTGAAATCTTCATTGAAACAACCTCTGGGTGTAGGGGGTGAACGCAGGCGTTTGACTGGGCATCCGGCACATTGTTCCAGGGCGTCCCAGGAACCCAATGGCAGGCTCAGAGTCAATGAAATGACTCCAAAACTTGTCAGGAACAATTCCATGAGCGCGACCCGCCCACCCGTGATTGACCCAACGCCACCCTTCTGGAGCCGTCCACGCCTGTTTATCGGCGCCTGCATAGCCATTGTCGCCGGCCTCGGCGGCGCGTTTTACACCCAGGACAACGTCAAGTCCGCCGCCACCCTGATCACCACCACCCAACAGCCGGCGGCGCAGATCATGGCGCACAAGGATTACCTGGAAGTGCAACCCATCGCCATCACCGCCCCCGCCCCGGACCAGAGCCTGGAACTGTGGGCGATTCCCGAAGGCGGCAAGCCCGTGTCACTTGGACTGATACCGGAGGATGGCGAAGGCATCATTGGCTTGAGCCCAAGGCAGCAGGCGAGCATCAGCCAGCCGGTGGAGTTGATGGTGAGTTCGGAGAGCAAGGGCGGCTCGGTGACCCGGCAGCCGACAGGGCCGACGGTCTATCAAGGCGCGCTGGCTAGTCGCTGACAGCGTCAAAACCCATGTGGGAGGGGGCTTGCTCCCGATAGCAGTGTGTCAGGCAGCCTATGTGTAACTGACCCACCGTCATCGGGAGCAAGCCCCCTCCCACATTTGATCTTCATCGGCTGGACGGCTTGCTCATGGCGGAGGATGGCGCTTATAGTTCGGCGGTCGTCCACATGGCGACACGGGTTTGGCGACCCGATTGAAATAATGCATGCAAAAAGCACCTGCTCCTTTGCAGGTTTTTTTGTACGCGTAAAGCTGCTCTATGGCGGCTGTGCGCGGGAGACCTTCGGGTCTGCCGGCTTTGCTTTATTTCACCGGTTCGCCAACCTGCGTACAGCTGCCACCCATTCGTTTGGCGACGTGTGAGTGGTAGCCACACTCTCTGAAATGAAGGCTAAAACATGAACCGATACATGCCCCTCACCGGCCACGACAGCACCATCCCCTCCCTGCTCATCGACACCCAAGTCCCGCTGGACGTGCTCCACGACGCTGCGCTCTACCGCATCCGCGCCGTCACCCAAGTCATGGAAAACCTCGCTTTTCGCGAAGGCCTGGACACCGACAACATCGTCCTTCAAGACTTCGCCCTGCTCTGCGCCATTCCGTTGCGTGATGGCTGTGATTTGCTGGATGTGATTAGCCGCCGGTTGCAATCGTAGGCACGTGCCTGGACTTAAGTAGTCCATTTCCGAAACGTTAAAACCGCCCCTGCATGCGTCTTACCTCGCTTGTAGCGCCTTCTTATAGTCGTGCGCCACAGCCTTGGAGGTGTAAGCGATGCAGGGAGCCTATGCATTTATCAATGAACGGCCGCAGCCTTATCCGTTGCTCAAACTGAGCCTTTCGCTCAACCCAACTACCCAAACCAAGTTCGACATCCTCAACCAGCACATTCGCAACACTGTCGTGCTGCCTGGTCAGTTAGTCATTATCGGAGACAGCCGAACAGCTGCCTGTACCGCTGAAGAGGCTCGCTTGATGCAATCGGCCGCCAACATCAAACATGCTTTGTTCACACATTCCGCCACGGATCAATTCCTGATCAAAAACTACGATCAGTTACAGGCCATCATGTCCCATGCCTCCCTAGGGATCGGCAGCGTGACCAGTGCCTGGAGCAAGCACCTGACGCAGATTGAAGAGACGCTCAAGGAAATCGATGAGTTGCATAAGCAGTACCTGAGGACTGGTACCGCAAGTGCGAGGAATGAGTTTCTGGCTAAGCGCAGGACATTGTTTGCGAAGCTGGATGGTCAACTTTCAGGGTTGGCGCGGTTGGGGACGGGCTTGAAAAACGAAGGCTCGATTAAAAAAATGCTGGGGATTTCCAGTAAGAGCTATTGGCATCATGGGGAGATTCGGGGGTATGAAGAGACGGTCAAGCGAGTAGCCAGGGCCTCGGAGATGTTGAAAAAAGGCACCTATATCGGGATCGCTCTGGATATTGGAGCGACTGCGCTGGAGATAGCGGAGGCTTGCTCCACCGGGCGTGAGCAAGAATGTACGCAAGCGAAGTATGTTGAAGGAGGTAAATTGGTGTTTGCCGTTGGCGGTGCATACGCAGGAGGAAACATTGGCGCGGCTATCGGGATCGGTGCCTGCATGCTTGTTTTTGGCATACCTACAGCGGGCGCCGGAGCCCTGGCCTGCGCAATCGTAGGAGGCGCTGCTGGAGGGTTTGCCCTAGGCTCCGCCGCAAGCGACGTAGGTAAAGAAGCTGGCACCTTTCTCTACAAAACCTGGGGAGGCTAAATGGATCCGATATTTATCGGTATGTTGTCAGGAGCCATCATGCTACTCAGCCTCCCACTCAACTTTTATGTCATGTTCGATAAGCTCGATGCAGCAGAACATTATCTGCAATCCAGCACATACATCGTGGGGACTCGACATACTCTGCGCCGTTTGCCCTTTGAGGGTAGACACGTGCGCCTATATGTCGTGGCCACGGTTATTCTTCTGCCAAAATTATTTCAATGGAGAAACCTGATACTCACGGAGGATGTTGAAAAGATCCCAAGACGCCTCAGATGCTGGATGGTTATACCCTCACTCATTACCCATCTATCAGCACTGACGATGTTTATCAGTTGGCTGTTAATAAAAGCCTGATCTCTATAAAACAAGGGCGACTCTAAGTCGCCCTTATCTATCACCTACGCCGCACTGAACAACTTATGCGGATCAATCACAAACTTCTTCGGCACGCCCGCATCGAACTCGCCATACCCACGCGGTGCATCGTCCAGGCTGATCACCTGCACACCGACGATATCGGCAATGTTGATACGGTCCCACATGATCGCCTGCATCAGTTGGCGGTTGTACTTCATCACTGGCGTTTGCCCAGTGTGGAAGCTGTGGGACTTGGCCCAGCCCAGGCCGAAGCGAATGCTCAGGCTGCCCATTTTCGCGGCGGCATCCACAGCACCTGGATCTTCGGTGACGTACAGGCCGGGGATACCGATCTTGCCCGCCACACGCACCACGCCCATCAGTGAGTTGAGCACCGTAGCCGGGGCTTCGGCCTTGACGCCGTCGTGACCGTGGCCGCGTGCTTCGAAGCCCACGCAGTCAACGGCGCTGTCCACTTCGGGCTCGCCGAGCAACGCGGCGATTTGTTCGTGCAGGGGGGTGTCGGTGGACAGGTCGGCAATTTCGAAACCTTGGGCCTTGGCGTGAGCCAGACGGATCGGGTTGACGTCGCCGATGATCACCACCGCAGCGCCGAGCAGGCGTGCAGACGCAGCCGCCGCCAGGCCGACAGGACCGGCACCGGCGATGTAGACGGTGCTGCCAGGGCCAACGCCGGCAGTGACGGCGCCGTGGTAGCCGGTGGGGAGAATGTCGGAGAGGCAGGTCAGGTCACGGATTTTCTCCATGGCCTTGTCACGGTCCGGCAGTTTCAGCAGGTTGAAGTCGGCGTACGGCACCAGCACGTACTCGGCCTGGCCGCCGGTCCAGTCACCCATGTCGACATAGCCGTAGGCGCCGCCGGCACGGGCCGGGTTGACGGTGAGGCACACGCCGGTGTGTTGTTCCTTGCAGGAGCGGCAGCGGCCGCAGGCGACGTTGAACGGTACCGAGACCAGATCGCCGATCTTCAGGTTTTCGACGTCGCTGCCCTTCTCGATCACTTCACCGGTGATCTCGTGACCGAGCACCAGGCCGGTCTGGGCGGTAGTGCGGCCGCGCACCATGTGTTGGTCGGAGCCGCAGATGTTGGTGGAGACCACGCGCAGGATGACGCCGTGCTCAATCTTCCTGCCACGGGGGTCCTGCATTTTGGGATAGTCGATTTTCTGTACTTCGACCTTGCCGTTGCCGAGATACACGACACCACGATTACCAGACATGTCAGTCACCTCTATATTTATCGTTGTTGAGAGAGTGGAGTGAGCTTCAAGCGGCAAGCTACAAGCCGCAAGAAGTGTGCAGTACCGCTTTTTCTTGCGGCTTGAAGCTTGCAACTTGCCACTAAAGAACGACCGTCCTGTTAGCGTTCAAGAACACACGTCTTTCGATGTGATACCCCACCGCCCGAGCCAATGTCAGCCCTTCGATGTCCCGCCCCTTGGCAATCAAATCCTCGGGATAGTGACTGTGATCCACCACCTCCACACCTTGGGCGATGATCGGGCCTTCGTCCAGGTCGTTATTGATGTAATGCGCCGTGGCGCCGACCAATTTCACCCCCTTGTTGTACGCCTGGTGATACGGCTTGGCGCCCTTGAACCCCGGCAGCAACGAGTGGTGGATATTGATGGCCTTGCCGTCCAGCTTGCGACACAGCTCCGGCGACAGCACTTGCATGTAGCGCGCAAGGATCACCAGTTCGGCGCCGGTCTCTTCAATCACTTGCCACACCTGACGCTCCTGGGACGGTTTGTCGTTAGGGTCGAGGGGGAAATGGTAGTAGGGAATTTGATGCCAGTCGGCCAAAGGTTTGAGATCGGGATGGTTGGACACCACTGCGACCACGTCCATCGACAGCTGACCGATACGCTGGCGGTACAGCAGGTCGTTGAGGCAGTGATCGGCCTTGGAGACCATGATCACCACTTTTGGCCGGTAGTTCGGCGCCGTCAGTTCGAAGATCATGCCAAAGGCTTCACCGCGCGTGGCCAGGCCATCGCGAAAAGCCTGCTCGTCGAAGCCGTCCGGCTGACGGAATTCCACGCGAATAAAAAACCGGCCCGAGAGGCGGTCATCGAACGAGTGGTGCTCGGTGACGTAGCAGCCCTGTTCGAACAGGTAGCGGGTAACCGCGTCCACCGTGCCGAGCACGCTGGGGCAGTCGGCGGTCAAAATCCATGTATCGGGTGCGCGGCTCATACTGGAATCCTCAGGCCCTTGTGGCGAGGGGGCTTGTCCCCCGTTGAGCTGCGAAGCAGCTCCAAAACCCGCCACTCGGTTATTGCAGAAAAAATGCGCTGACCTTATTGGGACCGCTGCGCGCTCCAACGGGGGGCAAGCCCCCTCGCCACAAAAGCGCCCACTCGATCAGGCTTGAACGCTCAGGCCAAATTCGGCCGAGGCGTCCTGCAACCACAACCACCAGTAATCCGAGAAGCTGCGACGAATCACCAGCTCCCAGGTGTCTTCAGCGGTGTGGCGGATCACCAGTTGCGACTTAGCGAACACCGTGCCCACCGCCTTGCCCACCGGGAAGTTGTTGGGGTGCACGTCATAGCTGGTGGACTTCATCAGCACGTCGCGCACATTCGGGCCGCTCAGCTCAAGGATCTGCTGGCCGCCGCTGACGTTGACGACCTGGATATGCAGGTCCCCCAGCGCGGCGCGCAGGTTTTGTTCGGCGGCGAATTCCTCACCGCTTGGCACGATCAGCAACCACTCATCCGGGCCGAGCCATTGCAGGCTGGTTTCGCCTTTGACGATGACCTGCAGGGCGCCGGGCAATTCGATGCCCAGCGCCTTGTGGACGCCAGCGGCAAACGCTGCATCGTGGCCATCGCCACGAAGGGTCAGGTGGCCGAGGAGTTTCTTTTCACGCACGGTCACACCGGCGTTCTTGCGGCCCTTGCCGACCAGGCTGGCGAGGTCGGCGTGGTGCAGCGAGGACTCGGCCTTGGCGCCGGTGGTGGGGCGTTGTTGGTAAACATTGGCTGCTGTCATAAAGCACCTGTTTGAATTCTGTGGTGACTGTTCTGGCCTCATCGGGAGCAAGCCCCCTCCCACATTTGAAGGTATTCACACATCAAAATGTGGGAGGGGGCTTGCTCCCGATGGCCGCGCCGCGGTCTATCAGATGTTCTGCCGATCACCCTTAGGATCAAAGAACACCGAAGACACAATCTCCGCTTCGATCACGCTGCCATCGGCCTGGGGCGAGAACACCCGTTCGCCGATGCGCTTCAAGCCGCCCTTGACCACGCCCATGGCAAACGAATAGCCCAGCGAGTTATGCGCGTAGCTCGAGGTGACATGGCCGACCATCTTCATCGGGATCGTCTGCTTCGGATCGAACACCAGTTGCGCGCCTTCCGGCAGCCACACGGTCGGGTCGATCGGCTTCAAGCCCACCAGCTGCTTGCGTTCTTCGCGCACGCAGTCTTCCCGGTTCATGCCGCGCCAGCCGATCCACGAGAACGGTTTGGTGCGGCCTACGCACCAGCCCATGTTCAGGTCGTCCGGGGTCATCGAGCCGTCGGTGTCCTGGCCGACGATGATGAAGCCCTTCTCGGCCCGCAGTACGTGCATGGTCTCGGTGCCGTACGGGGTCAGGTTGTACTTCTTGCCAGCCGCGACGATCTGTTCGAGCACGCCCATGGCGTAGTCGGCCTGCACGTTGACTTCGTACGACAGCTCACCGGTAAACGAGATACGGAACACCCGCGCCGGTACGCCGCCCACCAGGCCTTCTTTCCAGGTCATGAACGGGAAGCCGTCCTTGTCCAGGTCGATGTCGGTGACTTCGGCCAGCAGCTTGCGGCTGTTGGGGCCGGACAGGGTCATGGTCGCCCAATGATCGGTGACCGAGGTGAAGTACACCTTGAGGTCCGGCCATTCGGTCTGTTGATAGATTTCCAGCCACTGCAGCACGCGCGCGGCGCCGCCGGTGGTGGTGGTCATCAGGAAGTGGTTGTCGGCGAGACAGGCGGTGACGCCGTCGTCGAAGACCATGCCGTCTTCCTTGCACATCAGGCCGTAGCGCGCCTTGCCCACGTCGAGCTTGGTCCAGGCGTTGGTGTAGATGCGGTTGAGGAACTCACGCGCATCCGGGCCCTGGATGTCGATCTTGCCGAGGGTGGACGCATCCAGCAGGCCGACGCTGTCGCGCACGGCCAGGCATTCGCGTTTCACCGCAGCGTGCAGGTCTTCACCGTTGCGCGGGAAGTACCACGGACGTTTCCACTGGCCGACGTCTTCAAACTCGGCACCGTTTTTAACGTGCCAGGCTTGCAGCGCGGTGTAGCGCACCGGCTCGAAGATGTGCCCACAGTGCCGGCCCGCTACCGCGCCGAAGGTCACCGGCGTGTAGTTGGGACGGAACATGGTGGTGCCCATCTGCGGGATGGTCACGTTCAGCGAGCGCGCGGCAATTGCCAGGCCGTTGACGTTACCGAGCTTGCCCTGGTCGGTGCCGAAGCCCAGCGCGGTGTAGCGTTTGACGTGTTCAACCGACTCGAAACCTTCGCGGGTGGCGAGCTCGATGGCGGCGGCGGTGACGTCGTTTTGCAGGTCGACAAATTGCTTCGGCGCCCGTGCGGTAGCTTTCTCGTGAGGCACTTGGAACAGCGCCAGGGTCGGCTCTTCCAGACGGCTCAAGGCTTTTGGCAGCGTACCTTCCACCGGGGCAAAACCGGCTTCGCTGGCCGCGCGTACGCCGCCTTCAAAACCATCCGCCAGGGAATCGCCGAGGCCGTAGACACCGTTGATGCCGCCGACGCACACACGTTTCTGCGGTGCTTCGCCCGGTACAAAACCGAGGATGTCTTCGCGCCAGGTCGGCTTGCCGCCCAGGTGCGAGGCCAAGTGGACCACCGGGCTGTAGCCGCCGGAACTGGCCACCAGGTCGCAGTCCAGCCACTCGCCAGGGCTGGTGACTTTATGCGCCTTGACGTCAATCGCGGCGATACGCGCAGCGGTCACGCGCTTGGTGCCACGAGCCTCGATCACCGCGCTGCCGGTGAGGATACGAATACCTTTGGCGCGGGCTTCTTCAACCAATGCACCGCGTGGGTTGTGGCGCACATCGGCCACCGCCACGACTTGCAGGCCGGCGTCGAGCCAGTCCAGTGCCACGCGGTAGGCGTGGTCGTTGTTGGTCGACAGCACCAGTTTCTTGCCCGGTGCCACACCGTAGCGGCGCACGTAGGTGGACACCGCACCCGCGAGCATATTGCCCGGCACGTCGTTGTTGCCGTACACCAGCGGACGCTCGCAAGCACCGGTCGCCAGGACCACACGCTGGGCACGCACGCGGTGGATACGCTGGCGCACCACGCCAATCGGCGCACGGTCACCCAGGTGATCGGTGAGGCGCTCGTGAATGGTCAGGAAGTTATGGTCGTGGTAGCCGTTGACGGTGGCGCGGGGCAGCAGCACCACGTCCGGCAGCGCTTTGAGTTCGGCGATGACGCTGGCGACCCATTCAGTAGCCGGCTTGCCGTCGAGGCTTTCACGGGAGTCGAGCAAGGAGCCGCCAAACTCTTCCTGTTCATCGGCGATGATCACGCGCGCACCGCTGCGTGCTGCGGCCAGTGCGGCAGCGAGGCCGGCAGGGCCTGCGCCCACTACCAACACGTCGCAGTGACGGTTGAAGTTGTCGTAGGTGTCCGGGTCGTTCTCGGTCGGCGAGCGACCCAGGCCTGCGGCCTTGCGGATGTACTTCTCGTAGGTCATCCAGAACGATTGCGGGTACATGAAGGTTTTGTAGTAGAAACCCGGCGGCATCAGCTTGCCGCCGACCTTGCCGAGAATGCCCATCATGTCGTTGTTGACGCTCGGCCAGCCGTTGGTGCTGGTGGCGACCAAGCCTTGGTACAACGCCTGTTGAGTGGCGCGCACGTTGGGAATCTGGGTGGCTTCGGTGGCGCCGATCTGCAGCACCGCGTTCGGCTCTTCGGCGCCGGCAGCAAAGATGCCGCGTGGGCGCGAGTACTTGAAGCTGCGGCCGATGATGTCGACACCGTTGGCCAGCAATGCAGCGGCCAGGGTGTCGCCTTCGAAGCCTTTGTAGCTCTGGCCGTTGAAGCTGAAGGTCAGGACTTTGTTACGGTCGATGCGGCCACCGTTGGACAGGCGATTGATCTGGCTCATACCTTCTCTCCAGAAGCCTTGGCGGTGAATTGCGGCTTGGTGCCAATCTTGTAGGTTTCAAGAATTTCGTAGGTCACGGTGTCGCGCGTGGCGTTGAAATACTGGCGGCAACCGGCGGCGTGAATCCACAATTCGTGGTGCAGGCCGCGCGGGTTGTCGCGGAAGAACATGTAGTCGCCCCACTGCTCGTCGGTGCAGGCATTCGGGTCCAGCGGGCGCGGGATGTGCGCTTGGCCGGACGCGTGGAATTCCTCTTCGGAGCGCAGTTCGCCACAGTGAGGACAGAAGATATGCAACATAGGGAATTTCTCCTGTTAGTGGGCGACGGCCGCAGCGCCGTGTTCGTCGATCAACGCACCGTTGTGGAAACGGTCGATGGAGAAAGGTGCCGCCAACGGGTGCATTTCACCCTTGGCCAGGCTGGCAGCAAACACGTTGCCTGAGCCCGGCGTGGCCTTGAAGCCACCGGTACCCCAACCGCAGTTGAAGAACATGTTCGGCACCGGGGTCTTGGAGATGATCGGGCAGGCGTCCGGCGTGGTGTCGACGATGCCGCCCCACTGACGGTTCATGCGCACCCGCGACAGCACCGGGAACATCTCGACGATGGCCTGGATGGTGTGTTCGATCACCGGGTACGAGCCGCGCTGGCCATAGCCGTTGTAGCCGTCGATACCGGCGCCGATCACCAGGTCGCCCTTGTCGGACTGGCTGATGTAGCCGTGCACGGCGTTAGACATGATCACGCTGTCGATAATCGGCTTGATCGGCTCCGACACCAACGCTTGCAGCGGGTGGGATTCGATCGGCAGGCGGAAACCGGCGAGCGAAGCCATGTGACCGGAGTTACCCGCCGTCACCACACCGACGCGCTTGGCGCCGATAAAGCCCTTGTTGGTTTCCACACCGATGCACACGCCGTTTTCCTTGCGGAAACCAATCACTTCGGTCTGCTGGATCAAGTCCACGCCGAGTGCGTCGGCGGCACGGGCAAAGCCCCAGGCTACGGCATCGTGACGGGCCACGCCGCCGCGCCGTTGCACGGTGGCGCCGAGGACCGGGTAGCGGGTGTTTTTCGAGCAATCCAGGTACGGAATCTCGTCGGCCACTTGCTTGGCATTCAGCAACTCGCCGTCCACGCCGTTGAGGCGGTTGGCGCTGACGCGACGCTCGGAGTCACGAATGTCTTGCAGGGTGTGGCACAGGTTGTAGACGCCACGCTGGGAGAACATCACGTTGTAGTTGAGGTCCTGGGACAGGCCTTCCCACAGTTTCATCGCGTGCTCGTACAGGTGCGCCGACTCGTCCCAGAGGTAGTTGGAGCGCACGATGGTGGTGTTGCGCGCGGTGTTACCGCCGCCCAGCCAGCCTTTCTCGACCACGGCCACGTTGGTGATGCCGTGCTCCTTGGCCAGGTAATAGGCGGTTGCCAGACCATGCCCGCCGCCGCCGACGATGACCACGTCGTAGACCTTCTTGGGGGTCGGCGTGCGCCACATCTTCTGCCAGTTTTCGTGGTGGCTGAGTGAGTGCTTGAAAAGGCCGAAGCCCGAGTAGCGTTGCATAGTCATTACTCCAAAACCGCGCTCAGCGATAAACCGGGAAATCAGCGCACAGGGCAGACACGTGCTTGGCCACGTTGGCCTCGACATCGGCGTCGCCGAGGTTGTCGAGGATGTCGCAGATCCAACCGGCCAGCTCGATGCACTGCGGCACTTTGAAACCGCGCGTGGTCACCGCCGGGGTGCCGATACGCAGGCCCGAGGTCACGAACGGCGACTGCGGGTCATTCGGCACGGCGTTCTTGTTGACGGTGATGTGGGCGCGACCGAGGGCGGCATCCGCTTCTTTGCCGGTGAGGCCCTGACGGATCAGGCTGACCAGGAACAGGTGGTTATCGGTGCCGCCGGACACTACATCGTAGCCGCGTTTGATAAACACGCTGGCCATGGCCTGGGCGTTGTCGATCACTTGTTGCTGGTAGGCCTTGAAGCCTGGCTCCTGAGCTTCCTTGAAGCACACGGCCTTGCCAGCGATCACATGCATCAGCGGGCCGCCCTGGGCGCCAGGGAATACGGCTGCGTTGAGTTTCTTTTCAATCTCTTCGTTGGCCTTGGCCAGGATCAAGCCGCCACGTGGACCACGCAGGGTCTTATGGGTAGTGGTGGTGACCACGTCGGCGTACGGCAGAGGGTTCGGGTACAGGCCAGCGGCGACCAGGCCGGCGACGTGGGCCATGTCGACAAACAGCAGCGCACCGACCTTGTCGGCGATCGCGCGAAAGCGTGGGAAATCCAGGGTCTTGGAGTACGCGGAGAAGCCGGCCACGACCATCTTCGGCTTGTGCTCCACGGCCAGACGCTCGACTTCGTCATAGTCGATCAGGCCGGTGTCGGTGTTGATGCCGTATTGCACCGCGTTGTACAGCTTGCCCGAGGACGACACTTTGGCGCCGTGGGTCAGGTGACCGCCGTGGGCCAGGCTCATGCCGAGGATGGTGTCGCCGGCGTTCAACAGTGCCAGGTACACCGCGCTGTTGGCGGAGGAACCGGAGTGCGGTTGCACGTTGGCGTAGTCGGCGCCGAACAGCTGCTTGGCGCGCTCGATGGCCAGGGCCTCGACCTTGTCCACGTGCTCGCAGCCACCGTAGTAGCGCTTGCCCGGGTAGCCTTCGGCGTATTTATTGGTGAGGCCGCTGCCCTGGGCTTCCATCACGCGCTTGCTGGTGTAGTTCTCCGACGCGATCAGCTCGATATGATCTTCCTGACGCTGCTCCTCGGCATTCATGGCCGCCAGCAGTGCGTCGTCATATCCCTGGATCTGGTCTTGTTTGCTGAACATCGCGTCTCTCCCAGCCTTTCGTATTGTTGAGGCCCGTGCAGGGCCCTTTGATGCGATGGTAGGGCCGGCGCAGGCAGGTCAAATGCCTACGGACGCCACGCAAAGGTGCGTTTACGACATTGCCGGAACAACACCGAATAAATGTGGGAGGGGTTAGGCGATGATGTGGCGCAGGAGTAGCAGCAGGAGGAAGTGCATGGGATACAGGGCATACGCCCAGCGGCGCATGGCTGGTGGCCCAGCGCTTTTTGCATGTCGCAACAAGACCCTACCGAGCAATGGCGCAATCAGGCAGGTCGCCAACCCCAACAGCGCCACCGGCGTGCCGCTATTGAGCAGGATTTGCCATTGATTGGCGGCCACGCAGACCAATCCCGGCAACACACTGAAATACCAAGGCCGACGAAACACCAGCAGCATCGCCAATGGCAGCAATACACCAAAGAAACCGAACATTAAGTGGGATGAAAACAAAGCCGCTATCGTGACGGCGATCAACGCCAATCCTCGATCAATAAACGCCTTCTGCTGCCAACCTCGGGCAACCAGCAGACCCAGCGCCAAGGTGGGCAGCACGTTCAACGTATCGGCATCCTCGATAAACAGCCGATACGGCACTTCGCTGATCACACTGAACAGCAACAGCCAGCCCAGGTAACGCCACTGGCCGCTCACCGGTAGGTTTCGGGCCCGGTGCAGATTCGCCGCAATCGCCAGGCAAAACCACGGGAACGCCAGGCGCCCCGGCACATACAGGCCATCGAGGTTCAGACCGACATAGCGCAGGTGGTCGAGCACCATGCTCAGCAGCGCCAGCCACTTGAGCAAATCCAAAGCGCCATCACGGACGCGTCCGACAGCCATCGTTTCAGAACCGTGCATAATTCCCCAGTGACTTTGCATTTACAGTGCGTGCGCACGCCCGACAATCTTGGTTAAAGTGCGCACCAACATCGACCACAGGAATGGGCCATGACCGACAAGAGCCAACAATTCGCCAGTGACAACTATTCGGGCATTTGCCCGGAAGCCTGGGCCGCCATGGAACAAGCCAACCAGGGTCATCAACGCGCCTACGGTGATGATGAATGGACCCACCGCGCCGCCGACGGTTTCCGCAACCTGTTCGAAACCGACTGCGAAGTGTTCTTCGCCTTCAACGGTACGGCCGCCAACTCCCTGGCGCTGTCCTCCTTGTGCCAGAGCTACCATAGCGTGATTTGCTCGGAAACCGCCCACGTCGAGACCGACGAATGCGGCGCGCCGGAGTTTTTCTCCAACGGCTCCAAGCTGCTCACCGCCCGGACCGAGAACGGCAAGCTGACCCCGGAATCGATCCGCGAGATCGCCCTCAAGCGCCAAGACATTCATTACCCCAAACCCCGCGTAGTGACCCTGACTCAAGCCACCGAAGTCGGCAGCGTCTACACCCCGGAAGAAATCCGGGCGATCAGCGTCACCTGCAAGGAACTGGGCCTGAACCTGCACATGGACGGCGCACGCTTCTCCAACGCCTGCGCATTCCTCGGCTGCTCACCGGCGGACCTGACCTGGAAAGCCGGGGTGGACGTACTGTGCTTTGGCGGCACCAAGAACGGCATGGCCGTGGGTGAAGCAATCCTGTTCTTCAACCGCGCGCTGGCCGAAGACTTCGACTACCGCTGCAAACAGGCCGGCCAACTGGCCTCGAAGATGCGCTTCCTGTCCGCCCCGTGGGTAGGCCTGCTGGAAAACGACGCCTGGCTCAAACATGCGCGCCACGCCAACCACTGCGCACAATTGCTCAGCAGCCTGGTGGCGGACATTCCGGGAGTGGAGCTGATGTTCCCGGTGCAAGCCAACGGCGTGTTCCTGCAACTGTCGGAACCGGCGATTGCCGCGCTGACGGCCAAGGGCTGGCGCTTCTACACCTTCATCGGCAAAGGCGGCGCGCGGTTCATGTGCGCGTGGGATACCGACGAAGAGCGCGTGCGGGAATTGGCAGCAGATATCCGCGAAGTCATGGGTGCCTGACAATGACTCACTGATGTACATAAAACAAATGTGGGAGGGGGCAAGCCCCCTCCCACATTTGGATTGTGTTGTGCCTGCTTGAGCAATCAGAAATCGATGCGCACATCACCCTTCGGCACACTGCAGCACGAGAGGATATAGCCTTCGGCTTCGTCTTCCTCGGTGATCCCGCCGTTGTGCTCCATCTCCACCTCCCCGCCCAGCTTCATCACCTTGCACGTTCCGCAAATGCCCATGCCGCAGGCTTTCGGGATCATCAGCCCAAGCTTGGCCGCCGCCGCGTGGACGGTCTCGCCCGGCGCGACGCGAATGCTCTTGCCGGAGGCAAGGAACTCCACCTGATGCAAATCCGCCAGGTCGATTTCCGGTGCATCGGCGGCCTGTTCGGCCTGCTCCACCGCATCGGCGCGGGCTTCCGGTGGCGTGGCCCCGAAGGATTCCTCGTGGTACCGCGCCATGTCGAAACCGGCCGCCTCCAGCAGGCGCTTCACCGCATTCATATACGGCGTAGGGCCGCAGCAGAACACTTCACGCTCAAGGAAGTCGGGCACCATCAGTTCGAGCATCTTGTGATTCAAGTAGCCGCGATAACCCGCCCAAGGCTCACCCAGGCCGTGCTTCTCGCAGATCAGGTGCAGGCTGAAGTTGTCGATCCGCGACGCCATATGCTCCAGCTCGCGGTGGTAGATGATGTCTTTGGGCGAACGGGCGCTGTGGATAAACGTCATGTCGACGTTGGCATTGGTGTCGTAGAACCAGCGGGCCATGGACATCACCGGCGTAATACCGACGCCGCCGCTGAGGTACAACACTTTCGGGCTCGGGAAGTCGATGGCGTTGAACAGCCCGACCGGCCCGTGCACCGCCAACTCCTGCCCTTCATGCAGTGTGTCGTGCAGCCAGTTGGACACCTTGCCGCCCGGCACGCGCTTAATGGTCACCGAGAAGCTGTAGGGCACCGACGGCGAACTGGAAATGGTGTACGAGCGCATGATCGGCTGACCGTCGATTTCCAGCTCCAGGGTGACGAACTGCCCCGGCTTGAAAAAGAACAGGATCGGCTGGTCGGCCATAAAGCAGAAGGTGCGCACGTCCCAGGTTTCCTGGATGACTTTGACGCAACGGACGATGTGCCGACCATTGGCCCAGGTCTGGGTGGTTACCGGATTCAGGAAGCTGTTGGACATGCTGTTCTCCACCGCCGATAGTCGGCCTTATGGTGGCGATTCTGCGTAACGCGAGAACCGCCCATTTACCTATCTGCGACATTCACATACTTATCGCGACCAGCCCCCATACCACGGGGGTTGCGCGTCGGGAACAGAGTGGGCCATGTCGCTCATGGATAAGGTTCCGTGCATCAGCAGCCCCACACTCGCTCCCAACAACGACGCTTTCTTTACGCCTTGCACTGCAACAACCGTAGCCACTATTCGCCGGCCACACAGAATGGCCATGAGGACACACACGATGGACGTCACCGCAACCTTAAGCTTGGGCGATCCGCTGGAACCCGCACGCAAGGCCACCGCGCAAATGCTGCAAGAGCGCGAGCGCACCTTTTCGCTGCCGCAGCCGTTTTACTCTGACGAGCGGCTGTTTGATATCGACATGCAGGAGATCTTCCAGAAAGAGTGGTTGATCGCCGGCATGACCTGCGAAATCCCCACCAAGGGCAACTACCTGACCCTGCAAGTGGGCAAGAACCCGATCATCGTGATCCGTGGCGCCGAAGGCGTGGTGCATGCGTTCCATAACGTGTGTCGCCACCGGGGTTCGCGCCTGTGCACCAGCGACAAGGGCAAGGTCGCCAAACTGGTGTGCCACTACCACCAGTGGACCTACGAGCTGGACGGGCGCCTGCTGTTTGCCGGCACCGAGATGGGCGCCGACTTCGACATGAAGCAGTACGGCCTCAAACCGGTGAACGTGAAGACCGCCGGCGGCTACATCTTCATCAGCCTGGCCGAGAACCCGCCGGCCATCGATGATTTCCTGTCGACGCTGACCCACTACATGGAACCGTACGACATGGAGAACACCAAGGTGGCGGTGCAAACCACCTTGATGGAAAAAGCCAACTGGAAACTGGTGCTGGAAAACAACCGCGAGTGCTACCACTGCAACGCATCGCACCCCGAGTTGTTGAAAACCCTGCTGGAGTGGGACGACGTCACCGACCCACGCGCCGACCAGGCCTTCAAGGACCACGTGGCCGCTTCCGCTGCCGCCTGGGACGCCGAGAAGATCCCTTACGCCCACGCCAGCTTCGGCCTGCGTAACCGTATCGTGCGCATGCCGCTGCTCAAGGGCACCGTGTCGATGACCCTGGACGGCAAGCAGGGCTGCAAAAAACTCATGGGCCGCATCAAGAACCCGGACCTGGGCTCGATGCGCATCCTGCACCTGCCGCACTCGTGGAACCACTGCATGGGCGACCACATCATCGTGTTCACGGTGTGGCCGATCAGCGCCCAGGAAACCATGGTCACCACCAAGTGGCTGGTGCACAAGGACGCCGTGGAAGGCGTGGACTACGACGTGGAGCGCATGCGCCAGGTGTGGGACGCCACCAACGACCAGGACCGTCGCCTGGCCGAAGAAAACCAGCGCGGCATCAACTCCACCGCTTACCAGCCAGGGCCGTACTCCAAGACCTATGAGTTCGGCGTGGTGAACTTTGTGGACTGGTACAGCGAGCGCATGTTGAACAACCTCGGTGCAGCGCCGGCGCCTTACCTCAAGGGTGTGGCCGCCCACGAGTAATTGAAGCCACTTATTGCGTAGCAGCTGTCGAGCCCCGGCGAGACTGCGTTTGCGGCCTGCCTGACTCACCGCTGACGCAGCCTCGCCGGGGCTCGTCAGCTGCTACGGATTTGCGCGGTGTTGGATAACACGGTATCTACTCCCACCCTCTCTACTGATCAAAACTTAATCAAATCTGCTGTAGACCCCTCGCAGCCTGCCCTCCAGCCTTTACCCAACAACTTATCCACAAAGCCACCCACAGCAATTGTGGGCAACTCTGCTATCCAATCAAAATTAATTGAAGAAAATCCGTGACTTATTCAAGTTGACGGTTCCCGCGACGCATTGATCATTTATTGATCAAAACCTTACAGGCCACGTAATTCATGACCTGTAGCGGTACGCAAACACCTTATCCACAGAACCGCCAACAGACTTTGGGGGCAACTTCTGCGACGCTGTGGAAAACCGTGCCAAACCTTCATAAACCGAGGGTTTCAGCCGCATTATTCGGTTTCAGGGGCAATTTGATCAATAAACAACCAAGCGATTGAAAGCCTTTATTTATAAGGCTTGTAGCGGATAGCAAACATCTTATCCACAGAAGCGCCAACAGACTTTGGGGGCAAGTCCAACCGTTGCTTCAAGCTTATCCACATAAAAAAGTACCAAAAAACCGTGACTTAGCTTGATCAATTTTCATACAGCGACTTGCAGGCGTTGATTCACGGGCCTTGTGGACACCCACGAACACCTTATCCACAGCTGCGCTCACAGTGTTTGTGGGTAACCACGCAGCCTGTACAAAAAACACTCTGCATCTACACTCACCCTTGCAGTCAATTCCATGGCCTGGGTTAACGCGGAAGTCCTTGGCAGCCTGATCGGGAGGTAGAACGGTGATATGGCAGGGCAAGCCCAGCCATCACTGCGCCAAAGGTTTTACGCTGATTGAATTGCTACTGACGCTGGCCCTGCTGGCCACGCTTGCGACAGTGGCTTATCCGCTGACAGCATTGATGGGTAAACGTGATCGAGAACTGGACCTGCAACGTTCGTTGCGGGAAATCCGGCGTGCGATCGATGCCTACAAAGACGCCAGTGACGATGGCCGCATTGAAAAGAGCATCACTGACAGCGGTTATCCCCCCTCCCTGCATGTATTGGTCGAGGGGGTGACGGACAAGACCAACCTTCAGGGCAACAAACTCTATTTCCTACGCCGCATTCCCCGCGATCCCGTGTGCGAGTGCCCTGAACGTGCGCCCGCAGAGACCTGGCAGCTGCGCAGCTACAAAAGCACTGCGGATAATCCACAAGAGGGAGAAGATGTATTTGACGTTTCATCCCGAAGCACCCGGGAGAGTTTGAATGGAACGTTATACAGCCAGTGGTAATCGGGGTTTCACCCTGATCGAGTTGCTGGTGGTCATGGCCATCATTGCCACGCTCATGACGCTGGTCACCCCCCAATACTTTCGCCAGCACGCCAAGGCCCAGGAAACCGTGCTGCGCCATAACCTGTCCTCCATTCGCCAGGCCCTGGACCAATACCGCGAAGACCACGGCACCAATCCCGAGTCCCTGCAAGCCTTGGTCGACCGCCGCTACCTGCGCGAAATCCCCGTGGACCCACTGACCGGCCAGCGCGACACCTGGCAACTGCAACCTTCCGACGAACAAGGCCTGGGCGACGTACGCAGCGGCGCTTCCGGCACCGATACGAACGGGAGTGCCTATGCCGACTGGTAAACGCCCCCAGCAGGGTTCGGTGTTCATGGGCATGTTGGTGACGGTGGCCGTGGTGGCCGTGATGTTGATGGAAGTCGGCACCCTGTGGTCCAGCGTGCTGCAGCGCGAACGCGAGTTGGAACTGCTGGCGCGGGGCAATCAAATCCGCCGGGCAATCGGCTTGTACTACGCCGCCGGCAACACCTACCCCAAGTCCCTCGCAGACCTGGAGCTCGACCGTCGCCAACCGACCGTCAAGCGCTACCTGCGCCGTGCCTATGCAGACCCGCTGACCGGCAGCGCCGAGTGGGGCATGGTAGCCGGGCCCGGCGAAACCATCATGGGCGTGTTCAGCACGGCCAAGGGCACGCCATTCAAACAAGGCAACTTTTCAGTCATCAATCAGAGCTTTACAGGACAAGGCAGTTATCAAGGGTGGGTGTTTCTGTTTGGCCCTGGGCAGAACAACCCTGCAACCCGCGTCACTCCCATGGGAGATCAACTGACCCGATGACGCTCACACACTCGACACACTGATCGTTCCAGCCGTTCGGAACTTGTTTATCTGAATTAAGGTGGATCAAGCATGAGTAACTTACAGCGTTTAACGAAATGGTTGTTGGCGGCGGTGTTGTTGGCACCGACGCTGGTCATGGCCCACGGTGCAGTGGACAAGCCCATCGCACGGCAGGTCTATTGCAAGACGCTCCCGGATTTCTGGTCAGGGAGCCCCAGCGATAACGGCTGCGCGGCCTTGTCTGCAAAAAGTGGACAGTACCCAGGCCAGCAATGGAATGAAGTCGCGCATTTGATCAAGGCACCTGGTTACAACGATCCGGAGATCGTCAAAAGAGAAGTGCCCGACGGCCAACTGTGCTCGGCGGCCGACAGTAAGAAGGATGGCCTGAACATTGTCTCGGATGACTGGCACCGTACTGACGTAACACCCTCCAACGGCATGATGGACGTGCGCATCATCGGGACTGCCCCGCACGTTCCCAGTTTTGTGAAGGTCTTTCTCACAAAACCGGGTTTTGACCCGACCAAGTCGCCGTTGACCTGGAACGACCTGACACTCATCCATTCCGAGCAGTTCAGCGTCGCACAAACCAACTGGGGCAACGATCCTCCCATCATTTCCGGCGCTTCCGGGTACTTCAAGTTCCCAGTGCCGATTCCTTCGACGCAAACGGGCAAAGCCACGCTGTTCGTGCAGTGGCAGCGTATCGATCCAGCGGGTGAAGGGTTCTATAACTGCAGCGACATCAACCTCATCGGTGCCGGGATTCCGGAGCAGTGGGTCAATCTTGGCCAATTCATCGACTCGATCATGGACACCCTCAAAGCGGGTGACTCGGTCCACTTCCGCATCCTCGATAACTCACCGGCGGCCAAGGAAGTGGTGGACATCACCCTGCCGATCACCGCGAACAACCTGGCCCCAAACATCTGGGGCAAGCAACTGGCGGATCAGATCCCTCCTGGCATCGCCAAAATCGGGGAGAAAGACGGCAACAACATTGTGTTCAATACAACGGACCCCCAAGCCAATTCGGTATTCGTATCGGTCAATGGTTACTCCAAAGCCATGGCGATCATCGCCGGCGGCGAAACCCCGGTGAACCCCGCGCCACCGGTTGCCCGTATCACCGGCCCTACCTCCTTGAACTCGGGGCAAGCCTTTACATTCAGTGGCGCGCGATCAACTGGAGCCAATGGACACCTGCTCTTTCAATGGAGTATCCCCGGACTTGAGGGCCCACAAAACGGTAATACCGCCAGCGGCCGAGCCTACAAGGTCACTCAGCCCACACCCTTGAAGGCACGCTTGAATGTTCGCGACCAGCAAAATGGCAAAACCGACCAAGCGGAGTTTGACTTCACGGTGGTGCCGGACAGCGGCGGTGAAGAGTATCCGGCCTACAAGGAGGGCACGCCGTATAAAGCCGGGGACACCGTGAGCAACCGCGGCAAGAACTACCGCTGCAAACCGCATCCGTTCACCGCCTGGTGCGCCGGCGCGGCATGGGCCTATGCACCGGGGACCGGCACCGCGTGGGACCAGGCCTGGGAAGAGGTGCAATGAGCCCTAGGGCATATGCACGAACTCGATAACCCCAAGAGCCAAACGTTATAGGGCGCCTCACGGCGCCTTATATCGAGCAACGCTACAGTTGAAGATGTACTTGAATTGAAAAGGTTCTAACGCAGTCCTACCGGCGGTGCCCGCTTAACAACGGGCCGGGAGAGTTATACACAACCGCCGTACCTTGGCACTCCCAACAGGGTATCTCCATGCGCGCACATTCATTTACCCACGCCCCATACCGTGGCTTCACGCTGCTGGAGCTGCTGGTCGTCCTGCTGATCATTGCCCTGCTCGCCGGCTATGTCGGCCCGAAGATGTTCGATCGCCTGGAGCTGGCCAAGGTGCAAACCGCCCAGGGCCAAATGAAATCCCTGGCCGATGCCCTGAACCAGTACCGCCTGGACAGCGGCAACTACCCCGACGAAACACTCGGCCTGAATGCACTCACGACACGTCCCGCCAATGCCGGCAATTGGCAGGGGCCGTACCTCAAGTCATTACCACCAGACCCTTGGGGCAACCCTTACCTTTTCAAGAACCCCGGCACACCGCCCAACGACGCAGAAATCATCTCCCTGGGCCGCGATGGCAAGGCCGGCGGAGAGAATACCTACGCCGACATCGTGTACGGGCTGTGACCGACCATGCAGCCGCTGCGGATGGCCCTCGCCTTGCTGTTCTTCACGGGCATCGCCCAGGCCGACTGCTGGCAGTTGGCAGCCAGTCGCTATCATGTCGACCCGCTGTTGCTGTATGCCATTGCCAAGGTCGAATCCGGCCTCGACCCCCGCGCCCGTAACCTCAACAGCGATGGCAGCCAGGACATCGGCCTGATGCAAATCAACAGCCGCCACTTGCCCGCACTGGCCCGGTTCGGCATCACCGAACAGCACTTGATCACCCAGCCCTGCACCAGCGTCATGGTGGGTGCGTGGATTCTCGCCGGCTTTATCCGCGAACAGGGTTATGGCTGGCAGGCCGTGGGCGCTTATAACGCCGGGGCCAAGCCAGACCGGGAAACACGGCGCTCACGCTACGCCCTGGCAGTGTGGCGTTACTACGGTGCGTTGTTGCAGCAGCGCCAGCAACTGGCCAGGCAAACACCATGATCGACATCGACGCCCGCATCATCCGCGACGGCCATTTACAGACCCTGCGCCTGCGAGCCCTCGACGTCGCCCAGGCGCGCCAGCAACTGCAGGCCGACGGCGCCCAGGTCATCTCGCTGAAAGCCCGCCGCCCACTCACACTGCCCCGTCGCCGCAGCACGTTCGCACTGGGCCTGTTCATCCAGGAACTGGTGGTGCTGCTCGACGCCGGCCTGGTGCTGGTGGAAGCGGTGGAAACCCTGCGCGACAAGGCTCCCGCAGGTATCAACCGCCAGGTCATGAGCGATCTGCTCGCGTCTATGTACGAAGGCCATTCACTGTCCAAGGCGATGCAGCTCAAGCCGCAGACCTTTCCTTCACTGTTGATTGCCACCGTGGCGTCCTCGGAACACAGCGGCCAATTGGCCGTGGCCCTGCGCCGTTATCATCATTTTGAAACGCATCTGGAAACCGTGAAAAAGCGCGTCAGCGGCGCCCTGATGTACCCCTTGGTGGTGCTCAGCGTTGGCGCGTTGATCCTGCTGTTCCTGCTGTTTTTCGTGATTCCGCGCTTCGCCTCGGTGTTCGACGCAGTCACCGACCTGCCGGCCACCGCACGCTTCATGGTGTGGTGGGGCGCGCTGGTGGACGCGCGTGGCATGGAGTTGCTGATCGGCCTGGTGCTGGCGATTGCCGTACTGGTGCTGTTGTTGCGCAGCGCCGCTTTCAAGCGCCGCATCGCCCATCTGTTCTGGAAGATCCCCAGCCTGGGCGCCCAGCGCACGCTGTTTATCCTCGCGCGCTTTTACCGCACGGCCGGCATGTTGTTGATGGGCGGCATGCCGGTGGTGACCGCGGTGCAGCTGTCCGGTGCGTTGCTGCCCGTGGAGCGCCAAAACGATCTGCGCCGAGCCATAACCGATATCCAGGCCGGTCAGCCACTGTCCACCGCCCTCGCCCGCCATCAATTGACCACCGCTGTCGCCGAACGCCTGCTGCGTGTGGGCGAGCAAAGCGGTGAGTTAGCGGCCATGTGCGAGCGCATCGCGCAGTTTCACGATGAAGCGCTGGAGCGCGCCATCGAACTGTTCAGCAAGGTCTTCGAGCCGCTGTTGATGCTGGTGGTAGGCGGGCTGATCGGCTTGATCGTATTCATGCTGTACATGCCGATTTTCGAACTGGCAGGTTCCATCCAGGGGTAGCGCGATGAGCGAACAGACACGGCAATGGCAAGCGCTTGCGGCACAACGGGGCATGAGCTTGTCCAACTACCTGTTGGAGGTGCTGGACAAGGCGCCCGACCAATTACCCACGATCGCCCAGCCCTTGGGCCTGCTCGCCATCGCCCCGGAAAACCTCGGTGAAGACTGGCGTTTCGATCTGCTGCCACTGCCCCAGGCGCTGATCCATAACGTGCTGCCTGTGGATAACCACGGCCAGCCGTGCCTGGTACTGGGAGACCCTTTCACCTTGGCCAGCCGGCACTGGCTGCAGTCCTCCAAGACCTTGCGCCAACTGCCCCTGGCCATGAGCCTGCCCGGCGCGGTCAAGGCCCAGTTGACCCTGGCCGAAGCCAGCCAACGGGTGATGCAACCTTTCGGCGAGGACGACGAAAATGCCCGCGTCGGCCAGGTCGCCCAGGAAATTTCCCTGAGCAGCATCGCCCGCGACGACAACCCGGTGGTGCGCCTGGTCAACTCCATGCTGTTCGATGCCCTGCAAAGCCGCGCCAGCGATGTCCATGTGGAAACCACGCCCCAGGGCCTGGTGATCAAGTACCGCATCGACGGCGTGTTGCAGCAGATGGGCCAGGCCAGCGGGATGGACATGGCCGAGCAGGCGCTGTCGCGGATCAAGGTGTTGTCGGAGTTGGACATCGGCGAGCGACGGGTCCCCCAGGACGGGCGTTTCAAGATGAAAATCCAGGCTCGCGAGGTGGACTTTCGTGTGTCGATCATGCCCAGCATCCACGGTGAAGACGCGGTGCTGCGGATTCTCGACAAATCCCAGCGCGGCGAATCCCTGAGCCTGGAAACCCTGGGTTTGAACGCCGATACCATCGCGCGCATCCGTGTGTTGGCCAGCGAACCCTATGGCATGTTGCTGGTGACCGGCCCCACCGGCAGCGGCAAATCCACCACGCTGTATGCCGCCCTGTCGGAGACCAATACCGGCGAGAAAAAAATCATCACCATCGAAGACCCGGTGGAATACGAACTGCCCGGGGTCCTGCAAATCCCGGTGAACGACAAGAAGGGCCTGACCTTCGCCCGTGGCCTGCGCTCAATCCTGCGCCACGACCCGGACACCATCCTGGTGGGGGAAATCCGCGACGGTGAAACGGCCGGCATTGCGGTGCAAGCCGCGTTGACCGGGCACCTGGTGCTGTCGTCGGTGCACGCCAACAGCGCGTTCAGTGTGCTCGAGCGCTTTACCTATATGGACGTTGACCCGGCCAGCTTTGTCGAAGCCCTTAACGGCGTCGTCGCCCAGCGCCTGGTGCGGCGCATCTGCCCGGACTGCGGGGTAGATGCCGAGCCCGACCCCGACATCGCCCACCTCGCCCAACTCTCCGATGCCCAGCGCCAACAGGGCCACTACCGCGTAGGCAAAGGCTGCGAAGCCTGCCGCCACACCGGTTATCGCGGCCGGCTCGCCCTGGCCGAAGTGCTGACGCTGACCGACAGCATCAAGGAGGGCCTGCTCAACCGCAGTTCGGCCTCCACCCTGCGCGAACTGGCCCGTGAAGCCGGCCACGTGTTTATCCGCGATATCGCCCTGGCCCATGCCGCCCAGGGCGACACCACGCTCAAGGAGATCCACCGTGTCATTTCCCTTTATTGAGCATGTGGTGTGGCTGCACAGCGAGGGCGCCGAATGGGCCGCACGACCGCGCTGGCGTGACGCAACCGTCTGGCGTGCGCAACAGGCCGGCGAGCCATTGGGCGCCTGTGCCGAACTGCTGGAACAGGCGCCGCGCGGTCGCGTGGGGTTTCTGGACCGCGCCACGGTGCTGCTGGGCTTTCCCCATGTGCACTACCTGATGTTGGCGTGGCAAACGGGTTTGTACAGCCAGGCCGACTGGCAAGGTTTTGCCGAAGCGACCTTCAGCCAACAGGCGGGCATCGACCCCGAACAATGGCACGTGCAAGTCGCCAACAGCGCCTTTGGACATGAACGCCTTGCGGTAGCGACGTCACGGGACTTGCTGCAGGACCTGCGAGAGCTATTCAAACAGCACCACCTGCCGCTGGTGACATGCACGCCACTGCTGACGGCCGTGGCACAACGGTACTGGCAACAATTGAGCGACGACTGCGTGCTGGCGGTGCCCGAGCGGTGCGGTCTTAGCTGCCTTTACCGGCAGCAGGGTGTGGCTCATCAAGTGTGCGTGCTGCAAACCCCGCCCGACAGCCACTTGAGCGACAACCTGTTCGCCGCCGACCTGCTCGCGCAGCGGCACGCGGCGGCCACCTGGGTCGTCGCCAATCACCCCACTGAACATTGGCTGGGGCCGCTGCATCCCTGGTTGGGAGAACCGCCGGCATGATTGCTCGCCTGAAATCACGCCTCGCCGCTGCCTGGCAACAGCGACATGCGCCCGGCGTCGACTTCCTTCATCCCGACGCCCTCTCCCGGCCGCTGGTGAGCACGTTGTGGCTGGTCGCCGCAGGGCTTGCCTTCGTCACCTGGCAACACTGGCAGCGCATGGAGCATCAGCAACATCAGACCGACGTACTGGAGCAACGCTTCATCCAACTGACACGTCGCCAGGAGCAATTGATCCAGGCCGCGATTCGCTTGTCACCCCAGCAGAAACAACAACTGGCAGCCTTTTCCCGACAACGGGACACCCCCTTCGCGCTGATGGACGCCGTGGCCCAGGCCTGGGCCGGGGAAGTTGCGCTGACGCGCGTGGAGATCAACACCCAGGCCCAACTGATTCACCTGGAACTGGAGGCCAAGGTGCTGGGCGATGCCTTTCGATTTGTCGAACGGCTCGAGGCCCAGCCAGGGGTGCACGTGAACCTGCAGCAAAGCGCACGCAAGACCAATGACCCGCAACACCCGGTGCAGGTCAAACTCGCCGTTGGCGCAGGGTAGTCGCCCATGGACGTACTGACTCGCCATCTCCCGCGCCTGCGCTGGCACCTGATGCAATGGCAGCAACGCCTGGGCTTTTGGGGGCTGCTGGCATTGGGGCTGATGGCGACAACGTTGCTGATCGAAGTCACAGTGATTCACCCGGCAGGCATTGCCGACAGTCAACGGCGCCAGGAACTGGAGGCCGGGATCGCCGAGCAACCCGAGGATGTGCAGGTGACCGAACCGACCGTGGTCGAGCGCCTGCCCAGTGCAGAGGACTTTGCTCCACGCCTGGAAAAGCTGCTGGGCGTCCTTACTCAACACGGTTTTATCATCGAACAGACCACCCTCGCCTACTCCGCCCCCGGCGACACCGGGCTGCAACGCCTGGACGTGGACATTCCCCTCAGCGGCCCCTACATCTTGCTGCGCGATGCCCTGGTCGACGTCGCCAATGAGCCAGCCGTGCGCATCGAACGCCTGACCCTGGAGCGCAAGGAAATCACCAGCGGCATGTTGAACATTAACCTCAAGGTGAGTGTGCTGGGGGTGGTGGAATGAGGTTGCCACTGTATTTGCGCGTGCTGTTGCTGCTGACCTTGATCGGCTGCGGCTGGCTGTTCTGGCAGGACACTGCGGACAGTCCCACGCACTCCCCGGTGCCAGTGATCGCCCGGCCTGTGCAAGCGCCCTCGGCACCGGTCGCCGCCCCCCCGGCGGCGGTGGCTGAAGCCGTCGACCTGTTCCCCGCCCAGACCTGGACACCTGCACCACCGCCCATACCGGTCGACACCTCAGCGCCCAAGCCACCCCCGCTGCCCTTCACCGTGAGCGCGCAGTGGCGCTACGAGAACCAAGCGAAAATCGTCGTACTGCGCGGCAATGGCAGCCAGTACACGCTGTGCAACCGCTGCGCGGTACCCGGTCGCATCGTGCCCGGCAAGATGCTCGACGCGCACTACCGGCTCGACAAACTCACCGATACCACCGTGGTGCTGACCTACATGCCGCTCAAGCATGTCAGCACCTTGCGGCTGGACACTCACTGACCGGGCAGGACACGATCATGGCGATACGTACGTGGATTCCCTTGAGCCTGGCCATGGCCTTGCTCAGCGCCTGCCAGACCCAACGGGCGATCGAGGAAAGCGACGAGTTGCGCCAGAAGGGCGACATCATCCGCTCGGTCGAAGTGCTGCAAGCCGAAGCCAAACAAGCCCCCGACGACGTGCAATTGCGCACCGCCAACTTCAGCAAGTTGGAATTGCTGGTCGCCCAATACAGCCGCGAGGCCAGCACCGCGCTGATGCGTGGCGACGATGCCAGCGCCATTCGCGCCCTGGAAACCATCCTCAAGTACGACCCCAGCAATCTCGGGGCGCGCCAGGAAATCCAGAACATCCAGGCGATGAAACAGCTTCGCCCGCAACTGGCACAGGCCTACGCAATGAAGCGCTCCAACCCGGTGGAAGCACTCAACCTGGTGCGCCGGATCATCGCGCAAAAGCCCAACTACCGCGAGGCCCTGGACTTTCGCAATGCCCTGACCCGCGAACTGGTGAGCGCCGACTACCTCAGCGCCGATCTCTCCGAGGCTATGCGCAAACCCTTGAGCCTGGAATTCAGCGCGCAAAGCCTGACCACGATTTTCGAGACCATTGCGCGCCTGTCAGGGGTCAATTTTGTCATCGACAAAGACGTCAACCCCAGTGCCTCCGCGAGCATGACCGCAAGTCGAACCACCGCCGAAGACGCGCTGAACCTGCTGCTGACCACCCAAGGGCTGGACAAGAAAATCCTCAACGCCAACACCATCCTGGTTTACCCCCGACGCCCGGACAAAGAACGCGAATACCGCGAGTTGGCCGTACGCACCTTCTACCTCAGCCATGGCGACCCCAAGGTCATCGCCGCCGAGATCAAGCAAGTGCTCAAGCCCAAGGAGGTGTTGGTGGACGAACGCCTCAACGCAGTGATTGTGCGCGATGGCCTGGACACCCTGAGCGCCGTGGAAAAACTGGTGGAAGCCATTGATATCGCGCAGTCGGAAGTGACCATCGACATCCAGGTGCTGGAGGTCAGCCTGACCGACGAGTTGAACCTGGGCATCCAGTACCCGGAGAGCATCGGCTTATCCGTGGGCAACCTCGCCAACGTACCTGCCGGCATGGCGGGCATCCCGCTCAGCGCGTTGCGTGGGATCAATGGCGACAACATCCTGCTCGATTCGGGTAGCACCTCGGCACGTATCAATATGCTGCAACGCAGCGGCAACACCGTAACCCTGGCCAACCCCAGGGTGCGGGTGCGCAACCGTGAAGAGGCCCAGGTGAACATCGGCGACAAGATCCCGGTGGTCACCACCACCACCGCCAACCAGATCACCACCTCGTCGGTGTCTTACCAGGACGTGGGGCTGCAGATCACCGTCAAGCCCAACATCAGCCTGAGCGATGAGGTGAACCTGGAGTTGAACGTGGAAATGAGCCATATCACCAAGCGCATTCCCGGCTCGGAACATGTACCGGCTACTTTCGAACTCGGCTCACGGGCCACCAAGACCTTGCTGACCGCGCGCAACAATGAAACCCAGATCGTCTCGGGGCTGATCCGCACGGCGGATGTCGACGAGGGCTCGGGTTTGCCGTGGTTGAGCCAGATCCCGTGGATCGGCAAGAAGCTGTTCGGCACCAACCAGAACACCCAGCAGAAAACCGAGATCATCCTGCTGCTGACGCCGAGGATCGAACGCAACCTGGACCTGCCGATTGCCCAGATCAGTACCTTCCACAGCGGCACCGAAGCGCGCAGTTCGACCCAGGGCATGATCCTGCGTGATACCACCGAAAAAATGATCCTCAAGCCGATTGGGGGCGACCCTACACCGGCGCTGCCACCGCCGATGCAACAGCCGGATGCCACCTGGCAACCCCTGCCGCCACCGCTGCCGGACCTGGTGCCCAAACCTGCACCGGCCGCCCCGTAACCTCAGATCCTGATGGAGATCAAACTGTGGGAGGGGGCTTGCTCCCGAGTGCAGTGTGTCAGTCTCAGTAGCTGTAACTGATCCACCGCTATCGGGGGCAAGCCCCCTCCCACATTGGTTTTGCAGTGTTGGTGGGTTAGCGCACTACGCCTTCTTCTATGAGCAACTTGAGAATGGCTTGGGCGCCTTCCTCGGCGCTTACACCCTTGAGCACCTGCCCACCGCCGCCACTGGCCTTGGCCGTGGCCGCCTTCATGCGGTCGGCGCCGCTCTTGGCCTTGATCACCTTGAGGCGTTTGGGACGAGGTTTGGCCGGTTGCAGCACCGCGCCTGTGAATAACTCATCGGCTTCAATTTCGACCTCATGGGCCGCCAACTCACCGCGCTGTGCCGGGCCGTAGGCGCTCTGCCGAGGCTTGGGCGCGGCGTTGTCCACCGTGGCCAGAAACGGCAAGCGCACCTTCAAGCGCCGCCGCTGCCCACGCGGCAAGGCTTGCAGCACATGAGCAACGCCGCCGTCGATGGACTCCACCTGAGCCAACCCGACAATCAGCGGCCAACCCAATTGTTCTGCGAGCAGGAACGGCAGCATGCCCGAACCTTCACCGGTTTCGGCCTGGCTGCCGGTGAGCACCACCTGGGCGCCGGCCTCGCGCAGGTAGTCACTGAGCACCGGCAACGCATCCGCGCCGGCCGGTTGCTCCAGCACATGCAGTTGCGGCAAGCCCATGCCCAGGTAGCTGCGCAGGGTCGGTTCGGCGATATTGCCGGCGTGCAGCACCTGCAACTTATCCCCGGCCATTTGCAGGCCCAGCTCGACCGCGCGCGCATCCTGTTCGGCGCGGCGTGGCCGGCCGGAGGTGGGGTGGGCGCCGATGGACACCAGGCTGATTACATTCGTGGTCATGGTCATGTCCTCAAGCCGCATCGCGCTTGGCGCCGTTGCGGTAGGCCTCGACCGCATCGATCAAGGCTTGCAGAATCGCGGCGCTTTCGCCGATCACCGACAGGTCGGCACGCTTGATCATGTCGCAGCCCGGGTCGAGGTTGATCGCCACCACCTTATCGCAGGCGCCAATGCCTTGCAGGTGCTGGATCGCCCCGGAAATCCCCACGGCCACATACACCCGCGCCGTCACCCACGTACCGCTGGCGCCGACCTGGCGATCACGGGCCATGAAGCCGTCGTCCACCGCTACCCGCGAGGCGCCTTCGGTGGCGCCCAATGCCGCGGCGGTCTGGTGGAACAGCGCCCAGTCCTTCACGCCGTTGCCGCCGGAGAAAATAAACTCGGCCTCGGCCATGGGAATCGCCGCCGGGTCCACCGCCACCGCACCGAGATCCTCGATACGCGGCAGGCTGCGCGCCAGGCTTGTGGATAACTCCACAGGCAATACTTCATGGCGCGTGTCGCTGACCGGATCGGCACATTCGGCGGCGGCCAGAATCAGGCGTGGCAGCGGCCGTGCCAAGTCCTCCCGGCCCGCACCGGCGCGGCCGATGCACTCGTCGCCCTTGATCTGCCAAACGCGAGTGGCCGGGCGTTCCTTGAGGCTGGCGGCAAAACGCCGACCCAACTCACCGCCACCACTGCGGCTGTCGGGCAGCAACCAATGGCGCGGGTTGAACTGGTTATCCACAGCGCGCAAACCCTGCACGCGTTGCTCCGGTGAATAACCGTCGAATTCATGGCCGTCCAGCACCAGCAGGCGATCGACACCAGCCGTGGCAAACGCGCTTTCCTTATGCTCGCCAAACACCACCGCCAACACTGCGCCGTCGCTGCCGGCGAGTTGCCGCGCCAGGCCGAGCAGGTCGCGGTCGTGGCTGCTCAAGCGGCCGCCGACCATGTCCGGCACCACGTTGATGTAGAACGCAGGCGCAGGCACCTGATGCAGCGGCAACTGCACTTCAAGCGCCGCCGTACGCTTAGCCGCACCGCCCTGCTGGGCACCGCTGCGGTCGATGCGCTTGATGCCGTTGGGGCCGATAAAACCGACGCCATGCACATTCTTGCGGAGGATGCCGTTGGGCCCCATCCAACTGTGTTGCACTGGCTGCATCGCCGCATGCAGCGGGTGCAGGCGGTTACGGGCGATCCATTCGGCCCGTGGGTCGCGGCGGATAATGTCGCTCATCAGTGCACCTCCGCAGGTTCACGCTTGTTGGGAGCTTTGGCCGGTGCGACGTCTTCGAGCAATGCATCGGCCACCAGCTCGGCGATGTCTTTGATCAACGGGCGCGGTTCAACCACACCTTCGAGCATCGCCGTGCACTGCGGGCAACCCACCGCCACCAGCTCGGCACCGGTTTCGCGGATGTCTTCCATGCGCATGTCGGGAATACGTTGCTTGCCGGGAATGTCGGTGATCGGCGCCCCGCCACCGCCGCCGCAGCAGCGTGAGCGGAAGCCCGAGCGTTGCATCTCCTTGACCTCGATGCCCAAGGCACGCAGCACTTGGCGCGGGGCCTCGTACTCACCGTTGTAGCGGCCCAGGTAGCACGGGTCGTGGTAGGTCACGCTGTTGCCTTTGTGCTGGCCCAGGTTCAGCGCGCCCTCGCCGATCAGCTCGGCCATGAAGGTGCTGTGGTGCTGTACGCGGTAGTTGCCGTTGAAGGCCCCGTACTCGTTTTTCAACACATGGAAGCTGTGCGGATCGCAGGTGACGATGCGCTTGAAGCTGTACTTGGCCAGCGTCTGGATATTGCGCGAAGCCAACAGTTGGAAGGTCGCCTCATCGCCCAGGCGCCGCGCTACGTCGCCGCTGTCGCGCTCTTCCAGGCCAAGTACGGCGAAGTCGACCTTGGCCGCTTTAAGCACTTTGACGAACGCACGCAAGGTGCGTTGGTTGCGCATGTCGAAGGCGCCATCGCCGACCCAGAACAACACGTCGGTGGTGCCCTTGTCACTGAGCAGCGGCAGGTTCAGATCGGCCGCCCAGTTCAGGCGACCGCCCGGTGCAAAGCCGCCGGGGTTGTCGGTGGCGATCAGGTTTTCCAGGACTTCGGCGCCCTTGTTCGGGGTCGCGCCTTTTTCCAGGGTGAGGTAGCGGCGCATGTCGACGATGGCGTCGACGTGCTCGATCATCATCGGGCACTCTTCCACGCAGGCGCGGCAGGTGGTGCACGACCACAAGGTCTCGGCGTCCACCAGGCCGTTGACGATCGGCTGGTGCGGGTTGCCGCTGTGCTCGCCAATCGGTTTACCCGGATAAGGGCTACCGGCAAACTTGGCATCGGTGCCACCGGCCAGGCCGACCACCATGTCCTGGATCAGCTTTTTCGGGTTCAGCGGCTGGCCGGCGGCGAAGGCCGGGCACGCCGCTTCGCACTTGCCGCACTGCACGCAGGCGTCAAAGCCGAGCAGTTGGTTCCAGGTGAAATCCTTGGGTTTTTCCACGCCCAGGGGCGCGGTTTTGTCGCTCAGGTCCAGCGGTTTCAAACCGGTGGAACGGCCACCGCCAAAGCGTTCGGCGCGACGGTGCCAGGCCAGGTGCAGCGCACCGGCGAAGGCGTGCTTCATCGGGCCGCCCCAGGTCATGCCGAAGAACATTTCGGACACGCCCCATAGCACACCCACACTCAGCAGCGCGGCCAGCAGCCAGCCGCCAAAGTCAGCGGGCAGGATCCCGGCCACCGGCAGCGTCACCAGGAAGAAACTCACCGAGAACGCCATCAGGCTTTTCGGCAGGCGCATCCACGGGCCTTTCGACAGGCGCGACGGCGGGTTGCGCCGACGCAGGTAAACGAAGGTGGCGCCGACAAACATCAACACCGACGCCAGCAGCAAGGCGTAGCCGAGGATACGGTTATGCAGGCCAAAGCCATGCACCAGGACCGCCAGCAGCGCCGACAGCACAAAGCCCAGGGCGGTGGCGACGTGGGTGTTGGCGATGTATTTGTCGCGGGCAACCACATGGTGCAGGTCGACCATGTAGCGCTTGGGCATGGCCAGCAGGCCGCCGAGCAGGTCGACCTTGGAGGCACGGCCACGGCGCCACATGTTCACCCGGCGCAGGGCGCCGAGGACGGCAAGAGAAGCAGCCGTAAAGAGAAGGATAGGAAGCACAGTGTTCAACATGCGGAAGCACCTTAGGTGAGCAACAGCGACAAGCTTCAAGCCGCAAGCTAAAGCAGTGCCAGGCACCGGGCTTTGCTCTTGCAGCTCGTAGCTTGCGGCTCGTAGCTATGCCGTCAAAAATCCTTGCAAAGCCGGAGTGCGTCATAGATGGCGGCATGGGTATTTCGCTGCGCCACACAGTCACCGATGCGGAACAGCAAGTACCCATCGCCCGTCTCGCTCAGGCACGGCTGCGGCTTGATCGCGAACAGGGCTTCAACGTCGATCTGGCCCTTGTTGCGCGAACCTTCCTTGAGCCCGTAGTAGATGGCTTCGTCCGGGCGCACGCCGTTTTCGACCACCACCTGGTCCACCACCCGCTCCTCTTTGGCGCCGGTGTATTCGTTCTCCAGCACCGCCACCAGCTTGTCGCCCTCGCGGTAGACCTTTTCCAGCATCATGTCGCCGGTCATGATCACTTCCTTGGGGTACATGCTGCGGTAGTAGGTCGGGAACGACGTACCGCCGATGGCTACGCCCGGCTTGATGTCGTCGGTGACGATTTCCACCTGGCAGCCTTTGTCCGCCAGGAAGTCCGCCACCGACATGCCGGTGAATTCGCAAATGGTGTCGTACACCAGCACGTTCTTGCCCGGCGCGACTTTGCCGTCAAGCACGTCCCAGCTGCTCACCACCAAGCCTTCGGCGGCGCCCCAGTGTTCGTTCTGCTCGATAAACGGATGCCCGCCGACAGCCAGCACCACCACGTCCGGACGCAGGTCCAGGATGGTCTCGGCATCGGCGGCCACGCCCAGGCGCAGGTCGACTTTCAAGCGCGCCAGCTCCAGCTGGAACCAGCGCGTGATACCGGCGATCTGGTCGCGTTGCGGGGCCTTGGAGGCGGTGGTGATTTGCCCGCCGATAAATTCTTTCTTCTCGAGCAGGGTCACGTCGTGGCCACGTTCGGCGGCAACGCGCGCGGCTTCCATCCCCGCAGGGCCGGCACCGACCACCACCACCTTGCGTTTCGGCCCGGTGGACTTCTCGATGATATGCGGCACGCCCATGTATTCACGGGAGGTCGCGGCGTTCTGGATGCACAACACATCCAGGCCCTGGTACTGGCGATCGATGCAATAGTTGGCGCCGACACACTGTTTGATCTGGTCGATCTGGCCCATCTTGATCTTGGCGATCAAGTGCGGGTCGGCGATGTGCGCACGGGTCATGCCGACCATGTCCACATAGCCGCCTTCGAGGATGCGCGTGGCCTGGTTCGGGTCCTTGATGTTCTGCGCGTGCAGCACCGGAACCTTGACCACTTCTTTGATACCGGCCGCCAGGTGCAGGAACGGCTCCGGTGGATAACTCATGTTGGGGATAACGTTGGCCAGGGTGTTGTGCGTGTCGCAGCCCGAGCCGACGACGCCGATGAAATCGAGCATGCCGGTGTCGTCGTAATACTTGGCGATCTGCTTCATGTCCTCGTGGGACAGGCCGTCCGGGTGGAACTCGTCACCGCACAGGCGCATGCCCACGCAGAAGTCGTCACCGACTTCGGCGCGCACGGCTTTCAAGACTTCCAGGCCGAACTTCATGCGGCCTTCGAAGGTGCCGCCCCATTCGTCGGTACGCTTGTTGACCCGTGGGCTCCAGAACTGGTCGATCATGTGCTGGTGCACGGCGGACAGTTCCACACCGTCCAGGCCACCGGCCTTGGCGCGCTTGGCGGCGCTGGCGTAGTTGCCGATCACGCGCCAGATCTCTTCCGGCTCGATGGTCTTGCAGGTGGCGCGGTGCACCGGCTCACGTACGCCGGACGGCGACATCAGGGTCGGCCAGTTAAAGCCATCCCAACGCGAGCGACGACCCATGTGGGTAATCTGGATCATGATCTTGGCGCCATGCTTGTGCATGGCGTCGGCCAGGTTCTGGAAGTGCGGGATGATGCGGTCGGTGGACAGGTTCACCGAGCTCCACCATTCCTGCGGGCTGTCGATGGCGACCACCGAGGAACCGCCACAGATCGCCAGGCCAATGCCGCCCTTGGCTTTCTCTTCGTAGTACTTCACATAGCGGTCGGTGGTCATGCCGCCGTCGGTGGCATACACCTCGGCGTGGGCGGTACTGAGCACGCGGTTGCGGATGGTCAGTTTGCCGATCTGGATCGGCTGGAACATTGCTTCGAAAGCCATGGCACGGTCCTCGGCTTACAACGGCTTGACGGTGAACAAGCCGTCATCGTGGCCCTCTTCGGAGCCTCCGTAGACTTGTTCGGCCACGGTACGGATGTTGCTGCCACGCGCTTGCAGAATCTGGTCCATGGCGCCGGCAAACCAACCGGTGAACATGTAGTCGACTTTGCGCCCGACCTTGCCGTACACGTAGACGAAGGCCGAGTGTTCGAGCTTGACGCTGGCGGTGCCTTTGTCGAGGTCGATGTCCTGAATCTTGAACAGGCCCCAGCCGCGTTGCGACAGACGCTTCATGTAGTGCTCGAACACCGCGACGCCTTCCAGGCCGTGGCATTCAGCTTCTTTTTCACACCAGTGCCAGGCGGACTTGTAGCCGGCCTTGTAGAGGATCTCGGCATAGGCCTCGGCGCCCAGCACTTCTTCGATACCCATGTGGTTGTTGACGAAGAAGTGGCGCGGTACGTACAGCATCGGCAGGGCGTCGGAAGTCCAGACACCGGTTTCGCTGTCGACTTCGATAGGTAATTGCGGGGCGATCTTGGCCATGGAAACTTAACTCCAGAAAAATTCGTTGTGGTATGCCCAGGGGTGTTTGGCTTATTCGCCCCAAACGTCCTTCAAGACGTTGACCCAGTTCTCGCCCATGATCTTGCGCACTACACGCTCAGGGTGACCGCGTTTGAGCAGGGTCTCGGTGAGGTTGGGGAACTCGCCCACGGTACGGATGCCCAGCGGGTTGATGATCTTGCCGAAGCTGGTCAGGCGGCGGGCGTAGCCCTTGTCATGGGTCAGCATTTCAAAGAAATCCTGGCCATGGCCCTGGGTAAAGTCGGTGCCGATGCCGATGGCGTCTTCGCCGACGATGTTCATGGTGTATTCGATGGCTTCGGCGTAGTCGTCGATGGTCGAATCGATGCCCTTGGCCAGGAACGGCGCGAACATGGTCACGCCGACAAAGCCGCCGTGGTCGGCGATGAATTTGAGTTCTTCATCGGATTTGTTGCGTGGGTGTTCTTTAAGACCCGACGGCAGGCAGTGGGAGTAGCACACCGGTTTTTTCGATTCGAGGATGACTTCTTCGCTGGTCTTGGAGCCGACGTGGGACAGGTCGCACATGATGCCGACGCGGTTCATTTCGGCGACGATCTCACGCCCGAAGCCCGACAGGCCGCCGTCGCGCTCGTAGCAACCGGTGCCAACCAGGTTCTGGGTGTTGTAGCACATCTGCACCACGCCCACGCCGAGCTGCTTGAAGATCTCCACATAGCCGAGCTGGTCTTCAAACGCATGGGCGTTCTGGAAGCCGAAGATGATGCCGGTCTTGCCCTGCTCCTTGGCCTTGCGGATGTCGGCGGTGGTTTTCACCGGGATCACCAGGTCGCTGTTCTCGCGGATCAGGGTCTGGCTGGCGACGATGTTGTTGATCGTGGCCTGGAACCCTTCCCACACCGACACGGTGCAGTTCGCGGCGGTGAGGCCACCTTTGCGCATGTCCTCGAACAGGTCGCGGTTCCACTTGGCAATGATCAGCCCGTCGATAACGATGCTGTCGGCGTGCAATTCGGCTGGGCTCATCAGGCGTCCCCTTATTTTGGCGATTCATGCGCCGAATCGTGTGTCGGCGCTTTGGGGCCAGCATATGCCCAGGGGCCGACCGAGCCGGGTGCAAAAACGACAGGGGAATTGCCGAAAGCGTCAATCCGCGACAAAGGCTGTTAAGAGGTGTCTGACTGGCAGCTGTTATTTGTCTTACGCTTGAGCCAGAATTCCTGCATCAACTGATATGAGACGGCGCAATGAAATCGATTTTCCTGGCTTTGGCACTCATCGCAACCGGCGTCCACGCGGCCGAAGACACCGACAGCACGCCGTGCGATGGCATCGAAAACGACAAGCAAACCCTTGAATGCGCCACTTACAACAAAACCACTGCCGAGCAATTGCTCAAGGATAACTATCAGGGTCTGCTGGAACGCATGCATTCCACTTATGGCAGCGATAAGACCAAGCTCGCAGACATTACCGCTCGTCTGAAGGACGCCCAGCAAAAGTGGGAAAAACTGCGTGACGCCGATTGCGCGGTGGACACCTTCCCGGCGGTGACCGGCACCAAGGCCTATGCGATTGCGCAGAATGATTGCCTGGCGCGGATGAGTGATGAGCGGTCGGAGTTTTTGGAGTCGATTGGGCAGGAATAAGCGACAATCCCGCCACTTTCTCTTTGAACCAAGGCCTTTCATGACTATCTGCGGCATCGAAATCAAAGGCAGCGAAGCCATCATCGCTGTCGCTTCACTGGACAACCAGGCGCTGAGCCACGTCGCCCTGGCTACCAAGAAAATCGCCCTTGAAGACGATGATGAAGCGGCCAACGTCAAAGCCTTTGCCGCCCAGGTGAAGGCCTTCGTGCAGGCCAACGCCGTCACTCGCATCGCGATCAAGAAGCGCAGCAAAAAAGGCGAATTCGCCGGTGGCCCGACCACGTTCAAGATTGAAGGGGTGTTTCAACTGCTGGAGGGGGTTGAGGTGACGTTGCTGTCGCCGCAGACCATCAATGCGCAGAACAAGAAGCACAACTTTGAACTGCCGGCGACACTGAACAAGTATCAGCATGAGGCCTTCAAGACCGCATGCTCCGCCCTGCTGAAGAAATAAGCCACGCCGAAATCCACTGTGGGAGGGGGCTTGCTCCCGATGGTGGTGGATCAGCTTGCTCATGCATTGGCTGACATACCGCTATCGGGAGCAAGCCCCCTCCCACACTGGGTCTGTGGTGTTTTCAGTGGGGTGTATGGCGCTTGTGCCGCAGCCAATCGCCGAACGTTTTGTCCTCCAGGGCATAACCGCCCCGGCTCGACTTCCACACCAGCTCCTTATCGCGCAACGCATCGATGCAGGCCTGGATGGTCTGGGTGCCCGGCACCACGTCGCTGCCCATGTCCTCCAGCGCCTTGCTGACCGCTATCAGTGTGCTGTCGGTAAACGGCGCAAAAGGTTCGTTGTTGTGTGAGCGCTCCACCATCACCTCCAACACCGCACGCTGCGGGATCGTCAGGGCGTTCCAGGCGCTTTCGAATTCGGTCCACACGCCTGCGCGCAGCAGTTCGGCGCGACTGTGCAGCAGTTGGCCCAAGTTGCTCGCCTCGCCCAGCTCCAACGCGACTTCACCGATGATCGTGCGCAACATCTCGGGACGCCGACCTACCAGCTCAAACGCCTCATCAATATCAGCCGCGTTGAACTGGTTGGTCTCGGCCAGGTGCGCGTTGAGGTGCACGGTGTAGGCCTGGGTGAACTCTTTGCCGAGCAAGGGAAACGGCGTGATGCTGGAACCGAAGAACGGCTGGCTTTTACCCAATACCAAATGGGCGAGTTTGTCGCGATTGGAGCCGGTAAACACCAGGCGCAAGCCGCTGCCCTCCTCGTCACGGCCTTGGTTGAGCTGGTCCCGCGCGGCCTTCAACGCGAACATCGCATTGATACCTGACTCAGTGGTTAACGCGTGCTGCGCTTCGTCAATCACCAGCACAACGGGTTTTTCTGCAGCACGGTGGAGCAACTCCAACGCTTGGGTCAGCGTCGCACCGGCAGGCAATTGTGGCTTGGTAAAGTCCCAGGAGAGCGTACGCAGAAAGCTTAGTTTCTCGATGCCAATGTTCTTGGCCAGTTTGCGAATGCCCTTTTCATAGGGCACCAGAGCCGCAGCAATAGCGCTGGCAATCAACTCGGCAGGATCTTTCTCTTTGTCAGCCCAGAGATCCACATACACCGCCAGCCAGCCCCGGAGCTGACATTCCGGAATCAAGTCTTCGCGCAGAAAAGTGCTTTTTCCGGTGCGACGAGGCGCCGCGAGAAACAGGCCAGAGGTGAAATCCTGAATACCCGCCCCCACCAAGCCATCGGCAATACTGCTTGCCAGGGCGGGGCGGCGAAACACAAAGCCGCTGTGCTTGGACATGCTTTTATACTCAATTATGGAAAGGACTATAAATTATAGTTGCGAGTATAATTGACTATAATTGCCCGTCAAACCACCTCCCGTCGCCGATCCTCCCTCGGACACTTGGCAAACCTCGCCCGATAACTCCGGGTGAAATACGACGGCGACTCAAACCCGCACGCAATGCTCACCTCCAGCACGCTCATATCGCTCTGGCGCAGTAGCTGCCGGGCTTTTTCCAGGCGCAGGCCGAGGTAGAAGTTGCTCGGGGTGTCGTTCAAATGCAGGCGAAACAGGCGTTCCAACTGGCGCCGGGTGACCTTGATCGCGTCGGCCAACGCCAAGGTGCTCAGGGGCGGTTCGGTGTGCTGCTCCATCTCGCCGATCACGTGCACCAGTTTCTTGTTATTGATGCCGTAGCGCGTGGCGATCTGCATGCGCTGGTGGTCTTTGCGCGGGCGGATGCGGCCAAGTACGAATTGTTCGGAGACCTGGATCGCCAGTTCAGGGCCGTGGGCCTGGGCGATCAGGTCGAGCATCAGGTCGATGGAGGCGGTGCCGCCGGCGCAGGTGATGCGGCGGCGGTCGATCTCGAACAGTTCCTGGGTCACGGTCAGGTGCGGGTACGACTCCTTGAAGGCGTCGATGGCTTCCCAGTGCAGGGTCAGGCGATGACCGTCGAGCAGGCCGGCTTCGGCGAGGACACAGGCGCCGGTGTCGATGGCGCCGAGGGTCACGCCGTCATTGTCCAGACGGCGCAGCCAGTGCTCCAGCGCCGGCGTGGCGAACTGCAGCGGTTCGAAGCCGGCCACCACCAACAGCGTCGCGCCCTTTTTCAACGGCTCCAGCGCGGCGTCGGCGTTGACCGACATGCCATTGCTCGCCAGCACCGCGCCGCCATCGGCGCTCAGCACATGCCAGCGGTACAACTCGCCACGAAAGCGGTTGGCCACGCGCAGCGGCTCCAGCGCGGAAATAAAGCCGATGGCCGAGAACCCCGGCATCAGCAGAAAGTAGAAATCCTGGGACATGGTGGCGCTCTCGTAGGACGGGCAGCGTGGTCACTGTGATACGCCAGTTCAACGGGCCATTCAAGAGCACAGGTCGCCGCAGTGCAAGAGCTGGTCGCCGCCGTGCGTTTCGGCGGGCCCAAAGCTCCGTAACGTGATCCCACGGCGCACAAAGACGCCGGCCCCCACAATAACGATCTGCCGAGGGATCCACCATGAACCGACTGATTCGCCGCTGCGTGCTTGCACTCGGCGCCAGCGCCATCTTAAGCACCAGCGTATTCGCGGCCGACGCCGACTCCTGCCGCAACGTGCGCATGGGCGTGGTGAACTGGACCGACGTCATCGCCACCAGCGCCATGACCCAAGTGTTGCTCGACGGCCTCGGCTACAAGACCAAACAAACCAGCGCCTCCCAGCAAATCATCTTCGCCGGTATCCGCGACCAGCGCCTGGACCTGTTCCTCGGCTACTGGAACCCGCTGATGACCCAGACCATCACGCCGTTCATCGACGCCAAGCAAATCAAGGTCCTCGACAAACCCAGCCTGGAAGACGCCCGCGCCACCCTGGCGGTGCCGACGTACCTGGCGGACAAGGGCCTGAAAACCTTCGCCGACATCGCCAAGTTCGAGAAAGAACTGGGCGGCAAGATCTACGGCATCGAGCCAGGCTCGGGGGCCAACACCCAGATCAAGGCGATGATCGCCAAGAACCAGTTCGGCCTGGGCAAATTCCAGCTGGTGGAATCCAGCGAGGCCGGCATGCTTGCCGCCGTGGACCGTGCGGTACGCCGCAAGGAAGCCGTGGTGTTCTTCGGCTGGGCGCCGCACCCGATGAACGTCAACGTCGCGATGACTTACCTCACCGGCAGCGACGACGCCCTGGGCCCGAACGAAGGCATGGCCACCGTCTGGACCGTCACCTCGCCGACCTACGCCGAACAGTGCCCCAACGTGCACAAGCTGCTGACCAACCTGACCTTCACCGCCGCCGACGAGAGCCGGATGATGCAGCCGTTGCTGGATCACAAGGATGCCCTCGAGTCCGCCAGGCAGTGGCTCAAGGATCACCCGCAAGACCAGGCGCGCTGGCTGGAAGGCGTGACCACCTTCGACGGCAAACCGGCCGCCGCCAACCTGCAACTCACCAGCAAATAACCTGATTCGAACCACCGTGTCGCAGCCGCTCCTGGCTGCGAGCGGCACCACTACGCCTGTAAGGAACCGCCTCATGAACCACGACGTCATCATCACCTGCGCACTCACCGGTGCTGGCGACACGACCGCCAGAAGCCCACACGTGCCGGTCACCCCCAAACAAATCGCCGCCGCCGCCGTGGAAGCCGCCAAGGCCGGCGCTACCGTGGTGCACTGCCATGTGCGCGACCCCGAGACCGGCAAGTTCAGCCGCGACGTCGCCCTGTACCGCGAAGTGATGGAGCGCATCCGCGAGGCTGACATCGACATCATCGTCAACCTCACCGCCGGCATGGGCGGCGACCTCGAGATCGGCGGCGGCGAGAACCCGATGGAATTCGGCCCCAATACCGATCTGGTCGGCCCACTGACCCGCCTGGCCCATGTAGAAGAACTGCTGCCGGAAATCTGCACCCTGGACTGCGGCACCCTGAATTTTGGCGATGGCGACACGATTTACGTCTCCACCCCGGCGCAGCTGAGGGCGGGCGCCAAGCGAATCCAAGAGCTGGGCGTCAAAGCCGAACTGGAAATCTTCGACACCGGCCACCTGTGGTTCGCCAAGCAGATGATCAAGGAAGGCCTGCTCGATAACCCGCTGTTCCAACTGTGCCTGGGCATCCCATGGGGCGCTCCGGCCGACACCACCACGATGAAAGCCATGGTCGACAACCTGCCGGCCGACGCGGTGTGGGCCGGGTTCGGGATCGGCCGCATGCAAATGCCCATGGCCGCACAAGCGGTGCTGCTGGGCGGCAACGTACGGGTCGGCCTGGAAGACAACCTGTGGCTGGACAAGGGCGTACTCGCCACCAACGGCCAACTGGTGGAACGCGCCAGTGAGATTCTCAGCCGCCTGGGCGCACGGGTCATGACCCCGGCGGAAGGCCGCATCAAGATGGGCCTGACCAAACGCGGCTAAAAAATGTGGGAGGGAGCAAGCCCCCTCCCACAGTTTGAGCCGGTTCCCAAAACAGAATGTGTGAATACTTCAGGATCGTCGCCATGCGCTTTATCACTGAAATCAAAACCTTCGCCGCCCTCGGCAGCGGTGTCATCGGCAGCGGCTGGGTGTCCCGCGCCCTGGCCCACGGCCTCGATGTGGTCGCCTGGGACCCCGCACCGGGTGCCGAAGCGGCGTTGCGCAAACGCGTCGCCAATGCCTGGGGCGCCTTGGAAAAACAGGGCCTCGCACCCGGCGCATCGCAAGACCGCCTGCGCTTCGTCCCAACCATTGAAGAGTGCGTGAAAGACGCCGACTTCATCCAGGAAAGCGCCCCGGAACGCCTGGAACTGAAACTGGAATTGCACAGCAAGATCAGCGCAGCGGCCAAGCCCAATGCATTGATCGGTTCGAGTACCTCCGGGCTGTTGCCGAGTGAGTTCTACGAGGGCTCGACCCACCCGGAACGCTGCGTGGTCGGCCATCCGTTCAACCCGGTCTATCTGTTGCCGTTGGTGGAAGTGGTCGGCGGCAAGCACACCGCGCCGGCAGCGATCCAGGCCGCGATCAGGGTGTATGAATCCCTCGGCATGCGCCCGCTGCATGTGCGCAAGGAAGTCCCCGGTTTTATCGCCGACCGCTTGCTCGAAGCGCTGTGGCGCGAGGCGCTGCACCTGGTGAATGACGGCGTGGCCACCACCGGCGAGATCGATGACGCGATTCGCTTTGGCGCCGGCTTGCGCTGGTCGTTCATGGGCACCTTCCTCACCTACACCCTGGCGGGCGGCGATGCGGGTATGCGCCACTTCATGGCGCAGTTCGGCCCGGCGTTGCAGCTGCCGTGGACCTACCTGCCGGCGCCGGAACTGACCGACAAGCTGATCGACGATGTGGTCGATGGCACCAGCGATCAGTTGGGCAAACACAGCATTTCGGCACTGGAACGCTATCGTGATGATTGCCTGCTGGCGGTGCTGGAAGCGGTGAAAACCACCAAAGCCAAGCACGGCATGACCTTCGCCGAATAACGGAACCCTCACCATGCCTGCGCTGACCACCTACACCACCCCAGTCCTTGCCGACTGGGTCGACTACAACGGCCACCTGCGCGACGCGTACTACCTGCTGATCTTCAGCTACGCCACCGACGCGCTGATGGACACCCTCGGCTTGGACAGCGACAACCGCGAAGCCAGCGGCCATTCGCTGTTCACCCTGGAACTGCACCTGAACTACTTGCACGAGGTGAAACTCGGCGCCGAAGTGGAAGTGCACACGCAACTGATCGCCCACGACGCCAAGCGCCTGCACCTCTATCACAGCCTGCATTTGGTGGGCGATGAGAAAGAACTCGCCGGCAACGAACAGATGCTGCTGCACGTCGACCTGGCCGGTCCGCATTCGGCGCCGTTTGCCGAGGCGACGTTGGACAAACTCGTTGCGATCAGCGCTGAACAAGCCGACCTGCCAAGGCCCGCCCTCCTCGGCCGAGTGATTGCACTGCCACCGAAAAAATAAGGAGCCATCATGCAAACCGCCGCCGCCGTTGCCGATTTCCGTACTTACCCCAAGCTCTGCGACCTCGCCGATGCACAGGTGCTGGACGATCAGATTCGCGTGCAATGGGCCGATGGCCGGGTCAGCCCGTTTCATCATCAGTGGCTGCGGGACAACTGCCCGTGCACGCACTGTGTGTACAGCGTCACCCGCGAGCAGGTGCTGGAAATTGTCGATGTGGATGAAAACCTCAGCGCCATCAGCGCGCGTATCGACCAAGGTTTTCTCAGCGTGCAATGGCACGGTGGTCATCACAGCCAGTACGATCCCGGCTGGCTGCGGGCCCATGCCTACGACGAGGAATCCCGCGCCGAACGCCGGGCGGCGAAACCCACATCCAGGCTCTGGGACAACAGGTTCGAACTGCCCATATTCGACTACGCGGCGGTCATGCAAGACCCAGAGGCGCTGCTGCAATGGCTGCTGGCCTTGCGTGACTCTGGCCTGACGCAAATGCGCGGCGTGCCCACCAAACCGGGCTCTCTGGCACCGATTGCGCAGCGCATTTCGTTTATCCGCGAGAGCAATTTCGGCGTGCTGTTCAACGTGCAATCCAAGGCCGATGCCGACAGCAATGCCTACACCGCTTTCAACCTGCCCTTGCACAGTGATTTGCCGACCCGGGAGCTGCAACCGGGGCTGCAATTCCTGCATTGCCTGGTCAACGATGCCGACGGCGGCGAGAGTATTTTTGTCGATGGGTTTGCCATCGCCAATGCCCTGCGCGAGGAAGATCCCGAAGCGTTTCGTGCCTTGTGTGAAATACCCGTGGAGTTTCGCAACAAAGACCGTCACAGCGACTACCGCCGCCTCGCGCCGATCATTGCGCTGGATGCCTTGGGGGATGTGGCAGAGATTCGCATGGCCAACTTTTTGCGCGGGCCGTTTGAGACGTCGGTGGCGCAGATGCCGTTGCTGTATCGGGCTTATCGGCGGTTTATCGCAATGACGCGCGAGGCGCGCTTTCGGCTGGTCAAGCGCCTGAACCCGGGTGAGCTGTGGTGCTTCGATAACCGCCGCACGCTGCATGCGCGCAATGCGTTTGATCCCACTTCGGGGGCGCGGCATTTCCAGGGATGCTATATCGATCGCGACGAGCTGCTCTCAAGGATATTGGTGTTACAGCGGTAAACCGTGGTGCCCCCGATGAGCATAGGTATCTACACATCTTGAGCCGAGCCCCCTGCGTAGCGTTATCCTACTGAAGTTGTGTAGATACTTATGCCCCGATGAGGCCGGCACAGGCACCGAAAAAACCCAGGCAAAAAAAGCCCCGATCCAGCCGTGACTGAATCGGGGCAGAGTGCTTTGTGTGAGCCGTACATCCCGAGGGTGACCAAACCTTCAAGCTGCTTGCTGGTAGCCAGTGTGCCTATTACTTCAATGGGTAAATGACCCGAAAACGACACGTTCATAGCCATCTGAGCCATTCGTGCATTCTGCCCTTGCCGACCGGCCGGGGGCCTACCAGAATCCAAGTCAATCCCCGCTCCCTTCACCAGGATAAACGTCATGATGCATGCGGATTTGATTGACCAGGATGACCTGCTGAGCCAACTGCGCTCGCTGGGTTTCGAGGTGTCCAGCGGCGCCAGCGCCGAACAGGCTTGCGAGTGTGCGGTACGCGGCTTGAGCGAAGCGCGGGCCAAGGCGCTCAAGGGTATGGTTGAGCAGATGTACACCGGCAGTGCGACGATTCTGCCGGCGGTGCGTCAGGCAATCGACAAGCAGTTGTTGCCGGCTCTGGTGCAGTTCAAACAGAATTCAGGCGCCTGACCGACCGCTATCGGGGGCAAGCCCCCTCCCACATCTGGCCATGTTCGTCATGACAACTCGGTCAAGTGTGGGAGGGGGCTTGCCCCCGATGCAGTCAACTCGGTTTAAAGCCGTACGCTCGCAAACGTCGACTCATTGCGCGCCTGGCTCAACGCCGACATCGGTCCTGCCAACGGTGACAATACCAGCGCCTGCGGAATCGGCATCATCGCCACCTGCTGGGTGGTGTTGGAGCCTACGCGCTCATCCCGTGGCGGAATGCCGAAGTATTCGCGGTAGCACTTGGAGAAGTGCGGCGTGGACACAAACCCGCACACCGACGCCACTTCGATGATCGACATCGGCGTTTGCTTGAGCAACTGCCGTGCGCGAATCAGGCGCAGCTTGAGGTAGTAGCGCGACGGCGAACAGTGCAGGTATTTCTGGAACAGCCGCTCCAGCTGGCGACGCGACACGGCGACGTACACCGCCAGTTCGTCCAGGTCGATCGGCTCTTCGAGGTTGGCTTCCATCAGCGCGACGATTTCCTGCAACTTCGGCTGGTTGGTGCCAAGCATGTGCTTGAGCGGCACACGCTGGTGATCCTGTTCATTGCGGATGCGCTCGTACACGAACATTTCGGAGATCGCCGCCGACAGTTCACGGCCGTGGTCGCGGCTGATCAGGTGCAGCATCATGTCCAGCGGCGCGGTGCCGCCCGAACTGGTGAAGCGGTTGCGGTCGAGGGTGAACAGGCGGGTGCTCATCGACACGCGCGGGAAAGCTTCCTGCATCGACGCCAGGCATTCCCAGTGCACGCTGCAATCAAACCCGTCGAGCAGACCGGCGCAGGCCAGCGCCCAACTGCCGGTGCACACCGCGCCAAGGCGGCGGGACTGACGCGCCTGGCTTTGCAGCCACGACACATGTTCACGGGTCACGGTACGCTGGATACCCACGCCGCCGCACACAATCACAGTGTCCAGGGCCGGGGCTTTGTGCATGGAGGCATCGGGGGTGATTTGCAGACCGTCGCTGGCCCACACCTGGTTGCCGTCGACACTCAGGGTTGTCCAGCGATACAGCTCGCGGCCGGACAGCTGGTTAGCCATGCGCAGCGGTTCCACGGCCGAGGCCAGTGAAATCAGCGTGAAATTGTCCAACAGCAAAAAGCCGATGGATTGAGGCGCACGGTTCTGGGGTTGGGCCCCGGAGTTGAACGACGTCATGGCGGTATCTCCTCACACAAAGCGGGTGATGGCCTCAGGCGAGGCTCTTGTTATTGCGCTCTTCATCCGGCAAGGCGAGAGGCTTTGAATTCATAGAGCAAATGCCATGCCTAAGTTTGAATGGCCATTCAATAAATCCTGAAAACGACCTGCTGAAGCGTCTATATAAGCCCGCGCGGGAAGTACGGGATATGACCCGATTTGGCCGTAGGAGTGAGCCTACTCAAGGGGTGTGAGCAGTTCGGTAGCACTTGTGGGAAGGAGCTTTCAGCTCGTAGGAAAAGTCTGTCACCACACGCACAGGTGACGGGTGGTCGGAGGGGAAATCGTTCGGCAGCTACTTATCTGTTTGCGACGCGCTAAAAGGTGGCGCATTGGGATACTGGTGTTCACTTTATGAGCAGTATTGTTTGAACTGCCGCTATCGGGAGCGAGCTCCCTCCCACATTTTGAATTGTGAATACCTTCAAATGTGGGAGGGGGCTTGCCCCCGATACAGGCGACTCGGTCTCAGCACTCCACCGCACTGACCGCCAACCCACCCCGCGACGTCTCTTTGTACTTGTCATGCATATCCGCGCCGGTATCGCGCATGGTGCGGATCACCCGGTCCAGGGAGATAAAGTGCTGGCCGTCACCACGCAGGGCCATCTGCGCCGCGTTGATCGCCTTCACCGCTGCAATCGCATTGCGCTCGATGCACGGCACTTGCACCAGCCCGCCCACCGGGTCGCAAGTCAGGCCGAGGTTGTGTTCCAGGCCGATTTCGGCGGCGTTGCACAGCTGCTCCGGGGTGGCGCCGAGGATCTCGGCCAGCCCGGCAGCGGCCATGGCGCAGGCCGACCCTACTTCACCCTGGCAACCGACTTCGGCACCGGAGATCGAGGCGTTCTTCTTGCACAGGATCCCCACCGCCGCCGCGCTGAGCAGGTAGTCGACCACGTTGGCTTCGGTGACTTCGTCGCTGAACTTCATGAAATAGTGCAGCACCGCGGGAATGATCCCCGCCGCACCGTTGGTAGGTGCCGTGACCATGCGTCCCCCGGCGGCGTTTTCTTCATTCACCGCCAGGGCGAACAGGTTGACCCACTCCATCGCACTCAAGGTCGAGCCGATCACATTAGGCTTGTTCAACTCCTGCAAGCTGCGGTGCAACTTGGCGGCGCGGCGGCGCACGTTGAGACCGCCGGGCAGGATGCCTTCGTGCTTGAGGCCCTCCTCCACGCACGCCTGCATGGCGCGCCAGAGTTTCATCAGGCCGCTGCGGATTTCATCTTCGGAGCGCCAGACTTTTTCGTTGGCCAGCATCAACTCGGCGACGCGCAGGTTGTGAGTCTTGCACAACTGCAGCAGCTCCACTGCGCTGGAAAAATCATAGGGCAACTCGGTGCGGTCCATGTCCGCCACGCCGCTCTGCGCCTGGGCTTCATCCACCACGAAACCACCGCCCACTGAGTAGTAGGTGTCGCGGTGCAACTCGCCGTCATCGCCAAACACCACCAGGGTCATGGCATTGGGGTGGAAGGGCAGGTTTTCGTCGAGCAGGCGCATGTCCCGTGCCCACACGAACGGCACCGGCAAACGCCCATCGAGCAGCAGGGTGTCGGTCTCACGCAGGGTGTGGATACGCACGCCGATTTGCGACGGATCGATTGCGTCCGGCCACTCGCCCATCAGGCCCATGATGGTGGCGGTGTCGCTGCCGTGGCCGATGCCGGTGGCCGACAATGAGCCGTACAGCTGAACTTCGACCCGCCTGACTTGTTCCAACAGTTCACGTTCACGTAACCCTTGAACGAACAACGCCGCGGCGCGCATGGGGCCGACGGTGTGAGAACTCGAAGGCCCGATGCCGATCTTGAACAGGTCGAAAACACTGATAGCCATTGCGGTAGAACTCCTCGATAAGCACGGCCAGGCAACAGTGAACTGCTACGCTCGTAGCTCGCGTGACCCTTTCTTGAGCCCAATTTCGGATGCCGGTTGTTCATAGCCAAGGCGCTGCGACGAGTCATAGCTCCGCTATGGCGAGGAGCAGCAACGCAGGATATGGACAACCGGCATCCGAAATTGGGATCAAGAAAGGGTTACGCGAGCTACAGGCCCAGATGGCGGCATCATCAAGGTTTTATTCGCTGCCACGGCGTCTCACACCGACGCATCCATGCTCACCAGCGTCGCTCCCGTGCGATCGCCTGTTTTGGCCGTTTTTAGCGGTGCAGATGGGCAAAAACAGCAGTTTTGACTTGGGAAAAACCTGTAAGCGACGTCACCGACACTGGATACGACCCTCCCTGTACTGGATACGACGCCCCCTGTAGGCGTCAGATTTTCACTGGTACATGATCAGTCTCGACTCGTTTGCAAGGCACCGTGGCAGAGCTGTTGCCGCACGCTCCAACCGCAACACTTATAAAGCGCGGCGAATGCCGCCAGAAAAAACACAGGAGTCTACCCAGATGAAAGGTTCACCCTCGTTGTTGTTGGCCGCCATGCTGAGTCTGCCAGTCATGGCGCACGCTGCAGAGCCGGAACAGTGCAAGACCGTCAATTTCTCCGATGTCGGCTGGACCGACATTACCGTCACCACCGCGACCACCAGCGAAGTCCTCAAGGGCCTGGGCTACAAGCCGCGCACCACGATGATTTCGGTACCAGTGACCTACAAGTCCCTGGCCGACGGCAAGAACATGGACATCTTCCTCGGCAACTGGATGCCGACCATGGAAAACGACATCAAGCAGTACCGTGATGCCGGCACCGTGGAAACCGTGCGCGCCAACCTGGAGAACGCCAAGTACACCCTGGCGGTCCCCGAGGCGCTGTACAACAAAGGCCTGAAAGACTTCGCCGATATCGCCAAATTCAAGGATGAGCTGGGCGGCAAGATCTACGGTATCGAGCCGGGTAACGACGGCAACCGCACCATCCAGACCCTGATCGACAAAGATGCTTTCGGCCTGAAAACCGCAGGTTTCAAAGTGGTCGAATCCAGCGAAGCCGGGATGCTCTCGCAGGTGGAACGCGCCTCCAAGCGTGACCAGGCCATCGTGTTCCTGGGTTGGGAACCGCATCCGATGAACACCCGCTTCAAGATGAAGTACCTGACCGGCGGTGACGATTCGTTCGGCCCCAACTACGGCCAGGCCACCATCTACACCAACGTCCGCAAGGGCTACACCCAGGAATGCAGCAACGTCGGCCAGTTGCTGAAAAACCTGTCGTTCACCCTGAACATGGAAAGCACCCTGATGGGTAACGTCCTGGACGACAAGATGAAGCCCGACGCCGCCGCCAAGGCTTGGCTGAAGAAGAACCCGCAAGTACTCGACACCTGGCTCGCCGGTGTCACTACTGTCGATGGCAAACCAGGCCTGGAAGCCGTCAAGGCGTATCTGAACAAGTAACTGCTGACCCCGGGGCGGTGCGCTGCCCCGGGATGTTTTCCCCTTCGCATGTGGACATTCACTACCATGCTGACTGAACAGAAAATCCCACTAGGCCAGTACATCGCTGCCTTCGTCGAATGGTTGACCCAACACGGGGCCAACTACTTCGATGCAATCGCATCGACACTGGAAACGATGATCCACGGCGTGACGTTCGCGCTGACCTGGTTCAATCCGCTGGCATTGATCGGTCTGATTGCGCTGCTGGCTCACTTTATTCAACGTAAATGGGGACTGACTGTTTTTGTCATCGCCTCCTTCCTGCTGATCCTGAACCTTGGGTACTGGCAGGAAACCATGGAGACCCTCGCGCAGGTGCTGTTCGCCACGCTGGTCTGCGTGGTCATCGGCGTGCCGCTGGGCATTGTTGCCGCGCACAAACCGATGTTCTACACCCTGATGCGGCCGGTGCTCGATCTGATGCAGACCGTACCGACCTTCGTCTACCTTATCCCTACCCTGACCCTCTTCGGGCTGGGTGTGGTGCCTGGTTTGATCTCCACGGTGGTGTTCGCGATTGCCGCGCCGATCCGCCTGACCTACCTGGGTATCCGCGATGTACCGCAAGAGTTGATGGACGCCGGCAAGGCCTTTGGCTGCTCGCGCCGTCAGTTGCTCTCGCGCATTGAACTGCCTCACGCCATGCCGAGCATTGCCGCCGGCATTACCCAATGCATCATGCTGTCGTTGTCGATGGTGGTGATCGCCGCCCTGGTGGGTGCCGACGGCCTCGGCAAGCCGGTGGTCAACGCGCTGAACACCGCCGACATCGCCCTGGGCTTTGAAGCCGGCCTGGCGATTGTGCTGCTGGCCATCATGCTCGACCGCATCTGCAAACAACCCGACGCCAAAGTAGGGGGTGATGCATGAGCATTATCCGATTCGACAATGTCGACGTGATCTTCTCCAAAGACCCACGCGAAGCGCTCAAGCTGCTGGACCAGGGCATGAGCCGTAACGAAATCCTGAAAAAGACCGGGCAGATTGTCGGCGTTGAAAAAGCCAGCCTGGATGTGGAAAAAGGCGAGATCTGCGTGCTGATGGGCCTGTCGGGCTCCGGCAAGTCGAGCCTGCTGCGCTGCATCAACGGTCTCAACACCGTCAGCCGTGGCCAGCTGTTCGTGGAGCATGAAGGTCGCCAGATCGACATCGCCTCCTGCACCCCCGCCGAGCTGAAAATGATGCGCACCAAGCGCATCGCCATGGTGTTCCAGAAGTTCGCCCTGATGCCCTGGCTGACGGTGCGCGAGAACATCAGCTTTGGCCTGGAAATGCAGGGCCGTCCGGAAAAAGACCGGCGCAAGCTGGTGGACGAAAAACTCGAGCTGGTGGGCCTGACCCAGTGGCGCAACAAGAAGCCGGATGAATTGTCCGGCGGCATGCAACAACGCGTCGGCCTGGCCCGTGCGTTGGCGATGGATGCCGACATCCTGCTGATGGACGAACCCTTCTCCGCCCTCGACCCGCTGATCCGCCAGGGCCTGCAGGACGAGTTGCTGGAACTGCAACGCAAGCTGAGCAAGACCATCGTGTTCGTCAGCCACGACCTCGACGAGGCGCTGAAACTGGGCAGCCGTATCGCGATCATGAAAGACGGCAAGATCATCCAGTACAGCGTGCCGGAAGAGATCGTGCTGAACCCGGCGGACGACTATGTGCGCACCTTCGTCGCCCACACCAACCCGCTGAACGTACTGTGTGGCCGCAGCCTGATGCGCACACTGGACAACTGCAAACGCGTCAACGGTTCGGTGTGCCTGGATCCGGGCGGCGACTCATGGCTGGACCTGGCCGAAGGCAACACCATCCAGGGCGCCCGCCAGAATGGCGTGGTGATGAACTTGCAGAACTGGGCACCGGGGCAGCCGGTTGAAGGTTTGGGCCGGGTGCCGACGCTGGTGGATTCGAATATCGGCATGCGTGATGCGCTGCAGATTCGTTATCAGACGGGGAACAAGCTGGTGTTGCATGACAACAACCAGGTGGTGGGGATCCTCGGCGACAGCGAGCTCTATCACGCCTTGCTGGGCAAAAACCTGGGCTAGCAATGTGAGAGGGGGCTTGCTCCCGATTGCAGTGTGTCAGTCAGTCCATCTGTTACTGATACACCGCTATCGGGAGCAAGCCCCCTCCCACATTTAGAGCATTGCCACGCTCAACCAATCAGCTATAGACCCGGCCAAGGAGCTGCCGATGGCTTTCAAACTGATCGAGCACGTCCCGGGTGATCTGTTCCTGGGCGAAGCCCATCAGGTCGTACTCTTGAGGCCCGTTGTGCAGGTACACCTCGGCACGGTAATAGCGGGTGCGCTCTTCTTCAGGCAAGTCGCTCGGCGCCGACGAGTAAGCATCCAGGCTCACTTCATAAACGAAGGGGTTGCCCTCTTCCATCTCGATTCGCACACCGATGCAGCGCTTGGACTTGCCCAACAGCGTCTGCACTTCCAACCCTTGCTCACGCAACGCGACCGCCGCCTCTTCCAGCGCTGGCGTGACGTGTTTGTCCATAAAGCGCTGCACAGTGCCCTGGCTCGGTTGCAGGTCGAGTGCCGTCAAACGCTCGCTGAAGCCACGACGCCCACGTTCAGCCAGTTGCGCTTGCTCCTGTTCGATCGCCACATCCTGGCGCATCGCCTTGTGCAAACCGAACATAAAGAAAATCAGCACCACCGAGAACGGCAGCCCCGCCAGCACCACCATGGTTTGCATGGCTTCGAAGTTGCCGGCAAACAGCAGGCCGATGGTCACCAGGGTAATCACCGCCGACCAGAAGATACGCAACCAGTGCGGCGCATCTTCATCCACATTGCCGCCCTTGCAGGAAAGGTTGGCCATCATCACCGCACCGGAATCCGCCGGGGTCAGGAACAGCACAAAGCCCACGAAGATCGACACGCCAATCACGATTTTCGACGCCGGGTAATGCTCCAGCAGTTGGTAGATAGCCATGGACGGTTGTTCCAGTGCCGTCTTGCCCAACTCCACCGCACCGTGGTTCAACACCAGGTCCAGCGCCGAGTTGCCGAAGATCGACAACCACGCCAGGGTAAAGCCCAGCGGAATCAGCAGCACGCCGGCCACCAGTTCACGCACCGTACGACCACGGGAAATACGCGCGATGAACATGCCCACGAATGGCGCCCAGGAAATCCACCAGGCCCAGTAGAACAGGGTCCACAGGCCCATCCAGCGTTCGGTTTTGTCAGCGTCGCCTTCGTACACATAAAGGTCGAAGGTTTTCAGCACGATGCCGTTGAGGTAGTCACCGGTGTTCTGCACCAGGCCGTTGAGCAGGTGCAAGGTCGGGCCGAACAGCAGCACGAAGATCAGCAAACCGCTGAACAGCACGATGTTGAGGTTGGACAGGCGGCGGATGCCGTTCTCCACGCCCGACACGGCAGCGATGGTCGCCACGGTGCTCATCACGATGATCACGATCAGCAGGTTGGTGTTGCTGTGCGCCATGCCGAACAGGTTTTCCAATCCGGACGACACCTGCATCGAACCGATGCCCAGGTTGGTCACCAGGCCCAGCAAGGTCACGAACATGCCGAAACCGTCCACCGCGTGACCGGCCGCGCCCTTCACCCAACGCTCGCCCACCAGCGGGTACAACGCCGAACGCAGGGCCAGCGGCTGGTTATGGCGATAGGCGAAGTACGCCACGGCCAGGCCGACCAGGGCATAGATCGCCCAGCCATGCAGGCCCCAGTGCAGGAAGGTCAACTGCAACGCCTGGCGTGCCGCGCCATTGCTGGCGGCCGCGCCTTCAGGCGGGTTGAAGTAGTGATCCAGCGGCTCGGAGGCACCGAAGTACAGCAGCGAGATGCCGATGCCCGACGAGAACAACATGCCGGCCCAGGCGCCGTAGCTGAAGTCCGGGGTGTCGTCCTTGCTGCCCAGTTTCAACTTGCCGTAGGACGAAAACGCCAGGCCGACCACGAAGACCAAGTAAGCGGCGATGACCACCATGTAGTACCAGCCGAAGCTTTTCGACAGCCAGGCCTGGGCGACGCCGAGCATGCGCCCGGCCTCCTGCGGGGCGATGATCAGAATGGCGGTCAACAACAGAATCAGCGCGGTGGAGGTGTAGAACACCCAACCGTTGACCCGCACCTTTTCCGGCGGGGTCTTTATAAGAGAGGCAGAACTCATGGCGCAGATGCTCCAGGCAGTGCGAGAGAGAAACACAAGGCAACGGTTATCCCGGCGCATCGATTTTTCGGCAGTCGACGAACGGGTGTTATAAAGACACCCCGAAAATCCTTGCCCCCCACCGAAGCGGTAGATGGGGCGTTTGAGGGGTTTTCCAGGTGTCAGGTGTCGCTGTCTCCAGGGAATAAATACCTGCCAGCAGCGACGATTTGTCGCAGAGCTTATTCTTTGTTGATTGAACGTTCAATCAAAACAAAATAGACTGGCCTCCAAGTCGACGGACGTTCATCGCCCATCGGCAGGCCTAAGGAGAGGTGCTACATGCCCAAGGTCGGTATGCAACCCATACGCCGCCAACAGTTGATCGAAGCCACGTTGACGGCCATCGATCAGGTCGGAATGGGAGATGCCAGCATTGCGCTGATCGCCCGTTTGGCCGGGGTCTCGAACGGCATCATCAGTCACTACTTCAAGGACAAGAACGGCCTTATTGCAGCGACGATGCGCTACTTGATGAACGCGCTGATTGAGAACGTCCACGAACGCAGGCTTGCACTCACGGACGACAGCCCACGGGCACACCTTCAGGTGATCATCGAGGGCAACTTCGATGCCAGCCAGGTCAACGGCCCGGCAATGAAAACCTGGTTGGCCTTCTGGGCCACCAGCATGCATCACCCGTCATTGCACAGGTTGCAGCGGATCAACGATCAACGTCTGTATTCCAACCTGTGCTGCCAGTTCCGCCGAACGCTGCCGCTGCCGCACGCACGCAAAGCAGCCCGAGGCCTGGCGGCGTTGATCGACGGTTTGTGGTTGCGCGGCGCCCTGTCGGGAGACGCTTTCGACACGGCACAGGCGCAACGGATCGCTTACGAATACATGGATTTCCAATTGGCCAAGCAGGTGAGTTAGAGCCCTTATAAACGCTCAACCCCTGAACGTCTGCCGCTCAGTGTTGCCACACCCTTATGGCCCACTTTGCGGCGGGTAACGCCAACCACTTATGCACTTGCGAGGACTTTATGGCCCGTTTCGACCTGCAAAAACTCTACATTGACGGCGGCTACAGCGACGCTGGCAGCGATGCCACCTTCGAAGCCATCAACCCGGCTAACGGTGAAGTTCTCGCCCAAGTGCAACGTGCAACGAAAGAAGATGTTGAACGTGCCGTGGTCAGCGCTGAAAAAGGCCAGAAAATCTGGGCCGCCATGACCGCCATGGAGCGTTCGCGCATCCTGCGTCGTGCCGTCGACATCCTGCGCGAGCGCAACGATGAACTGGCCGCCCTGGAAACCCTGGACACCGGTAAAGCCTTCTCCGAAACCCAGTACGTCGACATCGTCACCGGCGCCGACGTGCTGGAATACTACGCAGGCCTGGTGCCGGCCATCGAAGGCGAGCAGATCCCACTGCGCGACACCTCGTTCGTCTACACCCGCCGCGAGCCGCTGGGCGTGGTCGCCGGTATCGGCGCCTGGAACTACCCGATCCAGATCGCCCTGTGGAAATCCGCACCGGCGCTGGCCGCCGGTAACGCGATGATCTTCAAGCCCAGCGAAGTCACCTCGCTGACCACTCTGAAACTGGCCGAGATCTACACCGAGGCCGGCGTTCCAGCAGGCGTGTTCAACGTCTTGACCGGCAGCGGCCGTGAAGTCGGCACCTGGCTGACCGAGCACCCACGCATCGAGAAAGTTTCGTTCACCGGCGGCACCGACACCGGCAAGAAAGTCATGGCCAGCGCTTCGAGCTCTTCGCTCAAGGAAGTGACCATGGAACTGGGCGGCAAGTCGCCGCTGATCGTGTTCGAAGACGCCGACCTGGATCGTGCGGCCGACATCGCGATGATGGCCAACTTCTACAGCTCCGGTCAGGTCTGCACCAACGGCACCCGCGTGTTCGTGCCCAAGCACCTGCAAGCCGCGTTCGAAGCCAAGATCGTTGAGCGTGTTGCGCGCATCCGCGTTGGCGACCCGCAAGACGACAACACCAACTTCGGCCCGCTGGTCAGCTTCGCCCACATGGAAAGCGTGCTGGGCTACATCGCCAAAGGTAAGGAAGAAGGCGCCCGCGTGCTGTGCGGCGGCGACCGTCTGACCGACGGCGACTTCGCCAAAGGCGCCTTTGTTGCCCCGACCGTGTTCACCGACTGCACCGACGAGATGACCATCGTCCGTGAAGAAATCTTCGGCCCGGTGATGAGCATCCTTACCTACGAGACTGAAGAAGAAGTGATCCGCCGCGCCAACGACACCGACTTCGGCCTGGCCGCGGGCCTTGTGACCAAGGACCTGAACCGCGCACACCGCGTGATTCATCAACTGGAAGCGGGCATCTGCTGGATCAACGCCTGGGGCGAGTCCGACGCGAAGATGCCGGTCGGTGGCTACAAGCAATCCGGTGTGGGCCGTGAGAACGGCATCAGCTCGCTGAACAACTTCACCCGCATCAAATCGGTACAGGTTGAGCTGGGCGACTACGCCTCGGTGTTCTAAGCAACCCCACTCAACTCAGCGCGTATCGATCCCAAGGTCCGCCGTAGCAGCTGACGAGCGCAAGCGAGGCTGCGTAGCGATCTTGGGGTCTGCTACGCAGCCCAACGCAGCCTCGTTCCTCGGCAGCTGCTACGGGCGGCCAAACTTTTAAGAGGGTGCATTTATGTCCCAAGAATACGACTACATCATTGTGGGTGCCGGCTCCGCCGGTAACACCCTGGCGACCCGTCTGACCGAAGACGAAGGCGTCACCGTCCTGCTGCTGGAAGCCGGCGGTCCCGACTACCGTCTCGACTTCCGTACCCAGATGCCGGCCGCCCTGGCCTTCCCGCTGCAAGGCCGTCGCTACAACTGGGCCTACGAAACCGATCCAGAGCCGCACATGGACGGCCGCCGGATGGAATGCGGTCGCGGCAAGGGCCTGGGTGGCTCTTCGCTGATCAACGGCATGTGCTACATCCGTGGCAACGCCATGGACTACGACAACTGGTCGAAGCTGCCAGGTCTGGAAGACTGGAGCTACCTCGACTGCCTGCCGTATTTCCGCAAGGCCGAAACCCGCGACATCGGCCCGAACGACTGGCACGGCGGCGATGGCCCGGTCAGCGTGACCACGCCTAAAGCCGGCAACAACCCGCTGTTCCACGCCATGGTTGAAGCGGGCGTGCAGGCCGGTTACCCGCGCACCGAAGACTTGAACGGTTACCAGCAGGAAGGCTTCGGCCCGATGGACCGTACCGTCACGCCGAACGGCCGTCGCGCCAGCACCGCGCGCGGATACCTGGACACGGCCAAGAAGCGTTCGACCCTGACCATCGTGACCCACGCCCTCACCGACAAAGTGTTGTTCGAAGGCAAGCGTGCCGTTGGCGTGCGTTACCTCATCGGTGCCGCCGAAGAGCGCGTTGAAGCCCGTGCGCGTAAAGAAGTGCTGGTGTGCAGCGGTGCGATCGCTTCGCCGCAACTGTTGCAACGCTCCGGCGTGGGCCCGGCCAAACTGCTGGAAAGCCTCGACATACCGGTGGTCCACGACCTGCCTGGCGTCGGCGAAAACCTGCAGGACCACCTTGAGCTGTACCTGCAATATGCGTGCACTCAGCCGGTGTCGCTGTACCCGTCGCTGCTCTGGTACAACCAGCCGGCCATTGGTGCCGAGTGGCTGTTCAACGGCACCGGCATCGGCGCCAGTAACCAGTTCGAAGCGGGCGGTTTTATCCGTTCGCGTCCGGAATTCGAATGGCCGAACATCCAGTACCACTTCCTGCCGGTGGCGATTAACTACAACGGCAGCAACGGTGTGAAAGAGCACGGTTTCCAGGCGCACATGGGCTCCATGCGTTCGCCGAGCCGTGGCCGCGTGCAACTGAAGTCGAAGAACCCACGGGATTACCCGAGCATCCTCTTCAACTACATGGCCACCGAGCAGGACTGGCAGGAGTTCCGCGACGGCATCCGCCTGACCCGTGAAATCATGCAGCAGCCGGCGCTGGACCCGTACCGTGGCCGCGAAATCAGCCCGGGCATCGAGGTGCAAACCGATGAGCAACTCGACAAGTTCATCCGCGAGCACGCCGAAACCGCGTTCCACCCGTCCTGCTCGTGCAAGATGGGCGACGACGAGATGGCCGTGGTCGATGGCGAAGGCCGCGTGCATGGCATGCAGGGCCTGCGTGTGGTCGATGCGTCGATCATGCCGATCATCACCACCGGCAACCTGAACGCCCCGACGATCATGATCGCCGAGAAAATCGCCGACAAGATCCGTGGCCGCCAGCCGCTGCCGCGCAGCACTGCCGACTACTACGTGGCGGGCGATGCGCCGGTGCGTGGCAAGCCGTTGCGTGAAGTGGGGCCGACTGCGCAGTAACCCATTCCCTGTGGCGAGCGGGCTTGCCCCGCGTTGGAGTGCGTAGCGCTCCCAAGATTTTTGGG